>NZ_FNTX01000002.1:636556-954834 GCF_900105765.1 Ruania alba
GCCAGTTGTTGGAGCTCGAGGAGCACGGCGTCAGCGGAATCGTGATCGGCCCCACCAGCCACGACCTCGCCACCGTCGACGAGATCCGTGAGCGCGGAACGCCGGTCGTGCTGCTGGACCGCGCGAGTCCGGACGGTGAGCACTGCTCGGTCGCGGTCGACGACGTCAAGGGCGCAGAGCAGGCCGGACGGCACCTCCTTGCGCTGGGTCACCGTCGGATCGGTCTGGTGAACGGGCCGCACGACCGTCGGCAATGCCTCGACCGTCGCGGCGGACTGCACCAGGCTGTCGAGGAAGCAGGGCTCAAGGTCGACGCGGCTGTTGTCGAGGTGGTCGTGCCGGAGCCGGACGCCGCTGCCGGGGAGGGGGCAGTCGGGGAGATCATGAAGGGACGTCGGCCACCGACGGCCGTCATGTGCATCAACGACCGGCTCGCGCTTGGTGTCCTCCGCGGATTGCAGGAGCGAGGCCTTCGGTCGCCGGAGGATGTCGCCGTCGTGGGGTATGACGACCTCGAGTTCGCGACCATGCTGTCACCTCGCCTGACCTCCATCCGTCGCCCGAAAGAGGAGTACGGCCGTCGAGTCGCCGAGCTGCTCCTCGACGAGATCGAGAACGCGGCCACGCACGTGCACCAGCAGATGGTCTTCCAGACCGGACTGGCCGTCCGGGAGTCGAGCGACCTCCCTCGCCCCTAGCGCAAGCGCGCCGAGGCGCCCCTGTCTCCGGCGCGAGATTGAATCGAATCAGAGAGGACGGATCGGATGTCCAGGCCCAATGTCGTGTTCATCATGAGCGACGATCATGCGGCACACGCGATCTCTGCCTATGGCAGTCGCATCAACCAGACCCCGCACCTGGATCGGCTCGCTCAGGACGGGATGCGCTTCGATGCCGCCTTCTGCACGAACTCGATCTGCACCCCGAGCCGTGCAGCCGTCCTGACCGGCCAGCACAGCCATGTCAACGGTGTGCGAAGTCAAGGGGACCGGTTGGACGGACGGCGTCAGACCTTCCCGCAACTGTTGCAGGGGTCCGACTATCAGACGGCACTGTTCGGCAAGTGGCACCTGGGGCACGGAGGGAACGCCGATCCGACCGGGTTCGACACGTGGAGCATCCTTCCCGGCCAAGGGGACTACGTCGACCCGGTGCTGATCGAGAACGGGACCGAGCGCCAGCACACCGGCTACGTGACCGACCTGCTCACCGACATGAGCCTGGAGTGGCTCGACCAGCGAGATCAGGATCGACCCTTCCTGCTCTGCCTGCACCACAAGGCACCACACCGCTGGTGGGTGCCCGCCGATCGGCACGCCGACCTGTACTCCGAGGATCGAGAAGAACCGGAGACGCTGGACGACGACTACAGCACACGCGCCAGCGCCGCCCGCCGGGCACGGATGCGCATCGATCGGGACCTGACGGCGAAGGATGTCAAGGCCGAACCACCTGCCGACCTCGACGGTGAGGACCGCCGTCGGTGGTTCTACCAGCGGTACATCAAGGACTACTTGCGGTGCGTGGCAGCGGTGGACGACAGCGTGGGACGGGTGCTCGACTACCTCGACGCCCATGACCTGACCGAGGACACGATCGTCGTCTACACCTCCGATCAGGGCTTCTTCCTGGGCGATCACGGCTGGTATGACAAGCGATTCATGTACGACGAGTCGCTGCGGATCCCGCTGCTGATGCGCTATCCGGCCCGTATCGCCGCGGGCAGCACCAGCGACGCGCTCGTGCAGAACATCGACTTCGCGCCCACGTTCGCCGAGCTCGCCGGCCTGCAGCCCGTCGAGCCGATGAACGGTGCGAGCCTGACCCCGATCTTCGACCAGGCTGAGCCTGCCGACTGGCGCGCAGCCGCGTACTACCGCTACTGGGAGCACGACTCCATCCCGCACCGCGTCGCGGCCCATTGCGGCATCCGCACCCGGACGCACAAGCTCGTCCACTACTACGGCCGGGGACTCGGGGTTCCGCGAGCATCGGACACCCCCACCGACCCCGAGTGGGAACTCTTCGACCTGATCGCCGATCCGCACGAGCTGCACAACCTCTACGACCGACCTGGCCATGAGGAACTCACCGAGGAGCTCACGCGCACCCTGAGCGAGGTCCGTGCGGAGATCGGCGACGACAGCCTGACCCGCCCGATCCCCGATGCCGCCGACACCTCACCTCTGGAGGCCCAGCGATGACGCGTCCCAACATTCTTCTCATCACCGCCGACGACCTGGCGGGTGATACTCCGGGTTCGTTCGGTGGTCGGCCTGATGTGATGCCGGTCCTGGATCGGCTGGCAGCTGAGGGGATGCGTTTCGGTCGGGCGCATGTGCCGGCGCCGGTGTGTCAGCCGAGTCGATCGGCGTTGATGACGGGGCGGTGGCCGCACCGCAATGGTGCGGAGGGATTCGAGCCGATCGATGAGGGGGTGCCGTTGCTGACCGAGGCGATCGGCGCCGTCGGGTATCGCAGCGGGATCCTCGGCAAGGTGAACCACCTGCAGCCGGAGGACCGGTTCGGGTGGTCGTTCGTGCGGCAGCAGGCCGAACTGGGCATGGGACGAAACCCGCAGGCGTATGGCGACGCGACGGCGGAGTTCATCGCGGCGTCCGAGGGAGAGTCATGGTTCCTGATGGCGAACGCGCACGACCCACATCGCCCGTTCCACGGCAGTGCGGCTGAACGGGAGGGATACACCGAGGAGCAGCAGGCCTCCTACCCGGACCCGAGCCGCGTGTTCACGGCGCAGGAGGCGGATCCGCCCGGCTTCCTGCCGGATCTGCCGCAGGTCCGCCAGGAGTATGCCCAGTATCTGAGCTCGGCGCGCCGATGTGACGATGTGATCGCGGCGATCCTGGCCGCCCTGGAGGACTCGGGGCAGGCGGAGCGCACGGTGGTGGTGTTCTTCTCCGACAACGGCATGGCGTTCCCGTTCGCGAAGGCGAACTGTTATCTGGCGGGAACGCGCACGCCGCTGGTGGTGCGCTGGCCGGACCAGGTGCCCCCGGGCGGGGTGAACGACGACCATTTCGTCTCCACCCTGGACCTGTTCGCCACCTTCTGCGAGATGGCCGGGGCCGAGATTCCCGACGGCGTAGACGGACGCAGCGTGGTCGGGCTGCTGCAGGGGCGTGGGGAACCGGGGCGTGACCATGTGGTCACCGTGTTCCACGAGACGAACGCGGGGAACAGGTATGAGATGCGGTCGGTGCAGGACGGCGAGTGGGGCTATATCTGGAACGCCTGGTCCGATGGGGAGACCGCGTATCGGGCGGAGAACATGGCTGGTCTGACGTGGCCGGCGATGACGGACGCGGCCGAGACCGACACGGCCCTGAAGGAGCGCACCGACTTCTACCAGCGCCGTGCCCCCGAGGAGCTGTATCGGCTCACCACCGACCCCCACGCGCTGCACAACCTCGTCGAGTCCCACGGCCGCACGGGCGACCCCGACTCCGCACAGGCACTCGCCCGCGCACGGGCCCACCTCCGGGATTGGATGGACGCGACCGAGGATCCGCTGCGGGAGCGATATCCCGCGTCCAGGTGATGAGCGACCTCGGGTCGAACCACACGGGAGGGATGTCAGTCTCTGGCACGCCGCCGGCGATGTGACACCTGTCATCCGGAGGTCGTGACAGCACCCCCTCGTGCCTCCACCCGCCCCGCCGCCAGTGTGGAGGGATGAGAACACCTCCCCCCGCAGGCGGCGCGCCCGCCGTCCACCTCGACCAGGTCGTCAAGGAGTTCCGCGGTGCCACCGGACCCGTGCGTGCTGTCGACGGCATCGACCTGACCATCGGCTCCGGTGAGATCGTGGCCTTCCTCGGCCCCAACGGCGCCGGGAAGACCACGTCGCTCGACATGGTCCTCGGCCTGACGACCCCCACCTCCGGCACCATCAGTGTGCACGGACATGCGCCCCGCCGCGCCGTCGCCGCCGGCCGGGTCTCGGCCGTGCTGCAGACCGGGGGCCTGCTCCGGGACCTCACCGTGCGCGAGACCGTCACCATGATCGCCTCCACGTTCGCCGACCACGCCGGGGTCGAGACGGTGATCGACCGCGCCGGGCTGACCAGTCTCGCCGGCCGGAAGGTCTCGAAGTGCTCCGGCGGTGAGCAGCAACGGCTCCGGTTCGCCCTCGCCCTGCTCCCCGACCCGGACCTGCTCATTCTCGACGAACCCACCGCGGGGATGGATGTGACGGCCCGGCGCGACTTCTGGGAGACCATGCGCGCCGAGGCCGCGACCGGCCGCACCGTCGTCTTCGCCACCCATTACCTGGAAGAGGCCGACTCCTTCGCCCAGCGAATCGTGATGGTGGCCGGTGGGAAGGTCGTTGCTGACGGCACCACCGAGGAGATCCGCGCCCAGGCCACCGGCCGGCGGGTATCCGCCAACTTCTCCCCCGACACCCGGCCCACCGCACTGGCCCACCTAGAGACCCTCGAGATCGTCCACGCGATCCGCCCCGAAGGTGACCGACTGCACCTGCGCGCCACCGACTCCGACGCGGTCGCCCGCGCCGTACTCGACCTCGGCGGCACGGATCTGCTCGTGACCTCCGGCTCACTCGACGACGCCTTCACCTCCCTGACCCAAGGAGCCACCCGATGAACACCACCTATCTGCGCATCGAACTGGCCAGGGTCGGCCGCGACCTGGTCAGTCTCTTCTTCATCGCCGTGCTCCCGGCGTTCTTCTTCGTGATCTTCGGGGTCTCGATGGGCTACGGCGCCGCCGCGATCGGCAACGGCAACGCCTCGATGTACACGATGATCTCGATGGCGGCCTTCGGTGCCGTCACGGCGACCACCGGTGTGGGCGGGATGGCCGCCGTCGAACGCATGCAGGGCTGGGGTCGCCAGCTCGGCCTCACCCCGATGTCGGACACGCGGTACGTGAGTGTGAAGGCCACGGTGGCGTTCACCATCTCGCTGATCCCGATCGCCCTGATCTACCTGATCGGCGCGTTCACTCAGGCCTCTGCGCCGGGGTGGGTGTGGCTCGCGAGCGCCGCCATCGTGATGCTCGGCGCGGCGGTGTTCTCCCTGTACGGCCTGATCGTGGGGCTGCTGTTCCGGAGCGAGGCCGCGGTGGGCGCAGCAAGCGGCGCCCTGGTGGTCCTGGCGTTCCTCGGCAACATCTTCATCCCACTCAGTGGCGCGATGCTGGAGATCGCCCGGTTCACCCCGCTCTACGGGATCGTCGGCCTTGCCCGATACCCCCTGACCGACGGCGCCCTGGTGTCCATGGAGGGCGTCGGTGGAAACGATCCCCTGTGGGCCCTGCTGCTGAACGTCGGGGTGTGGACCGCGATCTTCGCCGTCGGCGCCGTGCTGCTGGTGCGGCGGGGCCGCAGCCGGCAATGACCTCGGCAGGGGTAGCGATCGAACAGACGCCAGCTCCCGCCTGGCAGCACAATGGTCAGACCATGACACTCTCCGAGGACGGCACCACCCTCGCCCCGGACCCCTGGGCGAAGTTCAGCTGGCTACTGGCCACCCCGTGGCTGGCGTTCCTGACCTTCCCGGTGGTGGGGATCGTCCAGTCCCCCGTTCCGGTGGCCGCCCAGGCGGGGGCCCTGACGGCGGTCGCGGCCTTCGTGGGCGCGTATCTGTACGGCTTCATCACCAACGAGCGCACCTGGGTGCGGCCACGGCGCGGGTGGATCCTCCTGACGGTGATGGCGGCGCTGACGGTGCCGGTGCTCCTGACGATCGGCCTGGACGTCTTCGGGATGTCGACGTTCTTGGCCGTCTACGCGATCTTCAGCCAGCCGTTGCGGCGGGCGGTGTGGGTCGTCGCCGGCCTGGTGGTGCTCATCTTGGTCTCGGTGTTGCTGATCGGTGAGCCCTATCAGTTCATGTTCGCCGGCATCACCGCCGGCACAGCACTGTTCGTCGGGCTGATCCGCTGGATCGACGGCCGTCAGCAGCAGCGTGACGTGCTGGAGAAGCAGTTGGCGATGACGAGCGAGCGGGAGCGAGTGGCACGCGACGTGCACGACGTGCTCGGGCACAGCCTCACCGTGGTGACCGTGAAGGCCGAGCTCGCCGAGCGGCTCGTTGACGCCGATCCGGCGGCTGCGAAGGCAGAGATCGCGGCGATCCGCTCCCTCACCCGGGAGGCGCTCGGGGAGGTGCGCGCCACCGTGGCGGGCCTACGAGTGGCGCGGTTGGCGGACGAGCTGACCGCCGCACGGGCCGCACTCACCGATGCCGGGGTTGCCGCCGAGGTGCCCGAGGACCCGGCGGTGGTGGATCCGCGGCACCGGATCGTGATCGCCTGGGTGCTGCGGGAGGCGGTCACGAACGTGGTGCGGCACTCCCGCGCCACCCGGTGCGAGGTCAGCCTGAGCACGGACTCGCTGGTGGTGGCCGACGACGGCGTGGGGCCGGGTGGCGCTGCCGAGTCCGGTGGGCTACGGGGTGCCCGGGAGCGGGTGGCCGATGCCGGGGGCACGTTGACCGTGCGCCCGAGCGAGACAGGTGGAACACGCGTGGAGGTGCACTGGTGACCGATCCGATCAGGGTGCTGCTGGCCGACGACCAGGCACTGGTGCGCGGGGCGCTCGCCGCCCTGCTCCGCCTGGAGGACGACATCGACGTGGTGGCGGAAGTGGGCAACGGGACGGACGTCGTCGGGGCGGCCGCCGAACACGGCGCCCAGGTGTGCCTGCTGGACATCGAGATGCCCGGGATGGACGGGATCGCGGTGGCGCAGCAGCTGCGGGTGGAGCTGCGCCAGGTGCGCTCGTTGATGGTGACGACCTTCGGGCGCCCCGGATACCTGCGCCGGGCGCTCGAGGCCGGTGCGAGCGGTTTCGTCGTGAAGGACACGCCTGCCACCGAGCTCGCCGAGGCCATCCGGTCCGTGCATGCCGGGCGGCGGGTGGTTGACCCGGCACTTGCCACCGAATCCCTGGCCGGCGGGCCGAACCCGTTGAACGACCGGGAGCGGCAGATCCTGCGCGAGTGCCTGGACGGAGAACCGTTGAGCGCGATCGCGGCGCGGATCCACCTCAGCCCTGGCACGGTCCGTAACTACGTCTCCTCCGCGATCGGCAAGGTCGGGGCGGCCAACCGGATCGAGGCGGCGCGGGTGGCCGATCGGAACGGCTGGTTGTAAGAATCGACTGGCCTCAGCGTCTTGCTGCCAGATATGGCAGCAATGTGCTCAGCACCGGAAGTTCACGGGCGCAGGCGCTCCCGCAGGTCGGCCGGCAGCAACCGGCCGGACCGGATCAGCAGGTGTGCCACCACCACCGTCACCGTCTGCGCGGCGACCAGGCCGAGCAGCACCAGCACCTGAGCGGCCCCGGCCTGCAGGGCGCTGCCGCCGCCGAGCAGCACACCGATGTAGGCACCCGGCAGGGTGACCAGGCCGACCGTGCGGGTCTGGTCCTGGCCGGGGACCAGTGCCTCGGGAAGGACGTCGGCCACCACCTCGCTGATGGCCTCCGCACGACTCATGCCCAGGCTGAGGGCCGCTTCGTAGGCGCCGTGCCGTTCCCGCAGGGTCCCGAAGGCGCGCATCCCGACGAGCGTATGCGCCATCATGGCGCCGCCGATGATGATGCCGACCACCGGCACCAGGGCCGCACCGGTGAACGGGACCGCACCGGAGACGAAGATGACGGTCAGGGTCGGGGTCAGGCCGGCAGCCATCGCGAGCGCCACCCAGGGCCAGCGCCGCAACGCCCCCACCCGGTGGGCGGAGGTGAGGGCCGCCACCAGGAACATCACGACCACCACCACGGCCGACCAGAGCAGGGAGCTCAGGGCGGCGGCGATCACCAGGGAGACGGCGGCCAACTGCACCACCGCGCGCAGGGCGGCGACCCCGATCGCCCGCTCCTGCCGCAGGTGGCCGATCGCCGACGCTGCGATCGCCACCCCGACCAGCAGGACGATCGCGATCGCGAGCCCAGGTCCCGGCGCGATGGTCACGCGTCCATCTTGGCACCCGTCGGTGAGCTCAACCCTGAGAGCCGGACACCCCTGCCTTCTGCTCGGGGTACTTGGCCTTGAGGTGGACCGGCTTCGTCACCTTGCCGGCCTTCTTCGCGGACCGGTTGCGGTAGATGAGGTTGAGCACCTCCACGCCGATGGCGAAGGCGATCGGGCCGTAGATCATGCCCTTGCTGACGTGCACGTCGAAGCCCTCGGCCAGCAGGGTGGCGCCGATGAGCACGAGGAAGGCCAGGCAGAGCATCTTCACGGTCGGGTGCCGATCGACGAAGTCGCCGATGGTCTTGGCCATGAACATCATCACGACGATGGCCACCACCACGGCGGTCACCATCACCCAGAGCTGGTCGACCATCCCGACGGCGGTGATCACCGAGTCGAGGGAGAACACGGCGTCGATGAGCACGATCTGCAGGATCACGCGGCCGAACGTGACGGCAGCTTGGGAGACCTTCCCCTCCGATTCGCCGTCGGCGCCCTCCAGCTTGTGGTGGATCTCGGTGACGGCCTTGTAGATGAGGAAGGCACCACCGGCGATCAGGATCAGGTCTCGACCGGAGAACGCGAGCGCCTCGATCCCGCCGATCGTGAAGAACGGGTCGGTCAGTCCCACGATCCAGGAGGCGAACAACAGCAGGATGATGCGCAGCACGAGGGCAAGTGCGAGCCCCACGATGCGGGCCTTCTGGCGCTGCTCGGCCGGGAGCCGGTTGGCGAGGATGGAGATGAATACGACGTTGTCCACGCCGAGCACCAGCTCGAGAGCGAGCAGAGTGGCGAGGGCGATCCAGACGTCAGGGCTGGCGAGAGATTCCACGAGTGCAGCGTACTGGTCCGACCGCACAAACGGAGGTCATGGCGCACACTGTGCCGATGGGGCGAATGACCGTCGGCTCGCCGGTTCAACCACCGTAGTGCTGCACCAGCTCGGCCAGGCGCTCCTGGGTGAGCTCCTCTGACATCCGCATCACCGGCACCTTCTTGACCGGCATCGACCCGAGGAAGGCCGCCATCGCCTGGTCCGGGCTGTCCGGGCCGAACATGGCGCCGAAGTCACCCATCGCGGCGAGCAGTTCGGGACCGGCCTGCGGGTGCTCCAGCCATTCACTGATGGTGGCGTCCTCGCTGAGTGGCCGGCGCAGCGCCGGTGCCACCAGTTCGGTGACCTGCTCCAGCGGGAGGTCGCGCGAGGAGGCCCCGACGGCCACGCGCAGCGGCCCGGGCTCCACGGCCCACCCGTGGGCGTGCACGTCCCAGTGGCTCAGCTCGCGCCGGGTGACGGTGAGCTCGATCCGCTGCTCCTGACCCGGCGCGAGGTACACACGGGCGAAACCCTTGAGCTCGCGCGGCGGGCGCGCCACGGCCGATCCGGGCCGGCCGAGGTACAGCTGCGGCACCGCCACGCCCGCACGGTCGCCCGTATTGCGTACGGTCACGCCCGCGCGCACGACGACGTCCCCCGCCCCGGTCTGGTCGGTCACCTCAGCTACGTCCACAGTCAGGTCGGCGTAGTCGAAGGTGGTGTAGGTCAGGCCGTGCCCGAACGGGTAGGAGACCTCCCGCCCGGGGGCGTCCAGGCCGCGGTAGCCGATGAAGATGCCCTCGCCGTAGCGGACCGTGCCGTTCTCGCCGGGGAAGTTCAGCTGCGCGGGCACATCGGCCAGGCGTACCGGGATGGACTCGGCGAGCCGGCCGGACGGAGCAGCATCCCCGAGCAGCAGGTCCGCCGCGGCGCTGCCGCCGGCCTGTCCGCCCAGCCACAGCTCGAGCAGAGCGTCCACGCGGTGCTCCCACTCGGAGACGGCCACCGCGGATCCATTCGCGAGCAGCACCACGGTGCGCTGAGCGACCGCGGAGATCTCACGCAGCAGGTCCAGGTGGCTGGCCGGGATGTCCAAGTGCTCGCGGTCGTATCCCTCGGACTCGTCGGCCGCAGGTAACCCGAGCACCAGGACGGCCGTCTTGCCGGTGGCGGCGAAGACGGCCTCGGCTCGCAGGGCGGCATCGTCGCGGGTCTCACTCTCGGCCGCGCCCCCGGGCTTCTCGGCCTCGGCCAGCCGGTACCCGGCCGCGAACGGCAGGTCCAGGCCACGCTCGGCGAAGGCTCCGAGGATGGTCTCCAGCCGGGTCGGGTTCACCTGCGAGGATCCGGCGCCCTGGTAGCGGGGGGTGCGGGCGAGCTCCCCGATCAGTACCGCAGACCCTGCCAGACCGTCTGCGGCCAACGGCAGGACGCCGTCGGGGTTCTTGAGCAGCACGGCCGAGCGGGTGGCGACCTCACGGGCCAGGGCGTGGTGCGCCGTCAGGTCGGCCGTGCCCGGCTCGGCGAGGGCCGGCTGGGCCCTGGCGACCATGGTGAGCACGCGGGTGACGGCGGTGTCGAGGTCGGCCTCGGCGAGGCGCCCCTCCCGGACGGCGGTCACGATCGCGGCGTCGTTGATGCCGTGGGAGGAGGGCATCTCCAGGTCGAGACCGGCGGCGACCCCGGCGGCGCGGTCGTCCACGGCGCCCCAGTCGGAGACCACGAGGCCCTCGAAGCCCCACTCGTCGCGGAGCACCTCGGTGAGCAGCCACGGGTCCTGCGAGGCGTAGGTTCCGTTGACCTTGTTGTAGGCACACATCACGGTCCACGGCTGGGCGCGGGTGACGACCTTCTCGAAGGCCGGCAGGTAGATCTCCCGGAGGGTGCGCTCGTCGATCTCCGCGGAGATCCGCATCCGGTCGGTCTCCTGGTTGTTCGCGGCGAAGTGCTTCAGCGAGGTGCCCACGCCGCGGGACTGGATGCCCTGGACCAGCTCGGTGGCAAGCTCACCAGCGAGGTACGGGTCTTCGGAGACGTACTCGAAGTTGCGCCCGCACAAGGGGCTGCGCTTCATGTTCACACCGGGGCCGAGCAGCACGGCGACGTCGTTCGCGCGCGTCTCGGCGCCGAGCGCCGCGCCCACGTGGTGCAGCAGGTCGCGGTCCCAGGTGGAGCCGAGGCCGGCGGCGGAGGGGAAGCAGGTCGCAGGCACCGAATCGTTCAGGCCGACGTGGTCGGTGGCCCCAGCCTGCTTGCGCAGCCCGTGCGGACCGTCGGTGACCATCACGGCGGGGATGCCGAGACGCTCGATCGCCTGGGTATGCCAGAAGTCCTGCCCGGAGCACAGCGAGGCCTTCTCCTCCAGGGTGAGCTCGCCGAGCAGACGGGGGATGTCCGCCTCGGCGAGGGTGGGCGAGGCCTGGGTCGGGGTGCTCATGAACGCTCCTGGTGAAGTGACGACGTCGTCCGGACATACCGTACGAGCTAATTAACCGTACGGTCAATAAATAGGAGCACCTAGGCTGTGCTGGTGGCCGACGCACAGACACGACGCCCCGGGCGCCCCCGGGCAGGGGGTGAGGACAAGCGCGAACGCATCCTCGCCGAGGCGATCGCACTGTTCGCGCGCAAGGGCTATGCGGCCACGTCCGTGGCCGATATCGCAGCCGCGGCCCAGATCTCCAAGGCGGGCCTGCTGCACCATTTCGGCTCCAAGGAGGGGCTGTACTCGGCCGTGCTGGAGCACCGGGACGCCGTCGACGTGCTGGCGCTGGAGTCCGGCAGCGTGTGGGACCTGCTCGAGGGTTTTGCGGACCTGATGGACCGGAACAGCCGGACCCCGTCGATGGTGGGGTTGTACATGGCGATGGCGGTGGACGGCACCGCCGCCGACCACCCCGCGCACCGGTGGCTAGTGCAGCACTTCGAGAACGCAGTGCTGACCCTGGAGCGCGCGTTCGAGCAGGGGAAGACCGTCGGCATCGTCCACCCGGACGCGCCCTCGCTCGCGCTGGCTCGCTCCGTGGTGGCGATCGCCGACGGCATCCAGCTGCAGTGGCTCTGCGAGGACGTGCCTGGCGGGAAGCCGGTGCGGATGGGCGATCAGATGCGGCAGCTGGCGGACCTGATCCAGGCGCGGTGGGCCACCTGATAGTGGCACCGCGTCAGGCACGCCATGCAGAGAGCAGGTCCGCAGCCCCGAAGACGAGGTCAGCCCCCACCGTGGGGCCCACTTCCGGACTGACTGCCGCGAGCACCGCATGGGCGCTTCGGGGAACGAACGCGGTCGCAGCACGCAGCTGATCGATCTCGCGCCTGGTGACCGTCCCATCAGGGCGCCATTTGATGGTGCCCACGACGGCGGTCCGCTCAGCTGTCGTTGCGACGACATCGACCTCTGCCCGGCCGTCGCGCGCCCACCAGGCGTGGACCGCCTCGACCCCGTCGAGGCGGTCATCGTCGATCGCCAGGCGCAGGATCGCCTCACGCACGACGGGCTCGATGCTGCGGCCGCGCCACGACGACCAGTCGCGGTCGAACCGTTGAGCGACCAGATCGCCGCGACCACGGGCGATTCGCTCGACATCACGGCCGATGTAGCGAAACCAGAAGCGCAAGTAGGGGTCGGCGACCCGGTATCGCCGAAGCCGACCCTTGTCCGATGCCCACGCCGGCACGTCCCGCTCGACGAGGCGCTTCTCATCGATGAGCGTCCGGAGCGCACGCGTCGTCGCGGTCTGCAGACGAGTGCGCTCGGTGGCGTCTACACCCGCGGGAATCAAGTCATTGAACCGGGGCGTCGTCGTCTCGTCGGAGCCGATCGCCGCGAGTACCCGCTCCGCGGCCTGCCCGTCCGGAAACTCGGCATCCAGGGTGAACCGCGCCGTCGAGACGAGGGGGCTGTAGAGGTCGCGCATCGCCTCCCGGACATAGGCGGCCGGGTCCTGCCCACTGTCTCCGAGGTCGGCCACGAGCCGCGGGTATCCGCCGGTGATCAGATAGGCATCGAAGACATCGGTCGGAGTGGCTGCGGTGAGGGCGTGCCCAACCTCTGCCGGATTCAGCGGTTCGATGCGGAAAGGGCGGATCCTGCCGAAGAGCGGACGTCCATACTCTCCGAGGCGTTCCATCATCGTCACGTCAGAACCGATCAGGACCAGCAGGACAGGGAGGCGCTCCAGACGGCGATCCCACACGTTCTGCAGTGTTCCCTCGAGCGAGGGATCCGCATCGGCGGCCCATGGGAACTCGTCGACAACAGCGATCACCGGACCGGATTCGGCGGCCTGCTCGATGGCACCCAGCCACTCGCGCCACCCAGGCACACGTGCTCCGGCCAGGGCGCCAGTACCGGGGAGAGGGCGTGTGGACTCCGCCAGCGCCCGGGTCGCGTCGTCGACCTGGGCCCGGCTCGACGCACCCAACGTGCCGACCGCGAAGACGTAGGGAACCCCGGCGCTCTGGACAAACCGTTCGACCGCCGTGGACTTGCCCACCTGGCGCCGGCCGCGCACGCCGACGATGCGACCGGCACCAGTGCGCTGAACGGAATCCAGCTGCGCCCTCAACCGCGCGATGACGTCAGAGCGACCGTAGAACTCCCTACCCGGGCTATCAGTCATCTCCGTATCATACATCGCTGTATCTTAAGTGTTGAGGTGTGCGATCCAGATGTACGCCCCGGCATGAGGGCCGCACGCGTTACCTGGTCCGATCGACAGGCATACGTCGAGCCGTGCACCATGCTGCCGCGCAGGGACGCATCCATGTCGCTCCGGTCAGCGGCAACTGCGATCAGGGCAGCGACGTCAGCTCGCGGACGAGCGACCGCCACATCGGCGTGTGATTCCTGGGAGACGAGCCGGCCGGTCCTTCGGCATCAGCGCCACGGCGACCAGCAGCACCACGGTCACCGCGAGCGCACCGATGAAGACCAGGTGCATCGCCGCGGCCAGGCCGGGCCCCTCGGGCAAGCCGTCCACGCCGAGTACGGTCCGTGCGTTCACCACCCCGCCGAAGACGGCCACTCCGGCCGCCGATCCGAGCGAGCGGGCGAACATGTTCGTGCCGGTGACGGCGCCACGCTGTGCCCAGTCGGCACTGGTCTGCGCAGCGATCAGGGTGGGGGACGCCGTCAGGCCCATCCCGATCCCGATCACGAAGCAGCACGCCGCCACGTGCCAGAGCTCGCTGCCCTCCCCCAGCAGCAACGTGAGCGCCGCACCGGTGAGCGCAATGGTCGACCCGAGCAGCCCGGTAAGCCGGAACCCGAACCGTAGGTAGACGCGCCCGGAGAGCGTGGCGGCGATCGGCCAGCCGAGGGTGAGCGCGGCGAGGGCGAACCCGGAGAGCAACGGCCCGTACCCGAGCACCCCTTGGGCGTAGATCGGCACGTATGTCGACAGCCCCAGCACGAGCACGCCGACCATCAGCGAGGCAAGCGTGGAGGCGCCGATGATCCGCCGGCGCAGCACACGCACGTCGAAGATCGGGTGCACCGCTCGCCGCGCGTACAGTCCGAACGCCGTCAGGAGCGCCAGCGCAATGCCGAACAGACCAACGGTGAGCGGCGAGCCCCACCCCCAGGTGCCACCCTCCAGCAGCACGCCCACGAGCAGCGCACTCCCCAGGGTGAGCAGCACCGCACCGCGCACGTCGATCGGTTCCCGCGGGCCGGAGCGTTCCGGCTCGCGGAAGTGGCGCCAGAGCAACGCCGCAGCGGCCACCGCGAAGGGCACGTTGATCCAGAAGATCCATCGCCAGCTCACGAACTGCGCGAAGACGCCTCCGAAGGTGGGGCCGGCCACCGAGGAGATCGCCCACACGCTGGCGAGGTACCCCTGGGTCTTGGCACGCTCGGCCAGGGTGTAGATGTCGCTGGCGATGGTCATCGACATCGGCATGATCGCGCCGGCACCGATGCCCTGGATCACCCGGAAGGCGATCAGGGCCGGCATCGTCCAGGCGATCGCGCACAGCACCGACCCGAGCAGGAACAGCCCGATCCCCGCCAGCATCACGCGCTTGCGCCCCAGCACGTCGGCGAGCCGCCCGTAGACGGGCACCGTGACCGCCTGGGCCAGGGTGTAGCTGGAGAACAGCCAGGGCACCTGGTCGAAGGCCCCGAGCTCACCGGCGATCGTGGTGGAGGCGGTCGCCAGGATCGTGGCGTCCAAGGCCACCAAGGCCGACGCCAGCATCAGTGCACCCAGGATCGGCCCGCGCTCGGACCGCAGACCGATGCCGACAGCGGCCGGGGTGCGGGCAGCGCTCATCGGGCACCTGAGAGAACGGTCACGGTCAGGTCAAGGCTGTCAGTCACCGTGATTGTTCCCGGGCGGTGATCACCACTCCGCGAGGCTGCCGTCGGCGTGGTTCCAGGTGGGCGTAGCCCAGTCGTGCCCGCGGGCGGCCGCCTTGCGCACCTCGGCCTCGTCGATCTCGACACCCAGGCCCGGGCCGGTGAGGCGATCGATGTGCCCGTCGCGCACCTCGAACGGGCTGGTGTCGACCAAGTAGTCGAGCAGGTCCCAGCCCTCGTTGTAGTGGATGCCGAGGCTGGACTCCTGGATCACCGTGTTCGGTGAGGCCAGGTCCACCTGCAGGCAGGAGGCGAGCGCGATCGGGCCGAGCGGGCAGTGCGGTGCCAGGCCCACGCCGTAGGTCTCCGCCATGGCAGCGATTCGGCGGGTCTCGGAGATCCCGCCGGCGTGGGAGATGTCCGGCTGCGCCACCGCGATCCCGGCCTCGAGCAACGGCATGAAGTCCCACCGGGAGAACGCCCGCTCCCCGGTGGCGATCGGGATGGAGCTCCGCTGCACCAGTCGGGGCAGGTGCTCGGCCGACAGCTCAGGAACCACCGGCTCCTCCACCCACATCGGCATCAGCTCTTCCAAGAGCGGCAGCAGCCGGTGCGCCATCGCCGGGGAGACGCGGCCGTGGAAGTCCAGGGCGAAGTCACCAGTGTCGCCGAGCGTCTCGCGGGCAGCGCGGGCACGGGCTACTACATCGGCGATGGCGGCGGGTGAGTCGATGTGCCGCAAGGCTCCCGAGGCATTCATCTTCACCGCCGTGAACCCCTGGTCCAGGCGGGCCTGGATGTGCTCGCGCACGCCGGCCGGGTCGTCCCCGCCCACCCAGGAGTAGGTGCGCACTCGGTCCCGCACCGCGCCGCCGAGCAGGTCGTGCACGGGCACGCCGAGCCGCTTGCCGGCGATGTCCCACAGGGCCTGGTCATACCCGGCGATCGCACTGTTCAGCACGGGCCCGTGCCGGTAGAACGCCGACCGGGTGAGCCGCTGCCAGGTGTCCTCGATCCGGCTCGGGTCGCTGCCCATCACCTGCGGCGCCATCTCGTGCACGGCGGCCTCGACGGTGGCGGCACGACCCTCCAGCACGGGCTCACCCCACCCGACGATCCCGTCAGAGGTCTCCACCCGCAGGAACAGCCACCGCGGCGGCACTCGGAACGTCTCGATCTTGGTGATGGTCGTCGATGAACTCACCCGAGCAACCTACCGTCACCGGCGTGGGGTGCGTTGTCGTCGTCAGAAGGCGAGATCACGACGCGAACGCACCCCTAGGCTCGCTGTTGTGTACCCACGCACCGAGCCTCGCGAGCATGGACTGCTGACTGCCTCCGACGGCCAGTCGGTCTACTGGGAGGAGTCGGGCAGCCCCGACGGCGTCCCTGCCGTGTTCCTGCACGGCGGCCCGGGGGGTGGGTTGGGAAACCGTGGGTATGTCACGAAGTTCGACCCGGCCCGGTACCGCATCATCGGGCTCGACCAGCGCGGCTGCGGGCGGTCGGTTCCGCTCGCGCACGATCCCGCGCACGATCTGGCCGCCAACACCACCCCGCGTCTGATCGCGGATCTGGAGGAGCTGCGCGAGCATCTGGGAATCAGAGCCTGGGTGCTCAATGGCGTCTCCTGGGGCAGCACCCTGGCCATCGCCTATGCCGAGGCGCACCCGGACCGCGTGCTCGGGATCGTGCTGATGGCCGTCACGACGACGTCCCGCACCGAGGTGGACTGGATCACCGAAGGGGTGGGGATGGTGTTCCCCGAGGAGTGGGAGCGCTACGCAGCCTTCGCCGAGGCACACGACCCGGCCTACCGCCGTCGGGAATCGCGCCTGGTGGAGGCCTACGCACGGCTGCTGCGCGATCCGGCCACCCGGGAGGAGGCCTCGCAGGCGTGGGCACGCTGGGAGGACGTGCACATCTCGATCGGGGCCGGCGGGTTCGCACGGGACCCGCGCTGGGAGGACGAGAGCTTCCGGCACGCGTTCACGATGCTGGCCACGCACTACTGGGCACACGACGGTTTCGCCGACCCACCGCTGCTGGAGCAAGTCGATCGCATCGGGCACATCCCCGCCGTCCTCATCCACGGGCGGCGGGACATCAGCGGCCCGGTGATCACGCCCTGGGAGCTGCACCGGCGGTGGCCGGCGAGCCGGTTGGTAATCGACGAGGGTGACGGGCACGGCGGCACCGGGATGGTCGCCGAGTGGGTACGGGCGAACGACGAGCTCGCGACCGGAGTGCATTCGAACGACGACAGTGAGGGCGTTCACTGAACGTTCCTCGCATATCCGATAGATTCTGGATCCATGATCCGAAATGCAGACGCGGCGTCGGGCGACCTCGAGGAGCTCGCCGCCCGTCATCAGACCGCCTACCGTTCCGTGGGCGCCATGGTGTACGGGCTCCTGCAGGAAGCGATCCTGAACGGCACGCTCCGGCCCGGGCAGAAGCTCCGCCAGGAGACCCTTGCCGAGCAGATCGGCGTCTCCCGGCTGCCGGTGCGCTCGGCATTGATCCAGCTCGAGTCGGATGGCCTGGTGGAGTTCCACGACCGCCGCGGCGCCACGGTACGCGCGATCTCGCCGGAGCAGGCGAAGGAGGTGTACCGCATTCGCGCGTTGCTCGAGGTGGACGCGCTGAAGCAATCGATGAAGCGGTCCACGCCCGAACGGATCGAACAGCTGCGCGAGTTGGCCAAGTCCGCCGACGAGCAAAATGAGGGCGCCGATTTCGTGGAGGCGCGGACCAAGTTCTACTCCGAGCTCTACGACGCCGCGCAGAACCCGATCACCTGGGAGATGATCGAGCAGCTCCGTCTGAAGATGGGCCGCTACGTACTGGGATGGCGGCTGGTAGGCGGTTCGCACACGCACTCCCACGAGGATCTCGTTGACGCATTCGCCTCCGGCGATGCCACCAAGGCGAGCGCCATGCTGCGCAAGCACCTGGCCGAGGTGCTCAAGGGTGTTCTGAGCTGGCTCGACGCCGAGGCCACCGGCACAGACTGACGGCCGCCAGCATCCATCGGTCAACCATCCACCGGGGCGCCGATCCCGGCCGCCGTCCCGGGCACAACTCTTTCATCATCCCGCGCCGACGCAGTAGTACTGTTGCGCGACGTCCGGGCGGTCTGCGTCGTCCACGCCGCGACAGCCCTCGGGACGGGATTCACCGAGATCGTCACAGTGGACACCGATTTCGACCATGTGCCCGGGCTGGCGCGACGCAACCCGGCCGACGTCGGATCCGAGGAGGTCGTGGCACGCGTCACGTCGCCGAATGTTGTTCATACGAGTGAGCCTCATACGATCGACTCCATGCCCTCGCTGCGACGTCGTCGCTACTCCTTGTTCGCCCTCATCCTGGTCGTCGGGATCGGACTGTCCTCCTGGGTGACGCGCACGCCCGCCGTCCGGGACGCCGTCGAGGCCTCCACGGCACAGATGGGGTTGATCCTGTTCGGCCTCAGCGTGGGCTCGATGGCGGGCGTAGTCAGTTCGGGCTGGTTCGTCCGCCGGTGGGGAACGCGACCGGTCATCGCGGTCGGGACGGTGTGCGTGATCGCCGGGACGGCGCTGGTCGGCCTGGGAGCCCTCTGGTCGTCCGCGCCGGTCGTCTTCGCTGGCCTGCTGGTCTTCGGGATCGGCGGCGGACTCGGGGAGATCGGTTTAAACATCTCCGGTGCCGAGCTGGAGCGACTGATCGGCCGGCCGGTACTGCCGATCCTGCACGGCAGCTTCAGCCTGGGTACGGTGATCGGCGCACTGGTGGGCATCGGCCTGACCGCGATCGACTTCTCCCCCGCCTGGCACCTGCTCCTGGCCGCACTGATTATGACCGGCCTGACGCTCTGGGCGCTCCCAGGAGTGGTGGCCGGCACCGGGATCGAGGTCTCCGTCCGGGCCCGGTCGGCCACCCCGACGGCGCAGCCTCGCCCGAGCGTGTGGCGTGACCGTCGACTGGTGCTGATCGGGGTGGTCGTGCTCGCCATGGCGTTCGCCGAGGGTTCCGCGAACGACTGGTTGCCGCTGCTGATGGTGGACGGTCACGACGTCTCCGCCACGAGCGGTTCGCTCGTCTTCGCCGGATTCGCGGCTGCGATGACGGTGGGCCGCTTCCTGGGTGGTCCGGTGGTCGAACGGTTCGGCCGGCCCGTGGTGTTGCGGCTCAGTGCAGTGTGCGCCATCGCCGGGATCGCCGTAGTGGTGTTCTCGCCGAACGCCGCCGTGGCCGGGGTGGCGGTGGTGCTGTGGGGGCTGGGGGCGTCTCTCGGGTTCCCAGTGGCGATATCGGCGGCCGGTGACGATCCGGATCGTGCGTCCGAGCGGGTCAGCGCGGTGGCCACGATCGGCTACCTGGCCTTTCTGGTGGGCCCACCGCTGCTGGGCTTCGTGGGCGAGGAAGTCGGACTCCGGCTGGCGATGATGATTGTGGTCGGATTCCTGGTGGTCGCTGCATTCGCCGCCGGGGCGGCCCGGCCGCGTGGGAGCGAGCTGCCCGTCCCTACTCCGGACCGCTCGGGAGCGTCTCGCGGAACCACCGCGTGATGGACGCCGGGTGCGTGATCGCGGTACCCACGCACACCGCGAAGGCACCACGCTCGAGCGCCACTGCGGCCTGCTCCGGGGTACGGATCCGCCCCTCCGCCACCACCGGCACGCTCACCTCCCCGGCGATGGCCGCCACCAGCTCCAGGTCCGGGCCGTCCCGCATCGGCCGTTCGCCGCTGTAGCCGGACAGCGTGGTGCTCAGCAGGTCCGCACCGGCCTCCTGCGCCGCCAGCGCATCGGCGACCGACCCACAGTCGGCCATCACCAGCGCCTCGGTGGCCTCCCGCAGCCCGGCGATCGTCTCGGCCAGGGTGCGCCCGTCCGGACGCGGCCGACGGGTGCCGTCCAGGGCGACCACGTGCGCCCCGGCCTCCGCTACCGCGAGCGCGTGGCGGAGGGTGGGCGTGATGAACACCCCGTCGGTGCCGTCTTTCCACAGCCCGACGACCGGGACGGGCACCTGAGCGGACACCGCACGGACGTCGTCGGGGCCTTCCACCCGGACCGCGACGGCGCCGCCGGCGACCACGGACAGTGCCACCTGTGTCATCGTGCGCGGGTCCCGCATCGGCTCCCCGGGATAGGCCTGGCAGGAGACGATCAGTCCGCCGCGCATGGTCTTGATCAGGTTCACGCGCCGGCACCCGCTGCCGCGACCGGTGCCACGGCCACCGTGAGTCCGCTGGCGACGGCCTCCTCCAGGGCGATGACCACCTTGACCGCGGACGCCGCCTGCCGCATCGTGACCGGCGGCACGGCGTCGTCGAGGCAGCACCGCAGGAACGTTCCGAGCTCGAGCGCCAACGGCCCTTGTGCAGCGCCGTACAGCGACGCCCCCGCAGTCATGGGAAGGGTGAACCCACCGCCGGCGACGTGCATCCCGGCATCAAAGGAGTGCACAGACAGCGCGGCCTCGTTGCCGACCAGGCGGAAGGCTGCGTCCAGATCGGTCGGATAGTCCTCTGGCAGGTTCCAGGCCGACTCGATCTGCACCACGGCCCCGTCGGCGAGCCGCAGCGTGCCCAGCACGGCCATCGCCTGCTGCCCGGTGCGCTCGGTCGCACCCGTGGCCAGCGCCTGCACTTCGGTGACCTGCTGGTCGGTGATCCACTGCAGGGCGTCAATGTCGTGGATGCCGAGGAAGAACGCCACCGATGTGCGGCCCGCGGCCCGGTCGGCCACCGAGACCTTGTTGTCACGGCGCAGGTACCCGTGCTGGACCTGCCCGAGCCGCCCGTCCGCCACGGCCTGGCGCGCTGCCGCGTAGCGCGGCTCGAATCGGAGCGTGTGGCCCGGCATCACGACGACGTCGCTCGCCTCGGCGATCTGCGTGAGCGCATCCGCTTCGGCCGGGTCGGTGGTGATCGGTTTCTCCAGCAGCAGGTGCACACCGGCCGCGATGATCGATGTCGCGTCCTCGAAATGCAGGTGGTCGGGCGTACACAGGCTGATCGCGTCCGCGGCCCCCTCCGCGAGCAGGTCGGCCAGCGTCGCATACGCTGCTACGCCGGTGCGGGTCGCCACCTCCTCGCGCACATCGGCGCGCGGGTCCACCACGGCCACCAGCTCCGCCTCCGGTGCTGCCCGGTAGATATCGACGTGCTCCTGGCCGATGGCGCCCAGGCCCACGACGGCGACCTTCACGTGCGAGCGGTCGGGGTTGGCGTTCATTTCACTCCTCCGTAGGACAACCCGCGCGCCATGTGCTTGCGGGCGAGAATGGCAAAGACGACGATCGGCAGCGTCCCGATGACGCCGGCCGCAGTCAGGGTGGACCAGTTGGTGCCGACGAACGTGAAGAAGCTGGAGACCCGGACCGGGACCGTCTGGGAGTCACCGCCGGTGAGTACCAGGGCGTAGAGGTACTCGTTCCAGGACTGGATCAGCGCGAGCACCAACGTGGCGAACATCGCGCCGACCATGTTCGGTGCGATGCACCCGAGCATGGTGCGCCACTCACCGGCGCCGTCCACGAGCGCAGCCTCCCGGATCTCACGGGGGAAGGCCGTGAGGAAGGAGCGCAGGATCAGGAATGCCAGCAGCACCGCGTAATAGGCGTGCACCGCGGTGATGCCCACGGGTCCGCGGCCGAGACCGAGATCGTCGAAGGTACGGAACAGTGGGGTGAGCCCGAGCACCGGCGGCACCGTGGTGAGCAGCAGCACCGTGAGCGTGACGCGACGGCCACTGGCTGCGCCCTCCGGGAGCACCTGTGTGACCAGGTACGCGAGCGGCAGACCGGCGATGATCCCGATCACGCTGGACAAACCCGCCACGACGGCGCTGGCTGTCATCGCCTCAGCCATGAATCCTTCGGTCCAGGCCCGCAGGTAGTTGTCCCACTGGGGCGTGAAGAACCAGACAGGCTCGGAACTGAAGGCGTCTACGTCGGACTTCAGCGAGGTACTCACCAGCCACAGCACCGGCGCGAGGCACCAGGCGAGGAATAGATAGACCAGCGCGACCCGTACGAACGACCGGACCCTCATCGTGCGCCCCCCTTCTGCAGTCCCAGGAGGCGTTTCGCCGTCGGGAAGATCACCAGGATCAGGGCCACGGAGGTGAGGAAGGCCAACGCGGTGGAGTAGCCGATGTCGAACACCTCGAAACCTGTGCGGTAGACGTAGTTGCTGATCGCCATGGACGAGGTGCCCGGCCCACCCCGGGTCATGGTCTGCACGAGCGCGAAGGTCTTGGCAGCATCGATGATCCGCAGCAGCACCACGATCGCGAGCACCGGAGCGAGCATCGGGACGGTGACGTGCCGGACCAGCCGCCATCCGTGCGCACCGTCCAGGGAGGCCGCCTCGAAGGGCGCCGGATCGAGTGCCTCCAGCCCGGCCAGGGCGATCACCACCACGTACGGGGTGTTCTGCCAGACCTCCACCAGGATCACCGCGTACAGCGCGGTGGACGGGTCGGCGAGGAAGGCATGGTTCGCCCCGAGCCCGATCTGCCCGAGCAGCCAGTTCACGGTGCCGGAGGAGGGATCCATCAGCAGGCGCCAGGTGAGTGCGGCGACCACGGGCGTCAGGACCATCGGGACGAGGATCAGTGCCCGGACGATGCCCTTGCCGGGGAGTCGCCGGTGCATGAGCAGCGCCACGCTGACGCCGATGATCACCTGGCCGAGCACAGCGACCACCACGTAGGTCAGGGTGATCAGGACCGACTGCCGCAGGGTCGGGTCACCGAACGCGCGCAGAAAGTTCTCCAGGCCGACGAAGTCGTCCGCGCTCCCGGGCTGGGTGAGCTGCTCGCCGTGGGTGGACATCCACAGTCCGCGGGCGAGGATCACCGCGAGGAACGGGATTAGGACAGCAGCCGCCGGGATCGCCAGGGTCCACGGGGTCCGCCGTCGGCGGCGGGACGCGGTGCCACCGGGCGCGGTCGGGGCGGACTGCCCCGGCCGCACCGGTGGTGGGGTGGTGGCCGTCATCTCAGCCGAGTTGGGTGGAGATGGACTCGGCCGCCGCAGCGAGCGCCTCCTCGGCGGACTGTTGCCCGGAGAGCGCGTTCGAGAGCGCCTGACCGGTCTCCACGATCACCGTGTTCGCGGACTGGCCGGAGGGCAGGTAACTGAGATTGCCGGTGGCGAGCTGGTCGAGGACGGCTTCCTGGAAGGCGCCGTAGCGCTCGGCATAGGCGTCGCCATTCAGGACCGCCTCATTGGTCACACCGACCGCCTCGACCGAGGCGACCGCACCCTCCTGGACCTCCTGACTGGTGGCCCAGGCCATGAACGACCACGCAGCTTCCGGATTGCTGCTGTTGGCGTTCAGGTAGAGCGAGTGCACCGCGAGGGAGTTGTTCGTGTTCTCCCCCGGCTCCACGCCCGGCGCGTACGGGATGGGGGCGTAGCCCACGTTCCCGGCCACCGTGGACGACTCGGCGTCCTCGTTGTAGGGACCGTTGGCGGTGGCGTCGATGGTCATCGCCGCCTGGCCCTGGGTGAACGCGATCCGGTTCTGCTCCCAGTCGAAGTTCGCCACACCGGCGGGGCCGTACTCGCTGAGCAAGTTCGCCCAGTACTCGGTGGCCTCGACGGCCTCCGGGCTGTCCACGGCGATCTGGCCGTCGGCGTCGAAGAAGTCGCCGCCGAAGCTGCGCAGCAGGCCCGCCCACGGGTAGAGGGCGTGGATCCCGGCGGTACCGCGCATGGTGATACCGGCGACCTCCCCGTTCGTGCCCTCGGAGATCGTGCGGGCGGCTTCCTCGAGCTCGGCGGTGGTCTGCGGCGGGCCGTCGATACCGTGCTCGGCGAAGAGGTCGGTCCGGTACATCAGGAAGGTGCTCTCGCCGTAGACGGGCACCCCGTAGACGGCGCCGTCCTCGGTGGTCATCGGCGCGAGGTAGGGATCGTAGAACTCGTCCAGGGTGCCGAACTCGTCTTCGCCGGTGGCGTACTCGGTCACGTCGAGCACGTATCCGGACTCGAAGTACCCGCTGCCGTAGACGTTGTCGTTGAAGACCACGTCGTAGGTGTCCGAGCCCTGAGCGAACTCCTGCAGGATGCGGGAGGCCTGGTCCGCGTACGGCACGGTCTCGAGGTCGACGGTGATGCCGGTGGCCGCCTCGAACTCCGGCAGCATCTCGCGGATGTTGTCTGTGTAGGAGATCTCCTCCATCAGCACGGTCAGGTGCGGTGCGTCGTCCGAACCGTCAGTGCCGCCGCAGGCGGCCAGCAGGACAGCGGATGCGGCCAGGGCGGCCACACCCACGTGGGTGCGTTTGCGGTGCAACGTCATCGGTGGCTCCGTTCGGGAAGGCGGAAGGGGGAGTCAGGGCGCGGCGCGGGAACAGCTGCGACAAGCACCCTAGGGTTTTTAGATTACCCTAGGGTTATGGATGATAGGGACCAAGGACGGTCGATGGCAAGCGACCGTCGCCGGTCGGTCCACACACAGACCACGGGGATGGGCAGAATGTCGCGGGTGAGATCGGTGATCGGTGTTGACGTCGGCGGAACGAAGACTGCTGCGGCGGTGGTCGGCCCGGACGGTCGCCTCGGACCGGTGCACAGCGCGCCGACCCGGGCGGCAGCGGGGCCGGAGGCGGTGCTCGAGGTCATCCGGTCCCTCGTCACCGACGTCCGGGCCGAGGCAAGGCTGGATGGCTGGGGCGAGCCGGCCGCCGTCGGGATCGCGACAGCGGGCATGGTCGACACCACGACCGGTGTGATCGTGGCTGCGAACGACACCTTCCCGGGCTGGCCGGGCACCCCCGTCCAGGCGAGGCTGACCGAACAGCTCGGGATCGCCGTCACCGTACAGAACGACGTGCGTGCCCACGCGATCGGAGAGGCGTGGGCCGGGGCGGCCGCAGACGTGCGCAGCGCCCTCGTGGTGGCGGTCGGCACCGGGGTGGGTGGGACCGTGGTGATCGATGGCCGGGCGGCGGGAGGCGCGCACCATGCGGGCGGCGAGATCGGGCACATGCCCTCCGCCGGCGCGGGCGGGCTCCGCTGCCCGTGCGGTCGCATCGGACATCTGGAAGCGGTGGCCTGCGGGCCGGCGATCGCCGAGCAGTTCCGGCGCCGGGACCCGGACCAGCACGCGGGGACCCCTGACGTACTCCGACTGGCCGACGCGGGGGACGAGATCGCCGGTGACGTGGTGCATCGGGCGGGCGTCGCGCTCGGGCAGGCGATCGCCGGGGTGGTCACCGTGATCGATCCGCACGTGGTGGTGCTCGGCGGCGGTGTAGCCGGCGCTTCGACGGTGTGGTGGGACGCCGTCTGCGAGACTCTGCGCACGGAACTAGTCGATCCCCTGCGGGACATCCCGGTACGGCTGTCCACGCTGGGAGGCAGCGCTCCCTTGATCGGCGCCGCCCGCTCGGCTTGGGGCGTCGTCGACAGGGCCGGGGACCGTGGCAGCAGGGAGGACCGATGAAGAAGTACGACGCCATCGCGCGCGACCTGTCCACGATGATCGACGCCAAGCAGGCAGGCGATCGGATCCCCAGCGAGCAGGAGCTCGCGGCCAGCTACGGGGTCTCCGCGATGACCGTGCGGCGGGCCCTGCAGATCCTCACCGAGGGCGGACGGATCGAGGGGATCCCGGGCCGTGGGACCTTCGTGCGCGAGCCGACGGTCCGCAAGGCGCTGACCTCCACCTCGTTCAGCGAGACGATGCGGGCGACGGGCCGGGTGCCCTCGAGCCGGCTACTCGAGGCATCGATCACGGGCGCGACGGAGGCCGAGCGGCGTGAGCTCGACCTGGGCGGCCAGGATGCGGTGCTGCACATCCGCCGGGTCCGCTACGGCGACGACGTGCCCCTGTGCGTGGAGCACTCCCGGCTGGCCGCCGACCGCTTCCCCGGCCTGCTCGGCCACGACCTGGAAGCCTCGCTGTACGCACTCCTGCGCACGAAGTACCACACCCAGATCCGGCGCGCCCGGTTCGAGGTGGCCGCCACGTTGGCTGATCCCGCGAGCGCCGAGCACCTCTCGATCGGGGTCGATGTCCCCTGCCTGCTCACCACCACCGTCGGGCACGACCAGCACGGCGACCATGTGGAGCTGACCACGTCGCTGTACCGCGGGGACGTGTACCGGCTCACCCTGGAGGCCGGCGACGACGCCTGACCCTGCAAGTTTCGACTGTCCCCAACGCACAGCTACCACTATCGACACCAGATTGCTGAGCACCGTCGATACTTTCCACTCTTCGGCGTAGCGTCGGAGCCATGAACGTCGCCGAACAACTCGTCAGTCAGCTCCAGGCCGCAGGAGTCCGCCGGATCTACGGCATCGTCGGAGACAGCCTGAACCCCATCGTCGATGCGGTGCGCCGCACCGGAGGTTCCGCCGAAGGCGGCATCGACTGGGTCCATGTCCGTCACGAGGAATCCGCCGCGTTCGCCGCCGCGGCCGATGCCCAGCTCACCGGGGAACTCGCCGTGTGCGCGGGCTCCTGCGGGCCAGGGAACCTGCACCTCATCAACGGCCTCTACGACGCGAACCGCACCGGCGCGCCCGTGGTGGCGATCGCCAGCCACATCCCGTCCGCACAGATCGGGCAGGGCTTCTTCCAAGAGACTCACCCGGACCGCCTGTTCACCGAGTGCTCGGTCTACTCCGAGCTGGTCAGCACCACCGACCAGGCGCCCCGGGTGGTGCACGCGGCCATCTCGCACGCCCTCGCCAAGCGAGGGGTCGCCGTCGTGACACTGCCCGGTGACGTGGCGGATGAGGAGACTTCAGCAGAAGCGCCCGCGTACACGCCGGTACCGCATGGCGTCCTGACGCCGGACCCCACCTCCCTGCAGAGCCTCGCCGATGCGATCGATGAGGCGAAGAACGTGGCCCTGTTCGTCGGCTACGGCGCCATGGGGGCCCACGAGCTGGTGGTGGATCTCGCCGAGAAGATCAAGGCCCCGGTGGGGCACTCGCTCCGCGGCAAGGACCTCATCCAGTACGACAATCCCTATGACGTCGGAATGACCGGGCTGCTCGGCTACGGCGCCGCAGCCGCGGGGCTCGAAGGGGCCGACCTGATCGTGCTGCTCGGCACCGACTTCCCCTACGACCAGTTCCTCCCCGATGTGCCGACTGCGCAGGTCGATGTCGATGCCGCCGTGATCGGACGACGCACCGCCGTGCAGTACCCCGTGCACGGCGACGTGGCGGCCACCCTCGAGGCGCTGCTGCCGAAGATCGCAGCGAAGAAGAGCCACCGGTTCCTGGACAAGATGCTCGACAAGCACGATCGACTGATGAACAAGGCGGTGGGTGCCTACACCAAGGACGTCGAGCACATGCGCCCGATCCACCCCGAGTACGCCGCCTCCATCCTGGATCAGGTGGCCGCTGAGGACGCGGTCGTCACCGCGGACACCGGGATGGGGAACGTGTGGACCGCGCGCTACCTGAACCCGAACGGCAAGCGCCGCCTGATCGGATCGTTCAAGCACGGGTCGATGGCGAACGCGATGCCGCAGGCGCTCGGCGCTCAGTTGGCCTACCCCGATCGGCAGGTGATCGCGCTCTCCGGTGACGGCGGGCTGTCGATGCTGCTCGGAGACCTGCTCACCGCGGTGATGTACGACCTGCCGATCACAGTGGTGGTGTTCAACAACTCGAGCCTGGGCATGGTCAAGCTCGAGATGCTGGTGGACAAGCTGCCCGACCACGGCGTGGACGTGCCCGGGGTGGACTACGCGGCGATCGGTGCCGCGATGGGCCTACAGACGCAGCGCGTGGAGGACCCCGTGGAGTTGCACAGCGCCTTCGAGACGGCGCTCGCCCACCGCGGTCCCTCGCTGGTGGACGTAGTGACGGACCCGAACGCCCTCTCCATCCCCCCGAAGATCACCAAGGACCAGGTGTTCGGGTTCGCAACGGCGTTGAGCAAGATCGTGCTCAACGGCGGCGCTGGGGAGGCGGTGTCGATGGCGCGATCGAACCTGCGGAACATTCCGCGGGGCTGAGGCGCCCTCGTCGCGACGATACTGCAACACCACGGCTCTGCCCGGACACTACGGGGTATGGAGGAGTCGGAGGCCTGGCAGCAGGCCCTGCGCGGTGACGGCGAGGCATTCGGCCACGTCTTCGACCAGCACAGTGACCGGGTGTATCGGCACGCGTGCCGCCTGGTGGACTCCAGGAGCGACGCCGAGGACGTGACCGCTGCGGCCTTCCTCGAGCTGTGGCGACTCCGTCGCCGGGTGCGTCTGGTGAACGGGTCGGTGCTGCCGTGGCTGTTGGTCACCGCCTCGAACGTGGCGCGCAACCAGCGCCGCGCGACCCGGCGGTATCGCGCACTGCTGGACCGGCTACCCCGCTCCCCCGAGAGCATCCAGCCCGACGACGGCATCAGTGAGGACCTGCTGGAGGGCCTGCGGTCTCTGTCCACGCCCGACCTGCACCTGCTCTGCCTCGTCGTGCTCGAGGGCTACCAAGTCGCCGAGGCGGCTGAACTCCTCGGCCTGAGCGCCACGGCCGCCCGCAGCAGGCTGCACCGCGCCCGAGCACGGGTACGCGAGGTCGCGCACGCGACCCAGGTCGCAATCGAGGAGGGGTCATGAAGCCATCGATGGATCGGGAGTTCGGTACGGCGCTGCGTGCGGAGCTGGTCCGCCGAGCGGCCACAGCACGCCGACGGCGGTGGCTCGCCCTGGGTGGAGGGCTCACCCTGGCCGCGGGGATCCCCACCGCCGCCTACGCGGTGCATCAGTTGCAGGCCGGGGTGAACGAGCTCGTTGTGAGCCCCCCGGTCACCGAGGTGCACACCGGACCTGCGGAGGTCGACCTCGGTCCGGTGCCGGAGGGCGCAGATCAGGTGTGGTTCGATCTCACCTGCCTGGATGGTGGCGAGGTGAACCTCCCGGATGGGGCGGCCGTGACGTGCTCGGCGGGCGAGCGCTCGTCCGGGCCGCTGCCACTGTGGAAGGGGAGGGACGCGCCGATCGGGGACGACGGGGTGCTCACCGTAGACGCGCCTGCGGACATGGCCTGGCAGATCTCCCTCTGGTACCAGGAGGTCGTCGTCGAACCCTTCGCGGTGAACGAGAACGGCCAGACCTACGGAACGCCGAACGAGGTCTACGGCGAACCCGACCTGATCCTCGCGGCCGCCACCAACGGCGAGGTCGGCTATGTCTACGCCGAGGACCTGAACCACGCGTTCGGCCCGGAGCCGACTTCACCCACCGAAGCGGTCGAATACACCGAACGGACCGCGGGGCTGGTCCCCGTGTACGAGGTGGACGGCGAGACCCAGATCGGGCAGTTCTGCATCGGCTGAGCCTGCAACTATCGACGGACCTGAGCACACTCACGCCACTATTCGTCGCTGGTCGCTGAGGTCCGTCGACACTTCCGGGCGCCGCGCGCCCACTTGCCACATAGCCGCTGCCAGGTTATAACTTCGGTACGACGAACATTTGAGTTCATGCGACCGATGGAGGGCGGTGAGGCCGGTGGCCATCACCCTGCGGCGTCCACGCACGCGGCCGCTCGCTGCCCTCGCGGCCGGGGCCGCAGCGCTCACGCTCGCGCTCTCCGGCTGCGGTGGCACCTCCGACGCGACCAGCCCTGGCGACCCCCTCACCGTCTACGCCACCACCGGGTACCTGGCGGACGCCGTCGGGAACATCGCCCCCGACGCCGAGGTGACCACGATGGTGGGCCCAGGCGGGGACCCACACACCTACCAGCCGTCCACCCGGGACATCCAGACGATCCAGTCGGCCGACGTGGTGCTCTGGAACGGCCTGTACCTCGAGGCCCAGATGATCGACCAGCTCACCAGCCTCGGGGATCGGCAGCTCGCCGTCGGGGAGCTCCTCCCCGAGGGCCTGTTGCTCTCCTGGCCGGACACCGACGCCGAGGGCAACCCGCTGCACGACCCGCACGTGTGGAACAGCCCGGACGCCTGGATCCTGGTGGTGGGTTACGTGGCGGACAAGCTCGCCGAGATCGACCCCGAGCACGCCCCGCAGTATCAGGCGAACGCCGAGGAGTACGCGGGCCAGATCGAGGCGGCCGCCGCGGAGGTGGATGGCCTTCTGGCCGGCGTTCCCGAGCCCCGCATCCTGATCACCGGGCACGACGCATTCGCCTACTTCGGGTACGTCTACGACCTGGAGGTGCTCGCCACGGACTTCATCTCCACCACCGCCCGGCTCAGCCCCGAGGAGCTCAGCGACCTCGCCCACCTCATCGCCGAGAACGAGGTGCCGGTGATCTTCCAGGACAACCAGGCCAACCCCCAGGCGATCACCAGCCTGCAGGAAGCCACCGCATCCCTCGGGTGGCAGGTGCGCATCTCCGACGCCGAGTTGTATGCGGACTCCCTCGGCGCCGAGGAGGAGGTGGATACCTACCTGGAGGTGTTCACCCACAACGCCCGCGCCGTGGCCGACGCCCTCGCCGAGGAGACCTCATGACCCAGCCCATGACGGCGTGCCGCACCAAGGGCCTGAGCGTCGCCTACCGCACCGAACCGGTCCTGCGGAATGTGGACCTGGAGGTTCCCACCGGTGTCGTGATGGGCATCGTCGGCCCGAACGGGGCCGGCAAGTCCACCCTGATCAAGGCGATGCTCGGCCTGGTCCGCCCGCTCACCGGCCGCGCCGAGTTCTTCGACCGGCCGCTGGCACGGGTGCGCCGCCGGGTGGGTTACATGCCGCAGTCCACCAGTGTGGACTGGGACTTCCCGACGACGGTGCTGGACGTGGTCACGATGGGCACCTACGGCCGGCTCGGCTGGCTGCGCCGCCCCGGCCACGACGAACGTGACCAGGCCCGTGCCGCCCTGGAGCAGACCGGGATCGCCGACCTCGCCGACCGGCAGATCGGTGAGCTCTCCGGCGGGCAACGCCAACGCACCTTCCTGGCACGGGCCCTGGTGCAGGCACCGGACCTGTTCTTCATGGACGAGCCGTTCCAGGGCATCGACGCCCGGAGTCAGCAGGCGATCGTGGCGGTGCTGCACACGCTGCGAGCGCAGGGCCGCACCGTGGTGCTGGTGCACCACGACTTGGCCACGGTGCGCGACCACTGCGACCACGTCACCCTGCTGAACGGGCGCGTCGTCGCTTCCGGCCCGGCCGAGGAGTCCTTCACCCGGGAGAACGTGCGCACCGCGTACGAAGTGACTGGCGCCAACGACCATTTCGACCAGCTGATCAGATGAGCCTTCTCGAGTTCTTCGCCGACCACACCTACCGGATGGTGTTCCTCGGTACCGCCGTGATCGGCCTGGTGGCCGGGGCACTCGGTGCGTTCGCCTACCTACGCAAGCAGTCCCTGATCAGCGACGTGATCTCCCACGCCGCACTCCCCGGAACGCTCGTGGCCTTCTTGACCTCCGTCGTCGTGCTCGGCGCCGACGGGCGGAACATGATCGGCCTGATCATCGGGGCCGTGGTGGTGGGCACGCTGGCGGTGCTGGCCGCGAACGGCATCGCCCGCACCACGAAGATCCGGATCGACACCGCGATGGCCATCTCGCTGACAGTCTTCTTCGGGATCGGGATGCTGCTGCTGCGGGTGATCGCGAACGGCACCTACCCGGGCAAGGGCGGCATCCAGGACTACCTGTTCGGCAACGCCTCGGTGATCACCAACGCCGACCTGCTCACCAGCGTGACCGTGGGCGCGATCGCCCTGGCGCTGATGGGACTGTTCTGGAAGGAGTTCGCACTCCGGACCTTCGACCCGGACCACGCCAGTGTGCTCGGGTTCCGCGGGCGCACCATCGACATCCTGATGTTCACCACGATCGTGATCGCCACGGTGATCGGGGTGAAGGCGGTGGGCCTGGTGCTGATGGTCGCCTTCGTGATCACTCCCCCGGCCGCCGCCCGGCAGTGGACCCGCACCCTGCCGAGCATGGTGGCGCTCTCGGCCGCGATCGGCGGAGTGGGCAGCGGGCTCGGGGCGTACCTGTCCATCGCACTCGGGAGCGTGCCGACCGGGCCACTGATCGTGCTCACCCTGTTCGCGATCTTCGCCGTCTCGATCCTGGCCGCCCCGCGTCGCAGCGTGGTGATGCGCGCCCTGGCACGGACGCGCGCGCGGGCGGCGCTACGGCGAGAACTGCTGGCTGAGAGTCACGCAGCGGAGCAGGGGGCGCACACATGAGCTTTGCGCTCGGCGTGCTGCTGTTGGCGGTCGTCACCGCGGTGGCGTGCGGCCTACCCGGGGCGTTCGTGGTGCTGCGGCGCAGCTCCATGCTGGTGGACGCGATCGGCCACGCGGTGCTGCCGGGGATCGTGCTCGGCTATGCGCTCACCCAGGACATGGGCTCGCCGCTGCTGATCCTCGGCGCCGCGCTCGCCGGCCTGCTGGTGGCTGGCGGGGCGGAGTGGCTCGGCCGCACCGGTTTGCTCACCGGCGATGCCCCGCAGGGCCTGATCTTCCCGGCCCTGTTCAGCGCGGGCGTCATCGGCGTCACGCTGAACTTCGGCAACGTGCACCTGGACACCCACGCGGTGCTGGTCGGGGACCTCAACCTGGCCGCGTTCGAGCGCCTCATCCTCGGTGGCGTCGATCTCGGACCGTCCTACCTGTACGTGATGCTCGCGGTGTTGGCGGCCAACATCGCCTTCATCGCGGCCCTGTACCCCCAGCTGAAGGCCACCACCTTCGACCCGCAGTTCGCCGCTTCGCTCGGGATCCGTACCCGGGCGGTGAGCACGGCGTTCATGTTTCTCGTCTCCCTCACCGTGACCGCGGCCTTTCATGCTGCGGGCGCGATCCTGGTGCTGGCGCTGATGATCATCCCGGCCGCCACCGCCCACCTGCTCGCTCGCCGCCTGCCGGTCACCCTCGCACTCACTGCGGCGTTCGCCGCCGGGGGCGCCGCGGCCGGTTTCGGCCTCGCCTACGTACTGGACGCGGCCACCAGCGCCGGGATGGCGGTCTTCTACGGAGCGATGTTCGCGCTCGTGCTGGGCCTCGTGAAGTGGCGGCAGCACCGCCGGCACAGGCAACGCCCGACGGCGTCCGGTCACCCCTCCCACCGACCCCACCCGGCACCGGGGGTGAGGTTGACGTCGGTGATGGGCCGATAATCGACGTCACCTTCACCCCCGGCGGGTCTGGCAACGGTCGTTGCTGCGGCTTGGCCCGGCAGGGCCGGTTCAGCCGACGGGCGTGACCCAGACGGCGTCCGTGGCGGAGCGTCCCAGCGGGACGGATGCTTCGCCGTCGGGCAGGCCGACCTCCATCGAATCCGAGTAGGGCGCCCCCGGGCGCACGTCCAGCACCGACCCGACGCGCACCTCGTGCTCGGCGAAGAACTGCAGCAGGGCAGGGTCGGCGTCGGAGATCCGTTCCACCTGCACCTGGGCGCCGGGTTCCACCCCGGAGAGCATGACGGCGTCCGGCATGTCGATCGTGCCGTCCGCAGTGGGAATGGGGTCGCCGTGGGGGTCCCGGGTGGGGTGGCCCAGGTGCGCATCGAGACGTTCCACCATGAAGTCGGAGACGGCGTGCTCAAGAGTCTCGGCCTCGTCGTGCACCTGGTCCCAGGTGTAGCCGAGCACCTGCACGAGGAAGGTCTCGATCAGACGATGGCGGCGCACCATGGCCAGTGCGTGGGTGCGCCCCTGCGCGGTGAGCGTGATCGCCCCGTACGGCGCGTGCTCCAACAAACCCTGGTCGGTGAGCTTGCGGACGGCGTCCGAGACCGTGGACAGCTTCACCCCGGCCCGCGCGGCGATGCGCGAGGGCGTGGTCGGCTCGTCGGACCACTCCTGCAGAGCCCAGATCGCCTTCAGATAGTTCTGCGCGCTCGCCGAGAGCTGGGAGACGGACATGCGAAAACGGTAACAAACACGATTGTTCGTCAGTGCCGAAGTGCTGAGGTTGGAGAGGCCACAGGAGGTGGCGGCGCGGCGACAGACCAGAGCTGGCACTCCCAACCTTACTGTGTAAGACTAGAGGTGTACCTGGCCAGTTTCGCCCAGCAACCGCCGGGGCGCCCAGACGGAGGAGACCGCTCATGCCGATGCCACTGTGGTGGGGTCACATCAACAAGCGCCTGTTCAACCGGCGCGCCGTCGCCGGCGGGAAGTGGCCGGTGCTGATCCATACCGGCCGCCGCTCCGGGACCACCTATCGCACGCCTCTCGGCGCGGTCGAGGTGAACGGTGGCTACCTGTTCATCCTGGTGTACGGGTCGGGGGCGGACTGGGTGCGCAATGTGCGCGCGTCCGGGACCGCTCGACTGCTGGTCGACGGCACCGAGCTGGAGCTCGATGCCCCACGCCTCGTCCCGGAGGAGGAAGCGCTCGAAGCAATCCCGGTATCGGAGCGCCCGCCCGGGTTCATGCGCATCACCGAGTTCCTGCGGATGGACCTGGCTGGCCACTGAGGACACAGAAACGGGGTCGGCCAACCGAAACGGTTGACCGACCCCGCATGGATCAGGTGGGGATCACATCCCGGGGGAACCCACCAGGTCCGGGTACTGCTCGAGCCACGCGGACACGCCAGCGGCCGGGTCGTCCGGGTTGTCGTTCACCACGGAGCTCTCCAGGTCGCCGTATTGCGCGTCGTCCAGCGAAATGCCGCCGATCCACTCGGCTACGTCCGGGTACTCGTCCGAGAAGCCGTCCGTGGCAAGGAAGTGCAGCCCTTCGGACTCTCCCAGCGCACCCTCGGGGTCCTCGAGGTCACGAACGCCGTACTCGGCGTTGGCCCAGAACGGACGCCAGAGCGTCACGACGATCTCTTCCTCGGCATTGATCGCGCTCTCCAGCTCGGCGAGCATTGCGGTGGTGGAGGAAGTGGCGAGCTCGAAGCCCGCCTCGTCCAGGCCGTAGGCCGGAATGACACTGTCCTGGCTGGCGGCGGTCAGACCAGCACCCGGCTCGATCCCGATGATCTGGTTGTCGAGCTCGTCGGCGTAGTCCGGAATGTCGGCGATCGAGGTGATCTCGCTGTACTCGGGCACTGCCCAGGTGAGCTTGGCGTTGCCGTAGTAGGTGCCCAGGTCCTCGATGCTGTCGCCGTACTCCTCCATGTACTGCGCGTGCGTGACCTCAGGCCACGCGGAGGGGTAGATGTCGACATCGCCGCCGGCGAGGGCGGTGTACAGGATGCCGGCCTCGGTGAGCTCTTCGTGCTCGACGGTGTAGCCGGCCTCCTCGAGCTTGTTCTCGAGCAGGTAGGCGGTGCTCAGACCGTCGGTCCAGGACGGGATGTAGCCCAGGGTGATGGTGCCCATGTCACCGTCACCGGCGCCTTCTCCCTCCGTCTCCTCTCCGGCGGTGTCCTCACCAGTGGTCTCCTCGGCGTCACCCGAGCCGTCGCCGCAGGCGGCGAGGGTCAGACCAACGGCGGCAGCCATCACGACGGCCGAGGCGCGGCCGCGGCGGGTATGTGCGATTCGCATGTGTTCTCCTTGTGTTGACGACTGTGAGTTTCGTAGTAGTTGCGTAGTGTCGGGCTCAGACCCCGGGTGCGGGTCGACGCGACTTCGCGTCGGCGAGTTCTGCCTTGGCCGACTGGCGACGGCGCCAGGCCGTGCCGATCGAACCGGGAGTCGGCTGACCGATGGCGCCGGTGAGGCGGTCGAGGAAGATCGCGAGGATCACGATGCCGAGACCGGCCTCGAATCCGACCGCGACATCAACGGTGGCCAGCGCACCCGTCACGATCTTCCCGAGGCCGGGCGCGCCGACGAATCCGGCCATGACGGCCATCGACAAGCCGAGCATGATCACCTGGTTCACGCCGGCCATGATGGTCGGCAGCCCCAGCGGCAACTGGATGCCGCGCAGGATCTGACCAGAGGTCCCACCGAAGGCTTCGCCAGCCTCCACGGTCTCGGAGTCGACCTGGCGGATACCGAGCTCGGTGAGCCGCACACCGGGCGGCAACGAGAAGATGATGGTTGCGACCACACCGGGTGCGAAGCCGATGCTGAAGAAGATCACGACGGGCACCAGGTAGACCAGAGCAGGCATCGTCTGCATGAAGTCCAGGACTGGCCGGACGATCGCACTGACGGTCGCGCTCTTCGCGGCCAGAATCCCCACCGGGATGGAGATGATGACCGCGACCAACGTCGCCACGAGCACCATCGACAAGGTCTGCATCGCCGGTTCCCAGACCTCCATGCTGATGATCAGGGTCATGCCCAGCAGCACGAAGACGGCGAACTTCCACGACCGTACCCACGCGGCGAGCACAGCGAAGATCACCGCGAGCACGAGTGCGGGGAGCAACATCAGCAGGTCGGTGAGCTCACCAGCGAGGAAGTTGAACGAGTCACTGATGGCATCAAGCACCACCGGCAGGTTGAGCTTGATCCAATCGACAGCAGCCTCGGCGCCTGCACCCAGCGGAATTTGGGGGATGAAACTCATCGGTCACCTCCAGCTGCGGCATCGACCTCGGAGTCGGTGCTGGTCTCGTTCTCGCTGCCGTTCGGCACAGCGAGTGCGCTCAGGAGAGTCACCCGCGGGATCACGCCGACCAGCGCACCCTTCTCGTTCACGACGGCGAGCGGGCTCCGGTTCTCGGCCGCGTCACCGAACAGTTCTGCCAGCGGGGTGTCCGGGCTCACCTGTGCCACTGCGCGGGAGGGGCGCGGCAGGTTGTCACTGCCCTGACGGATCGCCTCAGCCACGTCGTCCTCCCAGACCACGCCGACGACCTTGCGGTCACGCCCGACCACCAGTAGCGCGCTGGTCTGGTGCTCGCTCATGAGCTTGCGCGCAGCGCGCGGTCCGGACTCGCTGCCGATCACGGCCACTGGGCGCTCCATGACAGCGCCGGCCGTGAGCACACGGGTGCGGTCGACGTCGGCGACGAACTGGGAGACGTATTCAGTGGCAGGCTCGTTCAGGATCTGCTCGGCCGTGCCGATCTGCACGATCTTGCCATCGCGCATCATCGCGATCCGGTCGCCGAGGCGCATCGCCTCGTTCAGGTCGTGGGTGATGAACAGAATCGTCTTGCCCAGCTCGGCCTGAAGCTCGAGCAGCTGATCCTGCATCTCCTTGCGAATCAGCGGGTCGAGGGCGCTGAAAGCCTCATCCATGAGCATGATCTCGGTCCCGGCCGCAAGCGCCCGGGCAAGCCCTACGCGTTGACGCATCCCACCGGAGAGCTCCGAAGGCAGATGCCCGCCCCAGCCGTCGAGACCGACCATCCCGAGCGCCTCGTTAGCGGCCTTCTCCCGGTCCGACCTCGAAAAGCCCCTCAGCTCCAGTGCATAGGCCGCGTTCTCACCGACCGTACGGTGCGGCAGCAAGGCGAAGTGCTGGAACACCATGCTGACCTTGTCCCGCCGCAGCGCGCGCAACCCTGCCGGAGGCAGGTGCGTGACGTCGTCGCCGTCAACGAGCAGCGTGCCCGCTGTCGGTTCCAGCAGTCCATTGACGTTACGGATCAGCGTGGACTTCCCGGAGCCGGAGAGGCCCATGACCACGAAGATCTCACCGGGCTGCACCTCGAAGGTTGCATCGATCACCGCCGCCGTCAGCCCTTCCTTCATGAGCTGCTGACGGGTGGCGCCCTCGCGCAACATCTTCACGCCCCGCTGTGGACGGCGGCCGAAGATCTTGGTCAAACCGGTGGCCTGAATGGCTGACACGGATGCTCCCAGGTAGGGGTCATGGGCACTCACCAGGTAACCCACGGGCTCCCAGCGGCATGTCGGTCGGAGCCCAGCACGGGCTTCACGTCTTCATACGACAGTGATTCAGTCTGCCCTACGCCTATCAGCACCGCACACGGAGTTACCGAATCGATACTCCATGGCGGGATACGTGTGGGTGGCATCACGATCTGACGCTCGGTATGCATCGGGAGCGTGCCCGGGACGGGTTCGATACGTTCACCAGCATGACGATTCCTGCCTCCGGAGTGATGCTTCCCCGCGACCTGAACGCCGATGCCGTACGAGCCTTCGCCAGGCGCGCCGAGGAGCTCGGCTTCGCCGAGTTGTGGGTGGTGGAGGATCTCGGCTTCCGCGGTGGGATTGCGCAGGCCACCCTCGCGCTCTCGGTGACCGGGACGATCCGTGTGGGCCTGGGGATCCTGCCGGTCGGGGCACGCAACGTGGCGTTCACGGCGATGGAGCTGGCCAGCATCGCCCAACTCTTCCCCGGTCGGCTCGATGCCGGGATCGGGCACGGCATGCCGGGATGGATGCGATCAGTAGGCGCGTGGCCGGACCGCCCTCTGACGGCGTTGCGCGAGTACACCTGTGCGTTGCGCGAGCTGCTGCACGGGCGCGCCCTGCCCGGTAGTGACGTGACCCTGGATCCCAGTGCCGTGCCGGCCGAGGCGCCGGACCTGCTGCTCGGGGTGCGCGGGCCAAGGTCGCTCGCGGTCAGCGGACGCATCGCCGACGGGACCGTGCTGGCCGAGCCCTGCGCACCCGCCTACGTTCGCGCCGCTGTGGACCAGATCGCCGCGCCAGGGCCGCACCGGGTGGTGGCCTACAACATCGCGAGCGTGCACGAGGACTCCGCGACCGCCGTCGAGAACGCCCGACCCGCCCTGAGCGTGGTGGGCGAACCGGACTGGGCGCCGCACATCGCCCCGCTGGACATCGCCGCGGAGCTCACGCAGCTGCGGGCACGCAGTGCCTCCCCCGAGGAGTTCGCCCGCTCTCTGCCGAACGCATGGGTCCGCCAGCTCGCCCTGGCGGGCACGCCGGACGAGGTGCGTGCCCGGATGGCCGAGCTCGGCGAGGCCGGGGTGAGGAGCAACGTGCTCATCCCCGTCGGCGAGCCGGTCGAGGCGCTGGAGTTGCTCGCGCAGGTGCTGTGAGCACGGCGCCTGCGGACCGGTCACAGCAGGCCCGGGCACAAGTCCGCTGCCGTCAGGTCCCGCGCGTCCGCATCGACCGGATATCGCACGTCAGGGGTGCGGGCACTCCGGAATCCGCACCCGTCCGCGGACAGGCCCGTCGACCAGGACGTGCTCGCCGCACTGCACCCGGGCCGAGCGACCGTCGCCGCGCCCGGTCAGCTCGATCGTCAACCGATGCGACCCGACCGGCAACTCCGCGAGGCGCAGCTGTCCCAGGCCTATCTCCAACGGCTCCAGGAAGAGACCGTCATCCTCGACCCGGAGGCCCGCGACATAGCGCACGATCACGTCGATCAGAAAGGAGTGGTTGTAGTCCGGCTCATCACTGATCGGCTCGCCGGTGAGCCCGTCGTAGTGCTCGACGAGATACGGCACGGCAACATCGCCGTCACGGAAGTGCTGGCGCGCGAGCGCCCAGAACCCGGAGGCGAACTCGTCGACGAGATCCGCATCGTCCGCACTGGCGGTCCGTGCGATGGCGTCCAGGGTGATGGCGGTGGTGTACGGCCAGCTCGGGCCGTTCCACATGCAGCCATTGCGCCCCTTGATGAAGTTGCCCAGCCAGCCCCCGGCAGGCCGGAACGCCGGGCAGTCCTGAGCGACGGACGGGTACGGCTCCGCGCCGCCGAAGTAGCCCGGCGCCAGCGCCCGGCGCAGGCCGGCGGTGTGGCGTTCGTCGGTCAGGCCGGCCCACCAGGGGTAGAAGCCGACGACGTTGCGCACCATGGCCCGCTCATCCGTGCGGTGGTGCAGGTCGTAGAAGAACTCCGTGCCCGGGTCCCACTGCTTGGCGAGGATCGAGGCAGCGAGCCGCCGGGCCAGATCACGGAACTCCTGCTCGTCCGGGTCCTGCCGTGCCGCGCACAGCGCCACCACACCCTTCGCGTTCAGGTACTGGTAGACCGCCCGATCGACGCGCTTCAACGGAGTGAAGGTGGTCTTGTCCTTGGGGTCGGCCGGATAGTCGTGGAAGTACCAGTAGCTCGGCTGGTACTCCTTGCCGGTTCGCTTGTGGTCGTGCACGACGGAGAGCTCATCGTCGGAGGTGACCATCTCCCGGTGCTCGCCGCGGACCTGCTCCTTCGCCGCGACCAGCACGGCATCCGGCACCGATGCGGCGCCGTGCAGCTGCGCGAACAGCGCCATCGCCCAGCCGAAGTAGTTGGCGTACGGCTTCATCTGCTCGCGGACCGTGTGTGAGTAGAGCTGCCCGTCCGTGCCCTGCAGCCGGGCCGCCGAGGACAACACCTCGATGGTGTCGGCCGGATCGGCCCGCCAGCGCAGATCCTGCACGTGCAGCGAGGTGGAGAGCGGGATGACCTTGCTGAACTCCCAGCCCGTGGGCCGCCAGGGCGCCTTGGTCATCTTGTGCGACCTGCCCTCGTACATAACCGTCCCGGGCAGGTGGCCCAAGCCAGGCTCACTCATCGAGTTGCGCAGGATGTACCAGCGATAGGCCCACAGCCGGTTCAGCAGCTCGTTGTCGGAGACCAGGGTCGGCACCGAGGCGTACCAGTGCTGATACTCGCGCCGGTGCGCCGCCAGCAGCTCCACACCGCTCTCCTCAGCGACTGGGACGGTTCCGGTGGCCGGGCCTTCCGGCAGGGTTGGGTCCGTTGCCGAGGCCTTACCGGGCAGGTGGCGCACGGTCGCCACGATGGTCAGGTGGCACTCCTGACCTGCCTCGAGCTGGATCCCGGCCCAGAGGTCCGCACGCGAGGCCTCGAGATGGACCAGCAGCGTGAAGTCGTGCTGGTCGATGTAGCGCCGGCCGCGAAGGTCGGCAGTGTCGGAGATCAGGTCCCGGTCGTAGTCGGCGCGCAATGTGATCGGCGCACTGCCCTGGTTGCGCCAGTGCTGGATCGAGACGGCGCAGTCGTCCCACGTGATGAACCGCGTCTCGGTCAGCTGAGCATCGCCGAACCGTTGCGTGGTGCGTAGGCGCGAGGGCAGCCACTGGCCGTCGCTGCGCTGCGGATCAGGTGCGCAGTTCGGCCTCACGGTGAACAGCAGCGGCATGTTGAGCTTATGGATGTAGTCGATCCGACCGGCGAACCCGGGCTGATCATCGAGGTAGTCCACCCACAACCGGCGACCGGCCGGGCCGAGCAGCAGGGTGCCCGGACGGGTGCGGAGCCCGCGATGCGGTCCCGTCAGCGACGCATCGATGTCCATATCCTCAACCCAGGTGTCGGTGGTTCGGTCCCGCAGGTGCGGCTCAACGGGCGTACTGCGGCGAGGTGGACAGCAGCACTCCGGTGGCGGCGTCGATCGCGGCACGTACCTCGGCATCCAGCCCGCCGCGACCGAGCGCTTCGATGTTCGCCCTCAGCTGTTCCGGTGTGGAGGCGCCTATCAGGATGGCGCTCACGCCCGGGGTGCCGATCAGCCATCGCAACGCCAGCTCGGCCATAGGCACTGCGGCCTGCGCGGCGATCGCCCGCAGTTCCTCCAGCGCCGTGAACTGGGCGTGGTTCCAATACCGCTTCCGGTACATCGCCGCCAGTGCGGAGGTGCCAAAGCGCCCCGACTCGGGCTCGTCGTCGTGTCGGTACCGGCCGGTGAGCAAGCCACCGGCCAGCGGGTTGTACACGACCGTCTCGATGTCACGGTCGACGGCGTAGGGCAGGAACTCGAGTTCAAGTCGCCGGGCGAGGGCGCTGTAGAGCTGTTGGGCACGCCGCGGCTCCGGCAGGCCGAGGCGCGCGCTCAGCGCCTGGATCTCCACCATCTCCCAGGCGGAGTAGTTCGAGAGACCGAAGCGCGCGGCCAGCCCCCGGTCCAGCACCTCGGCAACGCCGGTGAGTGTGTCCTCCAGCTCGGTGCTGCGATCGGGCTGGTGCAGGTAGAGGGTATCGAGGGCACGGCCCACGCGTTCCACACTCGCCTCCGCCGAGGCGACGATCGCCGCGCTGCTCAACGGACCACGGTCCGGCGCGGTGGCCGGCTGCATCCCCACCTTGGAGGACACCGCCACACCCTCGCCACCCTCGGCGAGCACCCGGCCGACGATCGGTTCACCGGCACCTCCCGCATAGGTGTTCGCGGTATCGATCTCCTCGATCCCCGCTGCGACCGCTGCCTCGACGATGGCCCGTGCCCTCACTTCCGGCACCGTGTCCCCGAACGGCATCGTGCCGAGCACCAGTCGGGTGGGCTCGGATCGCAGCCCTGCGCCGGATTCCACGTCGACCATGACTCCTCCGTCGAAGTATCGCGCACTTTGCGCAACGAAACTAGCACAGAACGCGCACTACGTGAGAAGATCGCACTGCCACAACGGCTTCGGCTCACTCGAACGGAAGGGCACGCGGATGGCCAGCAAGACAGAACGGCGCCGCGAGGAGATCGTCGCGCGGGCCGCCGCGATGGGCCTGGCCAACGTGGACGATCTTGCCGCGCGCTTCGACGTCACCGCCTCCACGATCCGCCGGGACCTCGCCCTGCTGAGCCGGTCCGGCCGACTTGCCCGCACCTACGGCGGCGCGATCGCCCCGAGTGACCGAGCGGAAACCTCATTGCTGCAGCGTGAGCGCGAGGGGTTCGACGCGAAATCGGCGATCGCGCGCTGGGCAGCAGCCCAGGTCCAGGCCAAGGAGTCGATCCTGCTCGACGCCGGCTCCACGGTCGCCCTGCTCGCCCGCCAGCTGCCCACTCTGGATGCCGTCACGGTCACTACGGCCAGCGTCCCGGTGATCAGCCTGCTGCGCTCGCGTCCCGACCTGAACCTGGTATCCCTCGGTGGGCGCCTGCGCGAGCTGTCCGATGCGTTCGTCGGGCCATTGACCGAACAGAATCTGGAGCGGCTGACATTCGACCGTCTCTTCCTCGGCACCGACGGCGTCAGCACGGACGGGGCGATCTGCGAGGCAGAACTCGATCAGACCCGGCTGAAGGAACTGATGGCTCGGCAGTCCCGGCACGTCTACGTACTGGCGCACTCGGCCAAGCTCGGCCGGGCGCCGTTCCACAGCTGGGCGAGGATCGAACAGCCATGGACCCTCGTCACCGATGACGGCGCAGATCCGGACTTCCTCAAGGCGTTCCGGTCCGACGAGCGGGAGGTCGTCCTCACCTCGGCGGTCGACGCGGCACAGCAATGACAGTGGCGCAGGTCTGGGCGGACGACCTCACCGGCGCGGCCGAGGCTGCACACACCTGGCAGAACGCATCGGGCGGCGACATCCGGATCCTGCTCGGGATACCGGAACGGCCCACACCGGAGTCCAGGACGGTCTGCGACCTGGACCTGCGGCACAGCACCGACGCCGAGGTGCGGGCACGACTCGAGCCCGCAGCCGACCAGCTGGACGGGCACACGTCACTATTCTTCAAGGTGGACTCCCAGCTCCGTGGCCCGGTACGCACCTACCTGGAGGTGCTCCTGGACACCGGCCGACCGGTGGTGCTCTCCGCGGCCAACCCCGCTCTGGGCCGGATCACTGCCGACGGCCGCCATCACGTTCCGGACGCGGCCGGCGGGGGCCCGCCAGCCGAGCTGCGCTCAGTATTCGCCGGTCTGCCACACCACCATCTCGGTGCCGCCGAGTACGACCAGATCCCCAGCCTCCTCACCGGGGATACGCCCACCCTGGTGACCGCCGACGTGTCCAGCGGTGCGGACCTGGCCCGGCTGGCCCGGTCCTGCCGCAGCGGCCCCCGGCTGCACGCCGCCGGATCCGCACCATTCCTCGACGCGCTGGCCCGGAGCGAGGTGAGCGGGCGCGGACCGGCCGCAGGAACCGGCGTGCCGTCGCGCCCGGTGCAACAACTGTTCGCTGTGCTCGGCACCACAGAACCGACCGGCCATGCTCAGGTGCAGGCGCTGCGTGAGCGTGACCCGCGGACCGCCCTGGTCACGGCACCGGCCACCGAGGACACCCGTGCGATAGCGGAGTCCGCTCGCCACGTGCGGGCTGCCCTGGCACGCGGCGTACACGCCGTACTGACGCCGCCACCGGACCACACCGCCGCCGGCCACCGCACGGCTGAGGCCATGGCCGCGCTGGCCGCCACGTGTCGCGCAGCGCTGCCCGGTGCGGGAGCCGACGTCTGCCTCTACCTCAGCGGTGGGTACACCGCGCGCCGGGTACTGGACCGGCTCGGCTTCACCGAACTACGCCTCATCCCCGGCACGCACGACGTCGTGGCCCACCTGGTGGCGCCGGATGGCAGGACCGTCCTGACCAAGCCGGGCAGTTACGGCGACCGGAACACCCTGATCGACCTGACCCGACCTGCACCCTCCTGCGACACACCGACCCCTGACAAGGAGACCTCTGGTGGACTCACCTGACCGCACCCCGTCCCTGCCCGTGATCGCCGTGACGATGGGCGATCCGGCCGGCGTCGGACCCGAGATCTGCGCGAGCGCTCTCACCAGCACCGAGGTACTGGCAGTGTGCCGCCCCGTGCTGATCGGGGACATCCCACGGATGATCCACGCCGCGAGGTTGATGGGCGTCACCCAACCGATCCGGGAGGTCCAGCACCCGAGCGAGACCGTCGGCCACGACAACGCCCTCCACGTGATTCAGGTAGGTGAGCTGCCCGCTGACCTGCCGTTCGGCGAGGTCAGCCCGGTGGCCGGTCATGCGGCCTACACCTACATCGAGCGCGCCGCCCGCTACGCCACGGACCACGACGTGGCCGCGATCGCCACGGCGCCGCTCAACAAGGCTGCTCTGCACGCAGGCGGCCACGTGTTCCCAGGGCACACGGAACTGCTCGCGCACCTGACCGGGGCACCGGAGGTGTCGATGATGCTGAGCACGCCGACCCTGAACGTCATTCACGTGACCACGCACATCGGTCTGGTCGATGCGGTCCACCGGATCGATCCGCCGCTGGTGCAGCGCACCATCAGCCGCGGTATCGATGCGCTGGAACGGGCCGGGATCGCGCGCCCGAAGGTCGGCGTGTGTGGGATCAACCCGCACGCGGGTGAGGACGGGCTGTTCGGCTACGGCGAAGAAGCGGAGAAGATCCAGCCCGCGATCGACGAGCTCCTCGCCCTCGGCCATGACGTGCACGGCCCGCTGCCCGCTGACACCGCCTTCTTCCTGGCCACCCGGGGAGACTTCGACCTGATCGTGGCGATGTACCACGACCAGGGTCACGGTCCGGTGAAGGTGCTCGGCATCGACGACGGCGTGAACATCACCGTCGGCCTGCCGGTGATCCGCACCTCGGTGGACCACGGCACCGCCTTCGACATCGCCGGCACCGGCACCGTCACGACCGCCAGCATGGCCGAAGCACTGCGTCAGGCGGCAACGCTGGCCGAGCGAACTCCCGGCAGCGCCTGAGCAGACACACCAATGGCGCCGCGCAGGAGGACCTGCGCGGCGCCGTCGACGGGCGGACCCTCAGTCGGTGAAGAAGTACTGCTCCGGGTTGGTCGGGCCGGGCGGCTGGTAGCCGACGTCACCCGGGATCGCATCCGGCACGTTGGTCCCCATGTTGTTCTTCACGATCCCGTAGCCGTCCGGCTGCGTGCAGATCCCGATGTAGAAGAACTGGTCCTTGGCGATGTCCAGGATCTCCCGCGCCAGCTCGATCGCCCGGTCGGCGTCATAGGTCGTGCGCATCTCGTCGAACAACGCCAACTGGTGCTGGATGATCTCAGGCGGCTCCACGCTGCTCTCGCCGCGGTACCACTGGGCCCAGTCGTGACCGTAGCGCGAGGATCCTCGCGGGTTCGACGGCACGAAGTAGTGGTTCGAGCCCTGCGTGGCGCGGATCTCGAACCCGCCAGCCGTCCAGGTGGACAGCTCGGCCTGGTTCGCCTCAACCCGCTCCCAATACAGGGTCTCCGCCAGCGGGGTGACGTTGACCTCCACGCCGACCTCCGCCCAGTCCTCCTTGATCATCTCGAACGCATCGAGTTGGTCGGGCATGGTCGACGGCACCAGGACCGTCATGGTGATCCGCTCGCCCTCGCTGAGCCGGAAGCCGTCGCCGTCCTTCTCGGTGTAGCCCGCGCGGTCCAACGCCTCGTTCGCCAGTTCCACCGAATACTCGGTGAACTGCGTACCGAACTCCTCGTCGAAGGCCGGGTGACCTTCCACCGGGGCGCACTGCCAGGGAATCGTCTGGCTGCCGTAGATGGTGTCGATGATGCGCTGCCGGTTGATGGCGTGGGACAGCCCGACCCGGAAGTCCTTGTTCGCGTAGATCTCTCGCTTGCGGTCGTCCTCCAGGTTCTGGTTGAAGCCGATCACCATGGCGTTCGGGCCCTGCGGAGACACGCTGAACAGCCGGTAGTCACCGCTCTCCTGGTTGTCCGAGACGACGGGTAGGTTTCGGATGCTGTCGAAGTTGCGCATCTGCATGTCGAGCTCACCGTTGGTGATCTTGAGCAGCTCGACCTCGATGTCCTGCAAGACCTCACAGCGGATCGAGTCGATGTAGGGCAGCTGGCTGCCGTCCGGATCGACCTTCCAGTAGTAGGGGTTGCGCTCCGCCTCGACATAGCTGCCATCGCCAAGCGCTGCGGTGAGCTTCCAGGCATGGAGGGTGGGCCGGTCCACGTCGGTGAACTCTTCGCTCTTGGATTCCCAGAGCTGAATCCAGTCGTCGAGGCTGTTCTCGGCGACGACGTCGTCGAGGTTGTCCGCGTACAGCTCGTGGAACTGCTCGAAATGGTGCTTGGGCAGCACCATCGGGGTTCCGGACGCGAGCTCCTCGAGGAAGCCCGGCTTCGGGTCGTCGAAGACGTACCGGATCACATTGCCATCGCTCTCGAAGGTGCCCGGCTTCTCCGGATCGTTCACATTCGTCCAGAGCGTGTAGATCCCGCCGGGGTGCAGTCCCTCGTAGATGTTGACGTCCTCGAAGGCGAACCTGAAGTCCTCAGCGGTGACCGGCTCACCGTCGGACCACTTCATCCCCTCTCGGAGCGTGAACTGAAACACCCGGCCGCCCTCGAGCTCTTCGAAGCTCTCGCAGATGTTCGGGATGATCTCGCTGGTACCCGGCTGGTCTGTCCATCCCGGGATCCACCGGATCAGCGGCTCGTAGCCGATGCTCTGCGTGAGCCAGGTCCGGTCCTCCTCGGTGATGATTGCCGAGCGCCAGGTGCCGCCGTACTGGCCGATCTGGCTGTGCGGCTCAACCACCAGCGGTGTGCTCGGCAGCCGCTCCTCGACCGGTGGCAGATCGCCGGCCTCCACCTGGGCAGCCAGTGACGGCGCCTCCGCGCCCTTCGGTCCGGCGTTGCCGCCGGCGTTCTCACCTTGCGCAGGGTCGGTGTCAAAGAACGAACAGCCGGCCAACGAGGCGCCGGCAGCAAGCCCGCCTCCGGTCAACAGCAGGGACCGGCGACTGACAGCACTCGACCAGAGGCGGTCTCGGGTTCCCGATTCAGCAGTGGGTGGAAACATCATCGTTCTCCTCTTCATTGTGGGGACGGTATGCCAGGGGGCGGGGTCGGTTCAGGTGCGGTCGCCAGTCGGACTCTCCAGCCGGTCAACGGCCGGGAGCACGTGCTCGTCCAGGTGCCGGCGGTTCTCGGTCGAGAGCTGCGTGAGGGGCGCGGCGCTGAGATCGCAGTCGATCCGCCCCTGCCGAGCCAGCACGTACTTGTAGACGGTGGCGGTCAGACCAGGGCCCGGGCTGGTACCCGGAGGGTTCAGCAGCTCGATCAGGTCCTCGCTCTGCTCCTGCATGGCAAGAACGAGTGCCCACTCTCCGGCCCGGGCAGCCTCGTACTGGCGCACCAAGTGACCCGGGGTGAGGTTCCCGGTCGACGAGACCGAGCCGGCAGCTCCGAGCAGGTAGCCGAGGTCGGCGACGCTCGAGCCGCCGGTGAGGCAGGGCAGCGAGACACCGGCGGCACGGAGCCGCCGCTGCAACTGGCGGAACCAGACCATGTTCGAGCCGCTGTCCTTGGCTCCGCAGAGCACGCCCTCGACGGTGAGCTCGACGATCGAGTCGATGGTCAGGGTGGCGGGGATGAACTGGGGCAGGTGGTAGGCGAGGACGGGGCCGCCGACTGCCCGTGCAATCGAGCGATAGTGGCGTTTGAGCTCCTCCTGGCCGAATCCGACGAAGTACGGCGGGAGGACCGAGACGAAGGCCGCACCGGCGGCGATCGCTTCCCGTGCATGGCGCACCGCGAGCCGCGTCGAGGTGTCCCCGACATGTGCCACCACCGGCACTCGACCCGCTGCGGCTTTCACACACTGGCGCACCACCTCGGCTCGCAGCTCTCCGTCCAGGGCGTAGAACTCGCCGGTGGCGCCGTTCGCCCAGAGCCCGTGCACGCCGGCTGCCACCAGGTGGCTGACGAGTGACTGCAACGAGGGCGAGTCCACCTCGCCGTCCGGGGTCATCGGCAGTACGACCGGGGGAAGCACGCCGTACAGGTCGTCGGAAGAGGTCTCGTCAGAAGGTGTGAATGCCACTGGCATGTAGGCCATCTTTCGGCCCACACCAGCAACTTGTCAACCACAGCAGCGACCATGAGGCACTGACGGAGCACACTTCTGCCGGGAACAGCGTCACGCTGGAAGTCGAATGGCATACCATGGGGCGGGAGCGGGACGGACGTTGACGCTCAGTTGCTGGTGCCGATGGGAGGAACTAGGTGGCAAGGTCGACGGCCAGATTGCGGCCGCAGGAACCGGAGAGCCAAAAAACGCTGGAGAACCGTGCACACGACGCGCTGGTGACCTGGCTGACCGAGGAGCACCCGCAACCCGGTCAGACGGTGCCGATCCGAGAGTTCTCCCGGATGCTCGGGATGAGCCGCACACCGGTGCGTAGCGCTGTAGGCCGGCTGCACGAGCGCGGTCTACTCTCCTACGACTCCATCGCAGGTTTCACCGTGGCGGTCCCCTCGCTCAGCTCGCTGTACGAGCTCTTTGAGCTTCGCCTGATGATCGAATCGCACAGCCTGCGCCGGTATACCGAGCAGGAAGGGCCCACGGTGCCGCAGTTCCTGGATGATCTGGTCGCCGAAGCGACCGAGCTCGCCGAGGGTGCGATCCAGGACACGGCGCAGTACATCGCGTTCCGCGAGAACGACAGCAGGTTCCACCGCACTCTGGTGGAGATGTCCGGCCTGCCCCGCCTGCTCGCACTGCATGACGACCTGCACTTGAGCATCCACGTCACCCGCGCCGGCCTGGAAGCCCCGATGAATCGCGAGCGACTGGACGCCGCCGTCGACGAGCACCGCAAGATCGTCGAAGCGCTCAGGGCCGGCGACGGCCTGGCTGCCCGTGAGGCGCTCGAGTCGCACATCCTCCGGGTCCGAGACCAGACGATCGTCTTCCTCTCCCGCCCACGGCCCACGGTCGGCGGGAGCTACGCCCGATGAGCGTGACACGTCCCCGTCCCGTGGTGGACCCCGCGATCGAGGCGACCTACGGGCCGTCCTGGCGGACAATGCCCGAAGAAGCTGTCGGCGTCGACGTCGATCAACTGATCACGGTCCGCTCAGCAACGGACGTTCTCGACCGGCGGCGGCGCCTGATCGACAAGCTCTGGAAGGGGGCCGGGCTACCCACGTCAGTTCCGCGAATCGACCGCGACGCCTCGGTTCCCGAACTGGACTCCCTCCCGCACGACGGCGTGGACCGGGCCACCCTGACGATGGCGAACGGGCTCACGTCGACCAGCTATCTGGCTCACCCTCGCCGTCCGGTGCCGGGACGCTTCGGCATATTCCTCGCCGGACACGGCAACGGCCGCAAGCCGGTATACCACCTGCCACAGCTCGCCGTGATGCGCACCTTCCTGGAGCGGGGCTACCGGGTCGCAGCAGTGGACATGCCTCTCCAGGGCTGGAACTCCCCGGACATGGACCCGCCCGCAGCCGGTGGCCCACTGCCTACCGATCCGGCGAGCCACGAGCGATTTGCCGCCTACGAAGGTCCGGATTTCTGTGCGGCCACCTACTATCTCGATCCGGTCATCACCCTGATCAACCACGTCGCAGAACTCGATCCACTGACCGAGGTGGCGACCTTCGGTTTCTCCGGTGGCGCGTGGACGACCGTGCTGCACGCCGCGATCGACCCCCGGGTCACGCTGAGTGTCCAGGTGGCCGGAACCTGGCCGTTCTACCTCCGCCCCCACCCCGCTCACCACCCGAACTTCGGTGACTGGGAACAGCGCCGGGAGAGCCTGCCGGAGCTCTACGACATCGCCGGCTATCTCGATCTCTACGTCGTGGGGTCGACCGGCGCGGGACGACGTCAGCTGCAGATCCTGAACCGGTTCGACCCGTCCTGCTTCCCCGGAGTCGGGCACCGCAGCTACGCCCAGCCGGTGCGCGATCGGGCCACACTCCTGGGCGGGGATTGGGAGGTCGTCGACGATGCCACGCACGGCAAGCATCAGGTCTCGCCCTACGCCGTCTCGCTGCTCGCGCACGAGTTGGACCGGCGCTCCGGGCGCGGCTAAGACGCTACGGGCCCCGGTTCGTCGAACCGGGGCCCGCCGTCATTCTGGTTCAGCTGTTGATCCGGACCGCGGCGAACCGCCCGACTGTGTAGTTCTCGATCGCGTTCGCCTCCTTGTTCGCATCGACGGCCAACCCGATGTACACCCGGTTGCTCCGCATCGGGATCCGCTCGTACCCGATCCGGGTCCACTGCAATGAGTCGGTCCCGAGGTGGCACTCGAACTCGGTGCCGCGCTTGATGATGCGGATCCAGTACTCCTTCGGATCGAGCTCGGAGTCGTCATACGGGTAACCGCCCACGCTCGCCTCGTCACCGTTGTAGCTGATCCGGGACACCATCCCCTTGTATCCGCTCGCCACCCAGCTGAGCCCACCGGTGAAGTAGGGCGAGTCAGGTTTCAGGGACTCGCGAATCATCAGGCCCGCGTAGGCGCCCTCATAGGTGCGGTCGATCCCGTCGATCCGGGCGATGATCTCCACGACGTCGTTCTCCCGGGCGCGCACCCGCTGGTGCAAGAACTGGAAGGCGTCCTCGCGGCCACGAATCTTGCCGGCTCCCTTGAGCACGACGTCACCGGACACGTCGTCGATGAAGGCCGAGCCTGGGATTGCCACGTGACCGATATCGGTCGATCTCCAGTCCCCGAGCCGGGAGGTGCGGTTCACATGAATCGGCGTGCCGGTTGAGTCCGCCTTCGCTCCCAGCTCGTCCCGCGCCCGGGCCACCAGGTAGTAGGTACCATCGGTCGCCGCCGGCCAGGTCAGCTCGAACGGGGCGCTGGTCGCGGTGCCGACGAGCTCCTCATTCACGAAGAAGTCCACACTCTCGATCGCGGCACCGCCGGCCCCCTCGGCCTCTGCGGTGATCTGCACCTGCTGCCGTTCGGCGGTCGAGGTGAACACCTGATGGGGTGCCGGCGAGGTGATCGTCACCGTCGGGCTCGCGCCGGTCGAGGTGATCGAGTTCAGGTACACCTCCAGGTTCGTGTAGCCGGAGCGGTCGCCTGCTGGCGCTGCAGCATCGTCCGGGTTCTCCGGGTCCAGTCCGTGCTCGACCTCCCAGGCGTCGGGGATGCCGTCATGGTCGGAGTCGACCGGTGGGTCACCCCCGTCGATCACGGGGTAGCCGCCGACCTCGTTCTGGGAATTGATCAGCCGACCCGTACCGTTGCGCACGTCCGCCAGCAACCGCGCGTCCACCGAGTCGTACCGGGGAACAGAGCAACCGACGTCGGCGAGTACATCCTCATAGGCCTCTTCGGCTGTCTTCTCCGGAAGGGCGTTCACGAACTCCACCGGCTCCGGGAGCAGGTCGATTCCGCCGGCCGGGAAGCCGATGCCCACCACGTTGTCGGCGGTGACGTCCTCGTACCCCTCGATCAGATTCTCGGCCACGTACCAGCTGCCCCCGCGGTTCGGCGTGACGATCTTGTCGCCGACATCGGCCAGAGTGGCGGGACCGGGCTTGTAGTAGTTCCCGACCATGTTGATCCCCTCGGCCCACTCGCCACCATAGGCCGTGGTGAAACCGTGGTTGTAGATCACGTTGTACCGCTGGTCGACAAGCTGCTTCATATCCTCCACGAAGCTGTACCGCGGGTTCCGACCGCCCTGGTGGATGAGCAGGTTGTGGTGATACGTGACGTTCTGGCCGCCCCAGAGACCGCCGTAGCCGTGCCGCCCCTTCTCGTGGGCGGACATGGCGAGCCCCTCAGCGATGATGCAGTACTGCACGGTCACGTCGTAGTTGCCGTACAGCGAGAAGCACTCGTCGACCCCCAGGAGATCGAGCAGTGGTCGATCACCAGATTCCTCCGGGTCTCGCCGTTGAACGCGTCGATCGGGGTGCCCATCATGTCACCAGCCCGTACCCGCAGGTACCGGATGATGATGTTGTCGCCCTCGATGTTGAACTCGTTGTTGATCACGGAGATGCCGTCGCCGGGCGCTGTCTGGCCGGCGATGGTGAGGTTGGAACCGGTGACGTCCAGGCCGCTTTCCAGCTCGATCGTGCCACCCACCCGGAACACCACGACGCGGTTGTCCCCGGAGACCGCTTCCCGGAGTGAGCCTGCACCGGAGTCGGCCAGTGTCGTGACCTCGTACACCTCACCTCCCCGCCCACCGGTCGTGAACTTGCCCGCTCCTTCCGCCCCGGGAAAAGCCGGCACGGTGTTGTCGACGACGGCGGCGGGCTGCGGCGGCGGGTCTGCGTAATTAATGGGATCCGACGAGAGAACGTCGGGATCGGCGGACGCGCTAGGGCTGCTCAGGCGCTCGATCGCGACCAGAGCGGTCCCTGCCACGGCCGCTCCGGCGATCAACCCTCGCCGGCTCAGTCCGGATTGTGTGGTGGTCATCGTTGGTCCTCCCATACCGGTGGCATACCATCGAACCTATGGGCATCGCACTTGAGCGTCAACCCTCCTGCCATACAATGGTTCACCTTGAATGCCAGCCAGATGCCGTTTGACCCTCATGAGGCATCATCGGACGGCTCGGTGTCTTGCACAGCACCACGAGTGCCGGTTAGCATCGCCAAGCCGCATGTTCACGACGAAGTGTGTAAATATGCAAGGGAGCCCAGTGCGTTTCACGCTCACGCGACGACCGGTACCCGCAGGGTCCGGACGTTCTCACCGGTCAGCGCGGCGCTGGCGCGGTCGGCCAGGGATGTGTGCCGGCACCGCGAGTGCCGCGACTCGACGTCGACCCGGCCGGCTGCCGGCTGCACGCGCCGCACCACCGGGGCCGAGTTGCTGCCCGACCGCTACGCACTGACCCGCTGAAGGGATCTTCGAATGGGCAAGTACATGATCCGGCGCGTGGGTCTGATGCTGATCACCCTGGTCGCCATCTCCTTCGTGACCTTCTGGATCATCCAGCTTCCACCCGGCGACTATGTGTCCACCCTGGTGGCGCAGGCCGAGTCGCGGGGCGAGACCATCAGCCCCGAGCAGATGGCTGCGCTGAGGGCCCGTTTCGGCCTGGACGACCCGTTCCTGCTGCAGTACTGGAACTGGATATCGAGCATCATCTTCCACGGCGACTTCGGCCAGTCCTTCGCCTGGAACCGGCCGGTCTCGACCCTGATCTGGGACCGGGTCGCGCTGTCCTTCTTCCTCTCGATCAGCACGCTGCTGTTCGTCTGGGCGGTCGCCTTCCCGGTCGGCATCTACTCGGCGGTGAAGCAGTACTCCATCGGCGACTACGTCGCCACCTTCTTCGGCTTCGTCGGCATGGCCATCCCGAGCTTCCTCATGGCGCTGTTCTTCCTCTGGTTGGGAGTCAGGTACTTCGACCAGAGCGCCGGTGGACTCTTCTCACCGGAGTACGTCGATGCCGCCTGGAACCTCGGCAAGGTCCTCGACCTGATGTCTCACCTGTGGCTACCGATCCTGATCATCGGCATCTCCGGAACGGCGGGCCTGATCAGGATCACTCGGGCCAACCTGTTGGACGAGCTCTACAAGCCGTACGTCATCACGGCCCGCGCCAAGGGCCTGCCGGAGTGGAAGCTACTGCTCAAGTATCCGGTGCGGATGTCCTTGAGCCCCTTCTTCAGCACCATCGGATGGTTGCTCCCCGGCCTGATCAGTGGCGAGACGATCATCTCGATCGTGCTCAGCCTGCCCACCACCGGCCCACTGCTGTTCGGCGGGACGCTCAGCCAGGACATGTACCTCGTCGGCAGCTTCATCCTGATCCTCAGCACACTCACCGTGGTGGGCACGTTGATCAGCGACTTGGCGCTCGCCTGGTGGGACCCCCGAATCCGACGCCGCTACCAGGAGAGCTGACTCATGCCGGAAGAGACAGACCGTTCCCTCGACCGCGTCGGGGCCAGGGCAAGCGAGGGCGCCGAACTGCACCCTGCCGGTGCGGGCTCCACGATGGTACAGGCCGGCATGGAGGTACCCAAGCCGGCCCCCGGCGATGACGCGGCGGGGGGAGCACCGACGCCCGACCCGAGCAGGGCGGCCGCCGTGCAGGGCGGAACGGCGTCACAGTGGCAACTGGTGTGGCGTCGGTTCCGCAAGCACAAGGTCGCCTTCGTCTCCGCCTGGGTGGTGCTCGCCATCTACTTCGTGGTGGCGTTCGCCGAGATCTTGGCCCCGACCACCGCGACCGCGCAGAACCCCGACTACACCTACGCCCCGCCTCAGGAACTGCACATCTACCACGAGACCGAGGGCTTCGGGCTGTACGTCCACGACCTCCTGGTGACCCGCAACCCGGAGACGTTCGCGAACGAGTTCGAGATCGACGAGAACAGCTACATCCCGGTCGGTCTCTTCGTCAGCGGCGAGCCGTACCAGATGTGGGGCCTGTTCCCGATGGACCTGCACCTCATCGGTCCCGAGAACCCCGACCACACGTTCCACCTGTGGGGCGCGGACCGCGCCGGACGCGACTCGCTGAGCCGGATCATCTACGGCTCCCGCGTCTCGCTCTCGATCGGCCTGGTCGGCGTGGCAGTCAGCCTGATCCTCGGTGTTGTCCTGGGCGGCATCTCCGGCTACTACGGCGGAAAGCCGGACACGCTGATCCAGCGGATCATCGAGTTCCTCATGTCGATCCCGACGTTGCCGCTGTGGTTGGCGCTCTCGGCAGCAATCCCCGCATCCTGGGGACCGTTGGCCCGCTACTTCGCGATCACGGCGATACTCTCCGTGATCGGCTGGACGGGGATGGCCAGAGAAGTCCGAGGGAAGTTCCTCTCGCTACGAGAGGAGGACTTCATCACCGCCGCACTGCTGGACGGCTGCAGCAGACCACGGATCATCTTCCGCCACATGGTGCCCTCCTTCTCCAGCCACCTGATCGCCTCGCTCACCATGTCGGTCCCAGGGATGATCCTCGGCGAGACGGCACTGAGCTTCCTCGGGCTCGGTCTTCAATCCCCGGCGGTGAGCTGGGGGGTGCTCCTCCAGGATGCGCAGAACATCCGGACGATCGAGACGGCACCGTGGCTCATGCTTCCCGGTCTCGCACTCTTCGTCACAGTCCTGGCCATGAACTTCGTCGGAGATGGATTGCGTGATGCAGCAGACCCCTACAAGTGACCAGACCGCCGCACGTCGGCTGGATCCGGACGCACCACCAGTGCTCCAGCTGCGCGGCCTGCGCACCGAGTTCCAGCTCGACGACGGTGAGGTGCAAGCCGTCGACGGCGTCGACCTCACGATTCATCGTGGCGAGACGCTGGCCGTCGTCGGCGAGTCAGGCTGCGGCAAGAGCGTGATGGCCCGATCGATCCTGCAACTGGTGGACCGGCCCGGCAAGATCGTCGGCGGCCAGGTCTGGGTGCCCCGGCCCCCGGCCGACGAGGTGGAGGCAACGGCACGCAGATCCAGCTTCTTCCGCGGCCGGCTCAGGCGCAGAATCAAGCCAGAGGTGGACACCGGCGCCGCACCCGAGGGCATGGTCGGGATGATCGGCGCCGACCCTGCCGTCATCCGCGCGGTCCGCGGGAAGCGCATCGCGATGGTGTTCCAGGAGCCGATGACGTCCCTGTCCTCGGTGCACAAGGTGGGCGATCAAATCATCGAGGCGATCCAGCTACACAACCCGGTGAGCAACGAGGTCGCCCGGGACAGGGCGATCGATCTCCTCCACCGGGTCGGCATCGCGGCACCCGAGACACGTGTGGATGCGTATCCGTTCGAGTTGAGCGGCGGGATGCGACAGCGCGTGATGATCGCGATGGCGCTCTCCTGTGACCCGGAGCTGCTGATCGCCGACGAACCGACGACGGCACTTGACGTCACCACCCAGGCGCAGATCCTGGAGCTGCTGGCATCCTTGCGCGACGAGCTCGGCATGGCGATCATGCTGATCACCCACGACCTCGGCGTGGCGGCACAGCTCGCAGACTCGGTCGCGGTCATGTACCTCGGAAATGTGGTCGAGCGCGGTGAGATCACAGAGATCTTCCGGAGTCCGCGCCATCCGTACACGCAGGCGCTGCTGAACTCCATCCCGAAGCTGGGGCAAGGCAGCGACGTCCGGCTGGCGCCGGTGCGTGGAATGGTCCCGCACCCCTTCGCCCGGCCCAGTGGCTGCCCGTTTCACGACCGGTGCGACTTCTTCCAACCCGGTCGGTGCGATACCGCAGCACCACCGTTGATCCGCGACGAGCAGGGCCACGAAGTCCGCTGCGTGCTCTACGAGGAGACCACATGAGCCAGGACACCCAGGCAGTCAGCGACACCTCCGAGGCGGGCACCTCCGACCTGCTGCTGGAGACTCGCCAGCTGAGCAAGTACTTCCCGATCAAGAAGGGCATGTGGGGCCGGACAGTCGCCCAGGTCAAGGCCGTCGATCGCGTGGACCTGCAGGTCAAGCAGGGTCAGACCGTCGGGCTGGTCGGTGAGTCGGGATGTGGGAAGAGCACCCTCGGCCGGTGCATCCTGCGGGCGTACGAACCCACCTCCGGAGAGATCCGGTACCGGCGCGACGACGGCGAGGTGGTGGATCTGGCACCGCTGACGGAACGACAGCTCAAGCCGTACCGGCAGAGCATCCGGATGATCTTCCAAGACCCGTTCTCCTCCCTGAACCCGAGGATGACCCTGGCGGACATCATCGGCGAGCCGTTGCGGGTGAACGGGGTGATTCCGGAGTCGGAGATCGAGGACCGGGTCGCCACGCTGCTCCGCCGCGTCGGGTTGCGGCCCGAGTACCTGCGCCGCTACCCGAACGCCTTCAGCGGGGGCGAGCGGCAGCGGGTCGGCCTGGCCCGAGCGCTCTCCCTGAATCCTCGGCTGGTCGTGGCCGACGAAGCAGTCAGCGCTCTCGACGTCTCGGTCCGGGCCCAGATCCTCAACCTGATGAAGGACCTTCAGGCGGACGAGGACCTGACCTACCTGTTCATCTCCCACGACCTGGGCATGGTCGAGTACATGGCCGACGAGGTGGTGGTCATGTATGTCGGCCACGTCGTGGAGACCGGGCCCACTGCCGACCTCTACCGCCGGCCGAACCACCCCTACACCGAGGCGCTGCTCTCGGCGGTGCCGAACCCCGACCCGAGCGCAGCACGCGCCCGGAAACGGATCGTGCTCCAGGGTGAGGTGGCCGACCCGACCAACGTCCCCTCCGGCTGCCCGTTCCGCACCCGGTGCGCCTACGCGCAGGAGAAGTGCAGGACCGATGTGCCCCCGCTCCGGGAGATCTCCCCCGGGCGTCGCGTGGCCTGCCACTTCAGCGAGGAGCTCGGGCTGCGTGGGATCGAGGACCTGGTGGCATGACAGGTCGACCCTGTCTCGCCCCGCACCCTGACGGCCGGGGCGCCCCGGCTGGTCCGCTCGGACTGCTCTACCGACCCCACCAAGAAGAGGAGAACGACGATGTTTCCCCACCTTGATAATTCGAGTGCTCACCAGCCGATGTGGTCGCGCGCGGTCAGCCGCCGGTCCCTGCTGCTGACCGGCGGCGGACTCGCCGCCACCGCATCACTGGCGGGTTGCTCGTTCTTCGACACCGACCCGGCACAGAACGGTGACGGTGGTGCGAGCTCAGGGCCGAAGGGTCCGGAGGCGCCCTCGCTGGCCGCCCAGGTGGAAGCCGGGGACCTGCCACCGGTCGAGGAGCGACTGCCGAGAACACCGCTGGTGGTGGAGCCGAACGCTGAGATCGGGCAGTACGGCGGCACCTGGCGCTCGGCGATGATCACCCAGGACGACACGTCCTGGTTGGACAAGACGGTCGGCTACGAGCCGTTCGTGCGCTGGGCACGGGACTGGACAAACTCGCCGGGCACCGAGGAGATTCTGCCGAACATCGCCGAATCGTTCCGTGAATTGGAGGATGGATCGGTCTTCGAGTTCACCCTCCGGGAGGGACTGCGCTGGTCCGATGGCGAACCCGTCACAGTCGACGACTACCGCTTCGCGTTCGAGGACTGCAACGCCAGTGCGGAGTTCCACCCCTTCGGGATCTACAGCATGTGGACCAACCCGAGCGACGGCTCCCCGGCAACGTTCGAGCAAGTGGACGACTGGACGATCCGCTACATCTTTGATGGTCCGAAGCCCGGCTGGCTGCACGAACAGTGCCGCAACCGGGTGATGGTGCTGCCGAAGCACTACCTGAAGGAGTTCCACCCCACCTACAACCCCGACGTCGATGAGCTCGTCGCAGCGGAGGGTCACGACGACTGGATCCAGCTGCTTCAGGTGAAGAGCCAGAACTGGATGAGTGCGGACCTACCGACGCTGCACGCCTGGAGGCTGGTCGAGGCCATCGGCGACGGCGATGCTGTGGTGTGTGAACGGAACCCCTACTACTGGAAGACCGACCCGGACGGGTCGCAGCTGCCTTACATCGACGAGTTCCGTGCCGACATCCTGCTGGACCCGGAGGTCGAGGTCCTCCAGATCACCAATGGCGACCTGGACATGCAGATGGGGCACTTCAACACCATCGAGAACCTGCCGGTCATCTCTGACAACGCCGAGAGCGGGGGCTATCGGCTCTTCGACGTGGGGCCGGCTGGTACGAACGCCATCGCCCTGGCATTCAACCAAACCATGACCGAAGGCCCGTTGGCAGGGCTGTTCCGGAACAAGGACTTCCGCGTCGGCATCTCGCACGCCATCAACCGCCAGCGGGTGATCGACTCGGTGTACTCCGGTCAGGCAATCCCGTGGCAGATCGCCCCGCTGGAGGGGCAGTACGGCTACGACGAGGAGATGGGCACGCAGTACACCGAGTTCTCGGTGGAGAAGGCCAACGAAGCACTGGACCAGGCCGGACTCACCGAGACCGACTCCGACGGGATCCGGCTGTTCGAGGGATCACCTGTCGAGTTCTCGGTCCTGGTGCGGTCGGAGGAGTCGGGCCACATCGACGCGCTCGAGCTGATCGTCGCCGACTGCGCAGAGGTCGGGATCCGGATGAACGTCCAGCCGGTCGCCGCCAGCCTGTTCTGGGAGCGAGTGGAGGCGGGCGCATCTGTGTGCAGCGTCTCCGATGCCGGCTTCTACGAGCCGCGGCCGACGATGGGGTCCAACCACTACTGGGTCCCGTCCAATCCGCGCGGTAGCTCCATGTGGGGCCACGAGTGGAGCACCTGGTGGCGCAGCGACGGCTCCGACGGGTCCAGGCCACCGGAGCCCTGGCGCCGCTCACTCGACCTTTTCGAAGAACTCCTGCACACCTACGACACTGAGGAGGCCTCGGCACTGAGCCAGGAGATCCTGGCGATCGCCAAGGAGCAGTTCAACCTCATCGGCGTCTGCACCCGTCCCACCACCTACGGGATCGCGACCAACACCATGGGCAACGTCCCGGCCAGTCTGCCTGGTGAGAGTGCTTACACGGCACCGGGTCCGAGCCACCCGGAACACTACTTCTTTGGAGTACAGGATGGATAAGCGGTTCGACGGCCGCCTCAGGCGCTCTACCACCGATCCCGAGCTGACCGAGGCTCTCCTCCCGGTGTTGCATCCGGTGGACAGCCATGCCGCGACGCTGGTGGAGACCAGCGCTGGCGACCTGCTCTGCGCCTGGTTCAACGGGCCCCAGGAGGGTGACCGCGAGACCAACGTGGTGCTTTCCCGCCTGCCCGCCGGAACGGCGCAGTGGGAACAGCCGCGACTGATGGCCGCCGACCCGGACCGCTCGGAGCAGAACCCGGTGCTGTTCCGAGCGCCGGAGGGTCGGATCTGGTTGCTGCACACCTCGAACACCCCGCACCACCGCACCGACGCCCACGTGCTTGCGCGCGTCTCCGACGACGATGGGGCCACCTGGTCTGAGCCGGAGACCCTGTTCACCGGTCCTGGCTTCTTCCTGCGCAACCCGCCGCTGTTCCTTCCTGATGGCACCTGGCTGCTCCCGGCCTATCAGGTGGATTCCGACGGCGAGTACAGCGTGGTGGCGCTCAGTGCCGACGACGGCCGCAGCTGGGAGGTGCGCGAGGTACCGGGGAGCCGGCATCGCGTGCAGATGAGTATCGCCCCGCGCAGCGACGGCAGCCTGCTCGGCCTGTTCCGGTCCCGGGCGGCGGATCGGGTGTACGCCTCGGAGTCCACCGACCTGGGCCGCACCTGGACCGCGCCGGTGCGCACGACGCTGCCGAACAACAACTCGGCGGTGCACCAGATCGCCCTCGCGGACGGGCGGCTCGCCGCCGTCTACAACGACGCCACGATGGAGCGCGACCAGTTCCGCTTCGTCCCCTCCGGGGACAGCTGGCGGAAGAAGGCGGTGCGCACACCGCTCACGCTCGCGCTGTCCGACGACGGCGGCCGCACCTGGCCGGCGCATCGGAACCTTCAGGTGGCCGACCTCGAGTACAAGGATGCCCCGGCCGGCTACTCCTACCCGACGATGATCCAGACCTCCGACGGCGCCCTGCAGATCGCCTATTCCTACCTCCGCAAGACCATCAAGCACGTTCGGCTACAGCCCGAGTGGATCGCGCGGCAGACGGAGGCCGGCCTGGCGCTGGATACGACCGAGGACGCCACATGACCAACCGACCGGACGCCGTCGAGCGGTGGGGGCTGTACGAGATCGAGCTGAACGGACCTTCGGCCGGCAACCCGTTCATCGACGTCGAACTGACCGCCACCTTCCAGCGCCGGAACCGGGAGGTGAGCGTCGGCGGCTTCTACGACGGCGACGGCCGCTACCGGATCCGGTTCAGCCCGGACCAGGAGGGCCGGTGGACCTTCCGCACCCACAGCGGCGCAGCCGAGCTCGACGGCCGGACCGGGGAACTGAACGTGACTCCTCCCGGCCCGGACAACCACGGCCCGGTGCACGTCGCCGGTGGATCCACCTTCCGCTACGCGGACGGCACCCGGCACGAGTCGTTCGGCACCACCTGCTACCACTGGACCCACACCGGCGACCGGGCGCACGAGGCCGAGACGCTCGCCTCGCTCGCCGACTCTCCGTTCAACAAGGTCCGGATGTGTCTGCTGCCCACCGGCGGGATGCGTCCGCCGCGGCTGGCGTTCGTCGGGGACGAACCCGGCCGGCTGGACAAGACGCGGTTCGATCCGGAGTTCTTCGCGCACGTCGAGGAACGCGTGCTCGACCTGCAGCGGCTGGGCATCGAGGCGGACCTGATCCTCTTCCACCCCTATGACAAGGGGCATTGGGGGTGGACGACATGACCGCCGAAGAAGACCGCCGGTTCGTGCGCTACGTCGTCGCCCGGCTGGGAGCCTTCCGCAACGTGTGGTGGTCGATGGCCAACGAGTTCGACTTCAACAAAGCGAAGACGATGGCCGACTGGGACGATCTGCTGCAGTACCTGCAGCGGATCGACCCGTACCGCCGGCTGGCCTCGATCCACAACGGCACCGCCATGTACGAGTACGCCTCCGTCTACGACTTCAGCAAGCCGTGGACGACGCACCAGAGCATCCAGCACTGGGATGCCGGGCTGACCGACGAATGGCGCCGCCGCCACGCCAAGCCAGTCGTCCTGGACGAGATCGGCTACGAGGGAGACATCAGCCGGCGGTGGGGCAACCTGAGCGGGCGTGACCTCACCCGGAGATTCTGGCGCACGATGGCCGGTGGCGGATTCATGGGCCACGGCGAGTGCTACGTGGACTCCAAGCCGGCCTGGATCTCCGCCGGCGGCCGGCTCGTCGGCGAGAGCCCCGCCCGGATCGCTTTCCTCCGCCAGGTGATCGCCGAGGGCCCGCCGGACTGGATCGCGGCCCGCGCCGACGGTTACCGGCTGGACTACCTGGGCGAGCGCCGGTACGCGCACCACGACCTGGACCTAGGCGACGACGAGCACACGGTGGACCTGATCGATACGTGGGAGATGACCGTGACCACACTGCCGGGCAGCTACCGAGGCCAGTGTCGGATTCCGTTACCGGACCGCACCGACCTGGCGGTGCGGGTTCGGAGGACAACGTGAGCAGCACAGCATCGCCGCGCACCGTCGAGCGCTGGGACCTGATCGAGCTCGATGTCACCGAGGTCCACGCCGCAGAAGCGACCTTCAGTCATTCCGGCCGGTGGGCCGTGGCCGAACCGGTGACCGTCGGCGGGCGCCGGCTGATCCGGTTTGCACCGGACCTCCTCGGCAGCTGGGAATACACCGCGACCGGTCCGGACGGCGGGTCGCTCGGGACCGGGTCGTTCGAGTGCGTGGCCGCCGAGGGCGAGGACCCTGGCCCGGCGGGCGTGCGTGGCACCCGGTTCACCCACGCCGACGGCGCCGCGCACCATCCGCTCGGCACCACCGCGCTGTGGTGGCATGAGCAGGACGCGGAGGCCCGCGCCGGATCGCTGGCCACGCTGGCTCGCTCACCGTTCAGCGCAGTGCGGATGTCCGTTCTGGCACGGGGCGCCACGACGTGGCCCGAGCCGGCCGAGCTGGAGGACGTCGAGAGCGCTGTGGTGGCGTTGCGGGACACCGGCTTCCAGGCCGAGCTGGTGCTGTTCGACGCTGAGGGCCTGGCTCCGGGCCATCCGGGCTGGACCGAGCACCTGCTGCAGGTGGTGCACCGGTTCGCCGCCTACCGCAACGTGTGGTGGTGCCTCGCTCTGGATGCGGACCGCGCCCATGTGGACGCCGCTACGTGGGACGAGGCGCTGCGCCTGGTTGCCGAGGCCGATCACGGCCGGCGACCGCGCACCGTCCACGCCGGGCCACGGTTCGACTTCGGACGCCGGCTGATCAGCCACAGCAGCGTGCGTGACGACGCGCAATGGGAAGCGATCGACCCCGTGCGTGCATTCGGCAAACCGGCATTGCTGGACGTAGGCACCGAAGGGGACCTACCGACCCCGACCGGTGGCCGGACCGCCGAGGATCTGGTCTCACTGGCCTGGTGGGCACTGGTCCGCGGCGGCTACTTCTGGCACGCCGAGGAGTTCGCGCGGCACTCCTGGAGCCGGCACGGTGGCAACCTGAGCGGCGAGTCCGCACCGCGGCTGGAGTTCCTTGCCGGTGTCCTCGCGAGTGCCCCGGCCGATCTGACACGCGATCCTGGCGAGTCGAAGACGTTCACCCTCTCCCGGCCCGGGCAGTACTACCTGCAGTACCACGGGCTGCACCGCTACTCGACGCACGGCTTCAGCGTTCCCCACGACGCCGAGTTCGCCGTCGAACTGCTGGACACCTGGAACATGACCGTCGAGCGAGTACCCGGCACCTTCAGCGGCGAGTTCGTGCTGGACCTGCCACGCAAGCCGTACCTGGCCGTACGGGTGACGCGATGCTGAACCAGCACGAGGTGACCGGCTTCATCACCGGAGCGCCCGCCACAACAGCCGACCTCCCGGGGTTGCCGGAGCAGCTCAGCCGGATGCTCGTCCTGTCCACGGGTCGGCCGTGGCGGGAGCAGGTGCCGGGACTGACCGATGCCGAGACCACCACGGACGGTGACGCACTCCGGGTCGCAGGCCGGGTCGGACCACTCCGGGTGCAAGTGCGCGCCCAGCTGACCGAGCGAGGACTCGAGCTGGACCTGGAGTGGCACAACGACACCGCTTCGCGGATCGAGGACCTGGTGGTCGGGCTCCGGTTGCCGGGCCCCGCCGGCGCCCAGGTGACGATCCCGCAGGTGGTGCTGCACGACAATCCTTCCGCCGACCCCGGTGACGCGGTGGGGGCTGCGGTGCCGCACGTGAGCCGGGGCGGGTTCGTCACCGAGCTGCACCGGCTGCCGATCCCGGCCGTCTGCCTGCAGGACGAGGCGGGCGGCACGTTGACCCTGGTGTCCCTGCCCGATCCGGACGAGGACGCCGAGGGCCGCGTGCGCTACGGCTCGCTGGGCGCCGTCTCCGGCGACGACACCTATGCGCTCGGACTGAGCGGAGCCACGCTGTTCGACGGTGAGCCCGATGTCACCTACGTGCACAAGGCACGCACAGCCGCCTCCGAGGCCGGCTATCGGGACCTGCCTCCCGGCCAGACGCTGCACCAGCAGTTCGTCGTGGACCGGGGATGGGCCGAACCCGGGCACGGCTTCCGCCGGCTGGTGCATCTCGGCCGCACGCTGTTCCACAGCGCCGAGCGAGCGCTGACCGGTCCGCTGGACGATCGCCGTCATGTGGACCTACGCCTGGCCGCCCTGGACGCGCGCGCGTTCGTCGACGGCGAGGTGGCCGGCTACCTGAAGTTCCCCTCCTGGGGCGCGCCGCGGAAACGGCCTGGGCGCCCGGCTGTCGACTTCCTCTACGGCTGGACCGGACAGTGCCTTCGGCTGGCATGGTGCGAGGCGTGGGTGGGCCTGGAACGGGGCGAGCAGGATCGCCTCGAGCGAGCTCTCGCCGTCACGGAGTTCTACCTGCACGGGTCCAGGACCGCTGTGCCCGGGCTGCGGTACAACTCCTACCTGCACGACGAGCGCCGCTGGCAGGGCCTGCGCCGTCGGGGGCGCGAGGTCATCTCCGCACGAGCACACGGCGAAACCCTCAGCGACCTGGCCGACATGATCTCGCTGCTGCGCCGCTACCAGGTGCCGGTACCGCCGGCCTGGCCCGCCGCGCTGCAGGAGGGCGCCGAGTTCATCAGCACGGCGACGCTGCCCTCCGGACTCGTGCCGCTGGGGTGGACCGATGACGGCCGGCCGGTGACCGACCCGCCGTGGTCGGCCGGTATCCCGGCGGTCCGCGCCATCGCCCAGGCCGCGCAGGTCTGCGAGCAACCGGCCTTGCTCACCCGTGCCGTGGAGCTGGGCGAGGCGTACCACGAGCTCCACGCCCGGACCTTCGAGCGACCGTTCGCGCACTCCACCCTGGATGCCGCGTGCGAGGACAAGGAGGGCGGCCTCGGCTACTTCGAACTGCTGATGACGCTGCACGACCTGACCGGCGAGCAGGAGTACCTGCAGCGAGCGCAGGTGGTGGCTGATTGGCTGCTCTGCTGGGTCTACCACTGGAATCCGCAGCACGACGCCGACGCCCCGCTGCGCACCGCGGGCTTCAGCGCCATCGGCTGGCCCGGGGTCAGTGTGCAGAACCACCACCTGGACGTGTTCTTCCCCAGTTTCGACCTGTGGCGGCTGGGCCGGCTCACCGATGACACCCACCTGCAGCACTGGGGCCGGACGATCGTGGCCGCGATGGGTCAGGGCGTGTGCACCGCGCCGGGAGAGTGGGGCTTCGACGTGGTGGGAGAGCAGGGTGAGGCGTTCTTCGTCACCAACTGGCAGGACCAGGGCCACAGCAACACCTGGAACCCGTCCTGGGTGATCGCGCTACCGCTGTGGCAGCTGCTGCGGTTCGCCGATGCCGAGATCGGAGTCGACCACGTCCCGCACGATGTCCGGTCCGGCCACCCGGCCGACGGGGCAGTCCCGCAGGCGTAACCGGCGGATCGGCGCCTGCGGCAGCCCGATCAGCCGCAGCCCGCTCCCGGCCGACTCGGCACTGACCCGGTGCACCTCGATATCGGTGACCTCGGGCGGGTGCGCCCCCTCGGTCACCCGGCCGTAATCGAGGGCGATCTCCAGCACTGCCTGGCGCACCACGCCCACCTCGATGTCAGCGAACAGGATGTCGCGGATGTGGCCACCGCGCTCGGCGTTGGTCTTGATCCGCAGGGCGCGTTCCAGGTCCGGGCTGGACATCTGGCACCGGTAGGCCACCACATCCGAGACTCCCCGCTGGTTTCGCTGCCCACGGTGACCCCGCCGTGACCGGCCCGCATCCGGCAGTCCCGCACCACCACTCCCGCAGTGGTCTCGTCGGGGTGCCAGCCGTCCGGGCCCTTCGCGGCCTTGATCGCGATGCAGTCGTCACCGGTGTCGAACGTGCAGTCTTCGATCAGCACATCCCGGGAGGACTCCGGGTTGCAGCCGTCGTTGTTCGGCCCGTGGCTGTCCACCAGCACCCCGCGGATGGTGACATTGCGGCACCGGACCGGATGGATGGTCCACATCGGTGAGCGATGGAACGTCACCCCGGAGATAAGCACGTTCTCGCAGTCGACGAACTGCAGCAGGTTCGGGCGCAGGTGGTCCCCCGGGCCGAACACGCGCTGAGCCACCGGCACACCCTCGGCCGCGGCCGCCAGGAGTCGCTGCTTGGCCGGGCCTTCGTGCGGCGCCGGCTTCTTCACCCAGTTCCACCAGTGCTGCTCGTCGGCGCCGCCGTCCACCACGCCCTCACCGGTCAGGGCGATGTTCCGCCGTCCGAAGGCATAGAGGAACGGCGAATAGTTGTAGCAGTCGACGCCCTCGTACCGGGTACGGACCGGCGGCAGGTAATCCTCGGGGTCGTCGCTGAACGCCAGCACCGCTCCGGCGGCCAGGTGCAGCTCCACATCGTCGAGCAGATGCACCGCCCCGGTGCGGAACCGTCCGGCCGGGACGAGCACTCGCCCACCTCCGGCTGCGGAGCACGCCGAGATCGCGTCGGCGAACGCTGCCGTGCAGTCGGTCGCCCCGTCCCCGGTCGCGCCGAACTCGGTGATATCCAGGACCCGGTCGGCGAACTCCGGCGGTGCCACCCGGGAGAGGATCTGCGCCGCGCGTGCCTCGGCGCTGCCCGGACCCGCCGGAAAGGCGTCGCTCATCGTGCTCCTTTCGCGTGATGTGCGCAATCATCGTAGCGTCAGATGCGTATACTGCGCAGACGGCGCGGGATCAGTCCCGTATAGAGGTCCCGTGCCGCAGTCCATCCTCGACGGGGGTAGCCATGCCCGACGCTCACCTGTCTCCGGCTGGTGCCGGTGCGTGCGTGGACACTCCGCTACGCCTTCGGTTCGACCGTCCGGTCGAGATCGGGCAGCGCGGCCGGCTGCGCGTGCATCGCGGCGACGGTGCCGTGGTCGAGACCATCGACCTTGCCGATCCGGAGGTAGGCCGGCGACCGATCGGCGGCGCCCGGTCCGACTACGGCGAGCTCCACCAGTGGCACTACCACCCGGTGCTGGTCACCGGTGGGGAGGTGACCGTCGTCCTGCCCGACGCCCTCGATCCGGACGAGGACTTTTTCGTGACCGTGGATGCCGGGTTCGTCCGCGGCCACGGCGGCGTCACGGCTGAGGACGGCTGGCACTTCCGCACCCGAACCCTGCCGTCAGCCGGCGCGACCAGGCTGGAGGTGGACGCCGCCGGAGGGAAGGACTTCTGCACCGTGCAGGGCGCGGTCGACGTCGTCCCGGAACACCACGACCGCGAGGTCCTGATCGCGATCGCGGCCGGGACCTACGAGGAGATCGTCTATGTCCCGCAGACCAAGCCGCACCTGACCTTCCGTGGCGCCGGCCGCCGTCGGACCGTGATCAGCTACGCCAACAATGACCTCCTCAACGGTGATGCGGCGATGCGCGGGGAACCGATCGAGATGAGCTGTTGCCCGAAGCGGGTGATCGAGCGATCCGACCGGTTCAACTGCTGGCGCGCGGTGTTCGGCATCGACGCCGACGACGTGCGGGTGGAGAACCTGACGATCCGGAACAGCACCCCCGCCGGCGGCGGCCAGGCGGAGGCGCTGCGCGGCAACGGCGAACGGATCACCGTGCGCAACGTCTCGCTGCTCAGCCACCAAGACACGCTGCGGCTGCAGGGGCGTTGCTACGTGGCGGACAGCTACATCGAGGGCGATGTGGACTTCGTCTGGGGCACCGGTGGCCTGTTCGTCGAGCGCACCGAGCTCAAGGCGCTCGGCCGGGGCTACTACACCCAGATCCGCAACACCGACGACGGTCCGGGGGCCGTCTTCGTCGACGTCCGGTTGACCAGGGCGACCGGCGTGCCGGACGGGTCCAGCTACCTGAGCCGGGTGGAGCTCTCCCGGTTCGGTGGGAGTCAGGTGGTGTTCATCGATACTGCGATGGACGCGCACGTCGCCGCCACCGGCTGGGTCACCACCGATGTCAACGACGCGTGGGACACCTCGCGGCTGCGGCTGCAGGAGTACGGCAGCACCACCCTCGACGGACACCCACTCGACCTCAGTGGACGCGCGCCCGTCGCTGGCGAGCTGGACGCGGACGGGGCTGCCTGGTTCCGGAGCCCTGCCCACGTGCTGGGCGGGTGGGATCCTCGGTGAGCCGGGCCGTCGACCGGGGGCCACCGGCAGGGGCTACCGGCGGCACCAGCGCAGCCGCTCGGCGAAGTCGCCGAGGAACTCCCGCCGGTAGGCGCTGATCCAGCGCGCACCAGGCCAGGGACCGACTGCTTTGCCGGGAGCCGGGTCATCACTCCACCACCGAGGGTGCCGGGTCGAGACCACCGCTGCCGCACTCTCGGTCGGAGTGACGGCGGTGAACGCACCGACACGGCTGTCGAGGTCCGCGTGTGAGCTCTGCAGCCGGTAGGTCACGGCACCGGCCTGGTAGACGCTCAGCCGGAAACAGAGCCGGCTCCCCGTGTCGTGGCCGGCCGGGAACGGCCCCTGGGTTCTGTCGTTGACCACGAGGTGGGTCCGGTCAGTACCGGTATAGTTCGGCGGCTTCGGCAGCGAGATCTCCACCACGGCGTTCACCTCGGCCACGTCCTCGATCGTGGTCAGCCGCTCGAATGAACGCTTCCGACCGTCCCAGAGCGGCACGAACCTCCCACCCCAGCTCGGCGTGGCCGGGTCCTGCGAGCCGTGCAGCAGCCAGGTGACCGTGGGAGAGTCGCCCATCTTCAGCCGCGGCAGCTGCGCGGCGAAGAACGACCCGAGCGCGCCGCTGCCAGCCGCGTGGTTGCGGACGAACTCGGCGTTCTCCGGCTCCGCCGGCTCGTCGGAGTGAGTCTCGAAGAAACCCCGGTAGGTCGAGTTCGACTCGATCATCCGCAGCGTCGGGTGCTGCTGTTCGATGTAGTCGTAGGCGTTGACGCTCCACATCGTGTTCGGCCCACCGATGTAGTGCACCCGGATGCGCTCGGCGATGTCAGGGGCGTCGTGCAGCGCCTGGGCCACGTCGTCCAGGCCGCCCCAGACCAGGACGTCGAGGAGCCGATCGTCGCCGTCACGAGCCCGTTGGACGATCCACGTCGACCCCTCTGTTGCGCCAGTGGCTCCGTGATGGTCGGCAAGGTGCTCGGAGCCTTGCTTGACCACCGCACGTAGGGCTGCCGGCTCGGGGAAGTTGCCGTGCCGGCGTAGCTGGTCGAGGTCCCGGGCGTAGCAATCGATCACGCGGTGGATGTCCGCCGCGCGGCCCTTGCCGTACGGGGAGGCGATCAGTCCCTCGATGTCCAGGACGTTCGCATAGAGCAACAGGTGCACCATCGACTGGAAGTCGTCGGGGTCGGTGCCGCCGATGTCGGTGGAGACGAGCACGCGTGGGGGTCGGGCAGCGGGCATCGGCGCAACCACTCCTCACCCCGGTCTCGTTGCCGGGCAATAGCCAGCCTAGTCAACCGTGCATGGTCAGTCACGTGCGAGCTCCACGACGTGCTGGAGTCACTCGCGCGCGAGCCCTCGGGCGGCACCCGACGCCAGAGCGAAACCCGAATGTCCCCCACCTGAAACACGCAGTGTGGCAATCTTCATCCACACATCGACAACGGGGGGCCGTGGTGGAACTGCTCGAGAGCATCAGCTCCGTGATCTGGAGCAACGTCTTCGTCTACTTGTGTCTGGGCGCGGGACTGTACTTCTCGCTCCGCTCACGATTCGTCCAACTCCGTCAGGTACCGGAGATGGTGCGCCTGATGCTCAAGGGCGAGCGGTCGCCGTCGGGGGTGTCCTCCTTCCAGGCCCTCAGCATCTCGCTAGCCGGGCGGGTGGGAACCGGGAACATCGCCGGCGTCGCCACCGCGATCGCCTTCGGCGGCCCCGGCGCCCTGTTCTGGATGTGGGTGATGGCCTTCCTCGGCGCCTCCACCTCGTTCGTGGAGTGCACCCTCGGCCAGATCTACAAGGTGCGCGACCCGCTCACCGGTGAGTACCGCGGCGGCCCGGCGTACTACCTCAGCCGCGCCTACCGGCACACCCGGGCCGCACCAGCGCTGAAGGTCTACGGCATGGTCTTCGCGATCGTCACCGTGATCGCGATGGGCACGCTCCTTCCCGGGGTGCAGTCGAACTCGATGGCGGTCGCGATGAACAACGCGTGGCAGATCCCCACCTGGGCGGTGGGCGCCGGGCTGATCATCGTGCTGGCGTTCATCATCATCGGTGGTGTGAAGCGGATCGCGAACTTCGCCTCCGTGGTGGTGCCGTTCATGGCGGTGCTGTACATCATCGCCGCGCTGGTGGCGGTCTTCGTGAACGCCGACGCGATCCCCGGAGTGATCAGCACGATCATCTCCAGCGCGTTCGGTGCCGACGCTGCCTTCGGTGCCATCATCGGCAGCGCCGTGCTGTGGGGCGTCAAGCGCGGCATCTACTCCAACGAGTCCGGGCAGGGCTCCGGCCCGCACGCCGCCGCGGCTGCCGAGGTCTCGCATCCGGCGAAGCAGGGCCTGGTGCAGTCCTTCGCCGTCTACATCGACACCCTGTTCGTCTGCTCGGCCACCGGGTTCCTGATCCTGTCCACCGGCGCCTACCGGGTGTTCGAGGGCGAGAGCGCCGACGGGGCCGTGATGGCGGACCCGGGGGTGCTCGACGCCGGCGTCGAGGTGGGACCCACCTACTCACAGGCGGCCTTCGACACCGTGTTCACCGGTGCCGGCGCCTCCTTCATCGCGATCTCGCTGCTGTTCTTCTGCCTCACCACGCTGATCGCGTACTACTACATGGCCGAGACGAACCTGCGATACGTGCTCGGCACCGCAGCCAAGAAGGCGGTCGCCGGAACGACCCTCGGCGGGATCGCTACCCGGGTGCTGCAGGCGGCGGCCCTGGCGGCCGCGTTCATCGGCTGCGTGAGCACCGCGCAGGAGGCCTGGCTGGCCGGGGACATCGGGGTGGGACTGATGGCCTGGCTGAACATCGTCGGCATCCTCCTCCTGCAGGGCCCGGCGTTCAAGGCGCTGCGCGACTACGAGCGCCAGAAGAAGCAGGGCCTGGATCCGCTCTTCGACCCGGTCGCGGTCAGGATCGTGGGTGCGGACCTGTGGGAGACCCGCGATCCGGACACCGGGATGGAACGGGTCAGCGGCGCAGCTGCGCCGAAGTGACGGATATGCGTCACGCCTCGCAGCCACAGGGCGAGGTTCAACGCATATCCGTCACTTCGCCTCAGGTGAGGATCACGAGTTCCCGGGTGGTGCGGGTCATCGCGACATACCGGTCCACGGCCCCCTCAATCCCCTCGCCGAAGGCCTCCGGATCCACGAGTACGACCAGGTCGAACTCGAGACCCTTGGCGAGCTCCGCCGTCAGCGACTGCACCCGTTCGATCGGGGCGAAGGTGGGATCGCCGATCACGCACGCGACGCCGTCGGGGTTCTCGGCTAGCCACGCCCGGAGCACCTCGTCCCGCTCGGAGCGGGCGCCGTGGCGCACCCCGATGCCGCTGCTGCGGATCGAGGTCGGCACGTTCGCATCCGGCAGGGCGGTGCGGATCACCGGCTCTGCCTCGGCCATCACCTCCGACGGCGTCCGGTAGTTGATACTGAGCGTCGCCTGGCGTACGCGGCGCACGCCCACCCGCTCCAGCCGCTCGGCCCACGTCTCGGTGAACCCGTGCCGGGCCTGGGCGCGGTCCCCGACGATCGTGAAGCTGGCCGAGGGGTTCCGCGCGAGCAGCATCTGCCACTCGGCGTCCGTGAGCTCCTGTGCCTCGTCCACCACGATGTGCGCGAACGGGCCGGCGAGCCGGTCCGGGGTGGCGCGCTCGAGGCCGGAGGTGTCCACCAGTGCGTCGCGCAGGTCCTCCCCGCGCAGCATCTGCATCACCTGCAGGTCGGAGTCATCGGTCTCCATCAGGTGCTCGACGACGTTCGACATCTCCTCCCGGTCGGCCTCGATGGCCGCCTGCCGGCGCCGGCGGCGGGCGGACTCCTCGGCGTCGCCGAGCAGTCGGCGGGCGGCATCGAGCATCGGTAGGTCGCTCACCGTCCAGGCGTCCGGGACCGGGCGCTGCAGGAGTCGGATCTGATCACGGCTGAGCCACGGGGCGCACAGACGCAGGAACGCCGGCACCGTCCACAGGTCACCGATCAGGTCGGTGGCGTCGAGCATCGGCCAGGACCGGCTGAGCTCCTCGCGCAACGCGTGATGCTGCCCCAGGGCCCGGCGCAGCTGGTCCGCGGGGACGTCGCCGGTGTGCTTGTCGATGACGATGTCCAGCAGCGCCTCCCACACGTCGTCCCGGGCCTCGTTGTGGGGCGCGTGCGGGTCGGCGGCATCGAACGCCTCGGCCCAGTCCTGCGGGGTCAGGCGCACGATCGCCCACTCGGTCTTGACGGTGAACGCCTCGGTGGGTGGTTCCTGGTACCAGTGGATCCCCTTCTCGACCGCGTCGATCATCCGGGCATCGGCCTTGAGGTGGGCGACCTCGACGTCCTGCTCGACGGCCGCGTCCACGCCCTCGGGGATCAGGTGGCGCAGCGTGCAGGTGGCCACCCCGTCCTCACCGAGGCTGGGCAGCACATCGCTGACGTAGTGCAGGTAGGGCTGGTGCGGCCCGACGACGAGTACCCCACCCCGGCCTTCGCCGAGCCTGGGGTCGGAGTACAGCAGGTAGGCGGCCCGGTGCAGCGCCACCACGGTCTTGCCGGTGCCGGGGCCGCCGTCGACGACGAGGCCGCCGTCGGACGGGGCGCGGATGATGGCGTTCTGGTCGGCCTGCAGGGTGCCGAGCACGTCGCGCATCTTGGCCGATCGGCTGGTGCCGAGAGTGGCGATGAAGGAGGACTGGTCGTCCAGGGCGGCGTGGCCCTCGAGGCCGTCGGGGGTGAACACCTCGTCCCAGTAGTCGGTGATCCACCCGCGGCTCCAGCGGTACCGGCGGCGGCTGGCCAGACCCATCGGGTCGGCGTGGGTGGCGCCGAAGAACGGCTCTGCCGCGGGTGAGCGCCAGTCCACGAGCAGACGGCGGCCGGTGGAATCGGTCAGGCCGAGGCGGCCTACGTAGGTGGCCTCTCCGCCGTCGGAGATCATCCGGCCGAGCACCAGGTCCAGGCCGAACCGGCGGATGGTGCGCAGGCGTGAGGTGAGGCGGTGGATGTTGAGGTCGCGTTCCAGGGCGTCCTGGCCGCCACCGCCGGGCTGCTTGCGCAGGGCGGCGATGCGGTCGCTGAGGTCGGTGACCTGGTTCTCGACCGTCTCGGCGAGGAGTGCGAAGTACTGGTCGTCGGCCTCGATGAGAGCGGGATCGGCCTTGGCGGCGAGGGAGTCGGGAAGGTGGAATGCGGTGAGCGAAGCAGGGATCACAGGGCGGCTCCGAGATGGTGAACGTGCCCCGGTGAGCGGGCACGAGCGTCGATTCTCCGCCCTGGAGGGGGCCTTGCCGCAAGGCCCCCCATGGGATATACCTTGGAAAGGGCAAGGGGAATGGGGCGAGCCGTGTCGGCGCCATGGCGCGACGAGCCGCGCGACGTAGGATCACCACCATGCGAGCGGTTCGGATCCACGGCCCAGGTGACATGCGGTTCGACGAGCGTCCCGCTCCGGAACTCACGCCCGGCCAGGTGCGGATTCGGCCGGCCTATGTGGGCATCTGCGGCTCGGACCTGCACTACTTCGCCGACGGCGCCGCCGGGATCTTCCGCATCGTCGATCCGCTCATTCCAGGTCACGAGATGTCCGGCACGGTCGAGTCCGACCCCTCGGGCCTGCTCAACCCCGGCACCCCGGTGACGGTGCATCCCTCCACGTGGGGGCCGCCGTCGGACGGGCCACGGCACACCTGGCCGGGTGGGACCTTCCTCGGCAGCGCCTCCACCTCCCCGCACACGCAGGGGGCCATGGCCGAGTACCTCATCGTGACCGCCGACCAGGTGCGCCCGCTGCCGGCCGGCCTCTCGCTCCGGACGGCCGCACTGGTGGAGCCGCTGGCTGTGGCACTGCATGCCCTGGCGGTGGGTGGTCCCGGGCGCCGGGTGCTGGTGTCCGGTTCCGGGCCGATCGGGCTACTCACGGCAGCTGCGGCGCTCGCGCACGGGGCGGAGGAAGTCTGGTGCGCGGATGTGCGGTCCGGGCCACTGGAGCGGGCGCGCTCCCTCGGGGTGCACCACGCGGTCGATGTGTCCCAGGCGCCGCTGCCCGAGTCGTTCTTCGACGTCGTGTATGAATGTGCGGGGCTGCCCCAGACGCTGCACGCACTGCTCGGTGCGTGTCGGCGTGGTGGCACGCTCGTGCAGGTCGGGAACGTGCCGAACGAGGACCGCCCGGTGAACCTGGCACCGATCGTCTCCAAGGAGATCACCCTGCGAGGGACCTTCCGCTACGACGCCGAGATCGACGAAGCGATCACGGTGCTCAGCGACCATCCCGAGATCGCCTCGGTGATCACCCACGAGTTCGCCCTGGACGAGGTGGCTGATGCCTTCGCGGTGGCCGCGGATGCGGAAGCGTCGGGGAAGGTGATCGTGCGGGTGAGCGAGTAGCGGGCACGGATGGCACCGATGTTCACCGTCACCGAGCGAGGGGCAATTCGAGACTCCCTGGTCGAGCGCGCTCGCGTCGACGACGGCGTCGTGGCCGCGGCGCTGGTCGGCTCAGCCGCACGTGGCGAGGAGGACGCGTTCTCCGACATCGACCTCGTCCTGCGCGTGGCGCAGGACGCCGATCCGGCCGAGGTGAGCCGGCGCTGGACCGAGCACCTCTATGCCGAGCATCGCGCGGCGCACCATCTCGACGTGATCGCAGGTGGCGTGCTCTATCGGGTGTTCCTGCTCCACTTCTGGCGTCGGGTCAGCGGCCGTACCGGTCCGGTCGCCTCCACGGCCACTCCGCCGCAATCCAGGTGGCGACGGCGTCAGCGAGCAGGGTATCGAGGTCGGCATGGTCGGCACGCACCCAGGACTGCACGCTGACGTCGTAGCCGTCCGCCTCGGGCGGATACAGATAGACGCAGCCGATCACGTCATTATCCGGATCCAGGACGGTGAATGTGAACCCCTTGCCCGCCGCGAAATCCTCGGCGTGGCGGCGCAGATCGGCGAGATTGGCCTCCGGGGTCATCCCATCGAGCGGTGGCCAGCTGCCGTCCGGATACCCCGGCGTCGACCGGATGTGCTCGATACTCGACGTCCACGCCGCAAGGTCGGCGGCATTGTGCTGCGGCCCCAGGGGCTCGAGGCGGAACTGCTCGGTGACCAGGGACGTCGGCGCTGTGAAACCGGCCGGTGCGAAACGCTCTGTCGCCATGGCGGGGACGGTAGCAGGCCGTCTGGCGCGGAAGTCAGCGCAATTCCCGGTGCGCGACGAGCAGGGTGATGTCGTCGAACAGTCCGTCGCTGGGATCGGCACCGAGATCGGCACGGATGCGTTCCACGGTGTCGCGGGCCAACCCCGATTCTGACGTCAACAGCTCAAGCAGACGCTCCTCTGAGTAGCGCTGGCCGTCCGCATCGACCGCGTCGGTGACCCCGTCGGTGTACACCACAAGGGTCTCGCCCGGGGCGATGGTCGCACGCTCCGCGCCGAACTCCAGCCCAGGCAGCAGCCCGACGGCGGGCCCGGTCGGGTTCAGGCGAGCGCGCGGACCGTGCGGGCCGCTGATCACCGGTGGCTCGTGACCGCCGTTGACGTAGACCACATCGCCGGTCCCGGCATCAACGATCGCGAAGAACATGGTCGCGAACATGTGGTCCCGATGGTGGGTGCGAGCGATGTAGTCACTGACCGCGGTGATCAGCTCCCGTGCTTGTACGGCGGGCTCGCCGTGCTCGGTGACGATGCGCTCGGCCAAGGCACGGACGAGGCTACGGATCAGCGCCATGAACAGCGCCGCGCCTACCCCCTTGTCACAGACGTCGGCCACGACGAGGCCGACCCGTCGCCCACCGGGCAGCGCGAAGGCGTCGTAGAAGTCGCCGCTGACCTGACGCGCGGGCTGGAACCACGCGGCCATGTCCCAGCCGTCGATCATCGGCAGCGTCTCGGGTAGGAAGCCGGCCTGGATCGCGCGGGCGATGTCGAGCTCGCGCTCGAGGCTGCGTGCATGAATCTGCTCGCGGTCATGCAGGCGCTTGCGAGCCAGGCTGGCACCAACCCGCGCGCGCAGGATGTGCGGGTTGAACGGCTTCGGCAGATAGTCCTCCGCGCCGAGCTCCAGTCCCTTGGTGATGCTGTCGGTGTCATCGAGCGCGGAGATGAGAATCACGGGAATGTGGCGCAGTTCCTCGTCGGCCTGCATGTGCTCCAGCACCTGATAACCGTTGATGTCCGGCATCATGATGTCGAGCAGCACCAGGTCGAAGTCGTCGGCGCTGAGCAGGTCGAGGGCCTCGCGCCCATCGCCGGCCACGGCGGTGGCGTGGCCCTGACGGTGCAGGCGTCGGACCAGCAGGTCCCGGTTGGCCTCGGTGTCGTCGACCACGAGGATCCGCGCCTGGGCATCGACCACAGTGCTCATGGCGCCTCCTCGACCAGGTCAAGCCGGCGCAGGTACGGCAGCACCTCAAGAGTGGCGCGCTCGCCGTGCTCCATGATCGAGGGCAGGAGGTGGGTGTCGCCGACGCCGATCGGGGTGTCGAACTCAGGCATGATCGGCACAATCTCGGCGTGATGGACGGCACTGTAGAACGCGTAGGTCGACTGCAGCAGGTGGTTCGTCGTGGTCGAGAGTGCTTGGCGGGCAACGCCGAGCAGCGAGTCCATCCGCTCCATCGCGGGTGTCTCGAACCCCATCGCCACGATGACGTCGGCACCCTCCCGGATCGCCAGGCTGATCGGCAACGGGTCCGACACACCGCCGTCGATGAGGAGGCGGTCGCCGACGGGCCACGGCCGGAGCAGCAGCGGCATCGCGATGCTCGCCCGCACCGCGTCGAACACCGCACCGGAAGTCAGGCCCACGCGTTCACCGGAGTGCAGGTCGGTAGCGGCGATGTGCAACGGGATGCGCGTGTCCGTGAACCGCGCCTCACCATAGAGCTCGCGCAATACCGTGGCGATGCCCCGATCGTCGACCAGGCCGATGCGTTCACTGAAGCCCAGCCTGCGCGGCAGCACACTGCGTAGCAACGAGCGGTAGTGCACCCGAGAGAACAGCCCGTGCCACATCCGGAAACTGTGTCGTTCGGCTTCCAGCGCATCCATACCCAGCGCCATCGCCGCGGCGTACAGGCTCCCGCCACTACACCCGACCACCAGATCAGGGCGGATGCCCTCACGTTGCAGCACCTTCCACATCCCGACGGCGGCCGCGCACTTCACGCCACCCGAACCGATCACGAGGGCGAGCCTCGGGCGGCCACGAGGCGGCGCCACGCCGTCGGGAACTTCTTCAGCCATCCACGGCCGCCAGCGCCTGCCGAAGGTAGCCCACCTGCGCATCGGCGGCGCGCTCGCCCTCCTCGATCACGTACGGGATCTCGTGGGTGTCGAACAACCGGATCGGTCGATCGAACTCCGGCAGCACCGGGATGATCTCGGCGTGATGGGCCAGGTTGTGAAAGGCGTAGTTGGCGCGAAACAGGTTGTTCGTATAGATGCTGTTGACCTGGAACGCGTATCGGGTCGCCGACCGGACCCGGCTCGGGAACGGGCTCTCGAAACCCATCGCGAGGATCACCTCCGCACCCTCCCGGATCGCCACATCCACCGGCAGTGGATCCGATGCGCAGCCGTCGAACAGCATGCGCCCGTCCACCTCCCAGGGCTTCCAGATGTAGGGGATGGCGATGCTCGCGCGCACGGCGTCGCGCACCCGTCCATCCGCGAGTGCCACCATCTGACCGTCTGCCGCGTCGGTGGCCACCACGCGCAACGGCACGGCAGAGTCCTCCAGCCGCCTGTCGCCGAACAGTTCCTCGAGCGTGACCATGAGCTGGCGGTCGCTGACCATGCCGAACGAACCATCGAAGCCGAAGACTCGCGGCAGCGCCGCCGAGAGCAGTGACCTGACATCACGACGCCTGGTGAGCGCCGGCGACCACAACTCCCGGGTCAAGCGTTCGCAGGTGTCCACGTCATAGCCCAGCGCCATCACCGAGGCGTACAGACTCCCGCCGCTGCACCCGACCAGCAGGTCGATGTCGATTCCCTCGCGCTTCAGTACCTTCCACAGACCCAGGGCGGCCGCGCACTGCACGCTGCCCGAACCGATGACCAGGGCCACGCGCTTGCGCGGCACGGGCGCCGAGGCGGTCTCCACGCGGCCGGCTTCGGGGTCCTCAGCCGGCATAGCTGCCTACAGCACTGGGCACGTCGTCGAAGCACTTCATGATGCTGGTGAAGCCGCTCAGCTCCAGCACCTTGCGCACCGGCGGATTGATGCTGGCCAGGCGCAGATCACCGCCATGCTGGCGGGTCTGCTTCACCGTGGCGAGCAGGGCTCGCAACCCGGCACTGCTGGTGTACTCCACCTGGGTCAGGTCCGCGACCAGTCGGGTGTGGCCGGCCTCGACGTAGCCCTGCAGAGTGCCGAGCAGTGTCTCGGCCGTCAGCCCGTCGACACTGCCTGAGATGACGACGACCGCGGCATGCTCATCGGGGTGGATCTCGATCTCCATGGATCTTCCTCTCCTGTCACCTGTCGCCGCTGCCCGGCGGGCCGGCGGAAAGTCGCTTGACCAGCGTGAACACGTTGCCGTTCTGGGCCCCGCGCTCGTGTGTGACCTGGTCCATGACGCGGTGCACCAGGTGCCAGCCCAGGCCACCGAGCGCGCGGTGCTCGCCGTCGGAGGCCAGATCGGGCGCATCGACGTCGCTCGGGTCGAACACCGGCGCGTCGTCGGTCAGGATGACGGTGATCTGCATCGGGGTGGCTTCGATCTGCACCGTGACCGGTCCAGTCTGCTCGGTGTATCCGTGCTGGAGGATGTTGGTGAAGACCTCTTCAGTGGCCAGGCGTACGTCCGACGTCGTCTCCTCGCTTGCGCCCACGCTGGCACAGGAGCGTTGGACGAATGCCACCAGGCCGGGAAGCTCGGCCATGCACGTGACCACATACTCGGCACCGTCTCCCGCCGGGCGGATCAAGGCTGCACGCTATCGCGGGTGACCGCGGCGATCTTGCCGCACAGTCGATCCAGATCTACGGGTTTGGTGTCGAAGTCGTCGCAGCCCGCCGCCAGGGCACGGGCGCGATCGTCCGCCATCGCGTGCGCGGTCAGGGCAATCACCGGGATCGCCGCCGTCCGCTCATCAGCCTTGATCCTGCGCGCGGCCTCCCATCCGTCCAGCACCGGAAGACCCAAGTCCATCAGCACCACGTCCGGCTGTTCCCGCACGGTGGACTCCACAGCGGCGCGACCGTCGACCGCCGTCACCAGGACGTGTCCGCGGCGCACCAACCGGCGCGAGAGCATATCGAGATTCATCTCGTTGTCTTCGACCAGCAAGATCTTCATTCGAGCGCCTCGCCGGCCGCGTGGAGCTTCCCCCGAGGCCGACCCTCAGCGAGGGTGCGGCGCACCTCCTCCTCCAATTGGCCGCCAGTATAGCGACCCTTGGCAATGACCGACCCGGCCCGAGCGGAGAGCTCCTCTCGCTCGGCGTGCGTCAAGTCCCGGCTCGTGAGGATGATCACCGGCACTTCGTGGGCGTCCTGGCGGCCGCGCACCTCATCGAGGAACGCGAAGCCGTCCATGCGCGGCATGACCAGATCGAGCAGGATCAGCGCCGGCGCACAGTCGTCGAGGCGCGCCAACCCCTCGATACCGTCGGCGGCCTCCGCTACCCGCCAGCCCGCTCGTTCCAGTTGCCGCCGCAGCATCTCGCGCGTGGTGGCGTCGTCGTCGACCACGAGGATCGGCTCCTCGAGCGCCGACGTTCCCAGATGCCTGCGGACGGTCTGGACGAGACTGTCGTTGTGGACCGGTTTCACCAGATAGTCGGCCGGACCAAGCGCGAGGCCCAGCGTCTGCTGACCGGTCACGGAGATCATGACGACGGGGATCGGCGCCAGCTGCGGATCCGCCTTCAGGCTCGCCAGCACGTTCCACCCGTCGGTGCCGGGCATCCGCACATCGAGCAGGATCAGGCTGGGCTGCAGCTCGCGGGCGCGCTGCAGCCCATCATGGCCACTGGTCGCAGACTCCACCCGCAACCCCTGCCGCGCGAGAATCCGCTCGATCAGTGCGCTCCCTGCGGCGTCATCGTCGATCACCAGGACGACGGGTGCGTCGGCCGGCACGGACGTGGGCTCGTCGCCACCGGCCGGGACGGCACCGGAGTCGACCGGGATCCGCACGGTGAAGGTCGTGCCGGTTCCAGGGATGCTGCTCAGGTCGATGTCGCCGCCCAGCAGCCGCGCACAGTGGCGTGAGACCGCCAGGCCGAGGCCGGTCCCGCCGTACTCACGCGTGGTCGAGGAGTCGGCCTGAGCAAATGGCTGGAAGAGCCCCGCCTGCTGCTCCGAAGTCATGCCGATTCCGGTGTCCGCGACCTCGAAGATCATCCACTCGCCCGACTCCATCGACTCTCGCCGAGCGCGGAGGTGGATCTCGCCGTCGTGAGTGAACTTCGCCGCATTCCCGAGCAGGTTGAACAGCATCTGCCGCACCTTGGTCACGTCGGTGTTCATCGTGCCCGGCGTCTCGGCCTCGAGGAACAGTCGGCTGTTCGACTTCTCTGCCAACGGCCCCACGGTGGCCACCACATCCTGGAGCACCGGCCCGACCTCCACCTGCTCCAGGTGGACCTCCATCTTCCCGGCCTCGATCTTGGAGAGATCGAGTACTTCGTTGATGAGACCGAGCAGGTGCCGACCGGCTGCGTGGATCTTTTCCAGGTCGGGCACGAGGTCGTCGTCGCCGGCCTCCCGCGCCTCCTCCTCCAGCAGCTCGCTGTAGCCGATGATGGCGTTCAGCGGCGTCCGCAGCTCATGGCTCATGTTCGCCAGGAACAGGCTCTTGGAGCGGTTGGCAGCATCCGCGGCCTCCTTGGCCTGCGCCAGCTCCGCGCTCTTCTCCTCGATCTTGAGCTTCTGCTCCTCCAGGAGCTTGCGATTGTGCACGAACTTCTTGCTCTGCAGATAGGAGTGCAGCGCGAACACCGAACTGGTGAGGAAGATGCCGACGATGCTCGCCGCCGTCGCGAGCGGGGTCGATTCAAGCTCTTGCGCAAACCCGGTGACGAGACCACCACCGGCCACTCCCAGTGCGATGCCGATCCACCCACGCCCGGCGAGGCGGACGCCGCCGACACCGAGATTGCCGAGGTTGACGGCCGTGACGAACATGATGCTCGGCCAGAGGGTGAAGTGCATCCCCGCAATCCAGGCTCCGACCAGCACCGAGTCGATGAACATGTTGCGGTGCTCGGCGCGCTTGGAGTCTGAGCTGTGGCGCGCGTGCAGGAACGCCACCTGGGGCCACACCAAACCCCAGAGCACCAGGAGGGCGACCACGAGCGGGTCTGCCCGCCCTGAGGCATGGAACACCGAGAAGAAGACGGCGATCAACAGCGGAAAGCACGTCATCCGGACGATGTAGTCGAGTCGGACGATCGGGTGCAGCCGCGGTCGTCTCATCGGCGCAGGTGGGGCCGGTGCCGAGACACAAGGGCGGACGTCGTGCCGTACACCGTGCTGCGTGCGCTACGCGCGCGGATGGCCCGTTCCTCCCCCGAGGCCCGGTCCCACCCGACGGCGCGCACGGGTCCACTCTGCCCCCAGGCACCTCAGGCCACAAGCCCCAGTCCTGACGGCGGCGGGTCAGGTTCGTACTCCGGCTTCCTGTCGATGCGAACGAGTGCTGGTCAGTGCGCCATGTCCACGAACCGTGCATAGTGGCCCTGGAACGCCACCACGATGGTGTCCGTGGGGCCGTTACGGTGCTTGGCCACGATCACGTCGGCCTCACCGGCCCGCGGGGACTCTTTCTCGTACATGTCCTCGCGGTGGAGCAGGATCACCATGTCGGCATCCTGCTCGATCGAGCCCGATTCACGAAGATCGCTCACCTGCGGCTTCTTGTCCGTGCGCTGCTCCGAGCCACGGTTCAGCTGCGAGATCGCGATCACCGGCACCTCGAGCTCCTTCGCGAGCAACTTGATCGCACGAGAGAACTCGGAGACCTCCTGCTGACGGGACTCGACTCGCTTACCGGAGGACATCAACTGCAGGTAGTCGATCACGACGAGCTTGAGGTCGTGGCGCTGCTTGAGCCGGCGACACTTGGCCCGGATCTCCATCAGCGACATGTTCGGACTGTCGTCGATGAACAGCGGTGCTTCGGACACCTTGCCCATGGTGCGGGCCAGGCGAGTCCAGTCCTCGTCCCGCATCGTGCCCTTGCGCATGTTCTGTAGCGGCACCTGAGACTCCGCGGAGAGCATGCGCATGGAGATCTCGTTGCGGCTCATCTCCAGAGAGAAGATCACCGACGTCAGACCGTTCTTGATCGACGTGGCGCGCGCGATGTCGAGTCCCAGGGTGCTTTTCCCCATCGCCGGCCTGGCCGCGATTACGATCATCTGCCCCGGGTGCAGACCGTTGGTCAGCGCATCCAGGTCGGCGAACCCGGTGGGCACCCCGACCATGCCGTCATCGCGGTGGGAGGCGGCGTCGATCTCCTCCATCGTGGAGTTGATGACATCCTTCAGCGGCACATAGTCCTCGGACGTGCGCCGCTCGGTGACCGCGTAGATCTCGGACTGCGCCGTGTTCACCAGGTCGTCCACGTCACCGCCATCGGTGGCGTAGCCGAGCTGCACGATGCGGGTGCCGGCATCGACCAGGCGCCGCAGCACCGCCCGCTCGCGCACGATCCGTGCGTAGTAGCCGGCGTTGGCCGCGGTCGGCACCGAGGAGAGGAGCGTGTGCAGGTACGGCGCCCCACCGATCCGGCTCAGCTCGCCGCGCTTGGTCATCTCCGCGGCCACGGTCACCGCGTCGGCCGGCTCACCGCGCCCGTAGAGGTCGAGGATGGAGTCGTAGATCGCCTCGTGCGCGGGCCGGTAGAAGTCCGTCCCCCGCAGGACCTCCACCACGTCGGCGATGGCGTCCTTGGAGAGCAGCATGCCGCCGATCACGGACTGCTCGGCGGCCACGTCCTGCGGTGGGGTGCGCTCGAAGGTCTCCGGCGCGTCGGTCATCTCGGAGACGCTCACGTCACTGCCCTCGCTCGCATCGACCGGCTGTGCGCCGCCATCACCTGCTCCTCACTGTTCGACCCACCCCGCTGCGCGGTGTCATCACACCTATCAGCACCTACCGACATCGCCCTCGAGCGTGCGGCGGGTTTCACAGGTCACCGGGCGACGCTACGCACCCGCGCACCCCCCGGCAAACGCCGCACACACCTGCCTGGGGACGAACCGGCGTCAACCTGGGGACGAACACCACTTAGGCTGTGGATGGAGTGTGGATCGTTCCGCGATCGGTTGTGCACAGGGCACGAGACACGATGTGGACAAGCCGATGGATCCGCACCGTTCCGCCCAGAACCGCACCCCACAGCCTGTGGATAGAAGAAACTCGGAGGATCGGTGGACGACACGCCGGGCCCACACGCCGGTCGAGACGAGGAGCGCTCCATCGACCCATCAGCCACCGCCCGCTCCCCCACCGAGACACCCCACGGTCGCGTCCTCGACCGTCGGATCCTCGGCCTCGCCGTCCCTGCTCTGGGCGCGCTCGTGGCCGAGCCGCTCTTCGTACTGGTGGACTCCGCCGTCGTCGGTCACCTCGGCACTGCTGAGCTCGCCGGGCTCACCCTCGCCTCCACCCTGCTGGTCACCACCGTGGCCCTGTTCATCTTTCTCGCCTACGCCACCACGGGCGCAGTAGCCCGGCGCCTCGGTGCCGGCGACGAGAAGGGCGCCCTCGCCGTCGGGATGGACGGCATCTGGCTCGCCCTCGGCCTCGGAGCGGTCCTGCTCATCGTCGGCTACGCCGGTGCCGAACCGGTCGTGGCGGCGATGGGCGCCTCGGCCGACGTGGCCCCGCACGCGCTGGCCTACCTGCGGTTCAGTCTGCCGGGCATCCCCGGCATGCTCGTGGTACTCGCCGCGACCGGCGCGCTGCGCGGCTTGCTGGACACCCGCACCCCTCTCCGGGTCGCCGTCACCGGTGCCGTGGCCAATGCCATCGGCTCGGTGCTCCTCGTCTATCCGGCCGGGATGGGGATCGCCGGATCTGGGATGGCGACGGCGATCGCTCAGATCGGCATGGCCCTCGCCCTGATGTGGGTGGTGGTGCGTGGCGCCCGCGCCCGCGGCGTCTCCCTGCGCCCCGCCCCGGGCGGCATCATCGCCAACGTTCGCGCCGGGCTCCCCCTGCTGATCCGTACCCTCACGCTGCGCGCCGCGATCCTGCTCACCGTCGCCACCGCCACGTCCCTCGGTGACGTGCAGCTGGCGGCACACCAGATCGTGAACTCGGTGTGGGGGTTGGCCGCATTCGCCCTGGACGCGCTCGCCATCGCCGCGCAGGCCCTGGTCGGCCATGGGCTCGGGGCGCGTCGCCCCGAGGAGGTGCGGGCCGTCGTCCGGCGGTGCCTGCAGTGGGGAACCCTCGCCGGCGTGGGAATCGGTGCCATCATCGCCCTGGGCGGCGGACTGCTGACGCCCCTGTTCACCTCGGACCCAGCGGTGCAGCATGCCGCTCACCTGGGGCTGATAGTGATCGGTGTGCTGATGCCGGTGGCCGCGTGGCCGTTCGTGCTGGACGGGGTGCTGATGGGCGCCGGAGATGGCGTGTACCTCGCCGTGGCCGGGGCGATCTCGCTGGTGGTGTACCTGCCGCTGCTCGCCGCCGTGGCGCTGTGGGCCCCTGACGGCGCACTCGGGCTGGTGTGGTTGTGGGTCGCCTTCGCCGGGGGTTTCCTGGGCGCACGGGCTCTGACCACCTGGCTGCGGTCGCGGGGGCAACGGTGGATGGTGCTCGGGGTGTAGAGATTTCGACGGCCCTGAGCAACTTGCTACCGAAATGCGGCAGACAGGCGCTCAGGGCCGTCGATAGTTGCAGCGCGGGATCACATCGGGGTCTCGGCCACCTGGATGTCCCAGCCCACGTCGGTCCCGTCCACCGAGGTCACGGTGAGCGTGACCTGGTACTGATCCGGCTCGCCGTCCACGGAGAGGACGCAATCCATCGTGACGCCCACCTCCGCATCGAGGTCGTCCGGGCAATCGATCGTGGGGAGCGGGGCTCCCTCTCCGGCCATCGCCTGCAGTTCCTCGGCGGTCTGCGTCTCCAGATCGCTCTCGGACACGGCGGTGCTGGAACTGCATCCGGCGAGCAGCAGGGTGGCCACGGTCGGAATCGCGGCCGCAGCCAGGAACTTTCGCTTAAGTGTCTCCATGGCACTCACTCTGTCGGAACCGGGGAGCGGGTTCCACGTCAGAACTGCCCATGTGTGCTGGCCCACACCAGACACGGGTGAGAACGGGCCGCGGCCCCGAACGCACGACGGCCCGACCACCCACGCAGGGTGATCGGGCCGTGTGTCAGTGGCTGGGCGTCAGGCGCCCGGCACCACGTTCAGGTCCACCGTGGCCGAGACGTCGGCGTGCAGGCGCACCTGCACCTGGTGGCCGCCGAGGCTCTTGATCGGCTGACCGATCTCGATCGTGCGGCGGTCCACCTGCTGCCCACCGGAGGCCTGGATGGCCTCGGCGATGTCCGCCGTCGTGACCGAACCGAACAGGCGCCCGTTCGGGCCCGCGTTCACGCGAACGACGAACGGCTTGGCCTGCAGGGAGTCACGCACTGCGCGAGCGTCCTCGATCGAGGCGATCGCACGCTTGCGGCGCGCTGCGGTGATCTGGTCGATCTGCTTCTGCCCGCCCTTGGTCCACGGGGTGGCCAGGTTGCGCGGAAGCAGGTAGTTGCGGGCGTAGCCGTCCTTGACATCGACGACGTCTCCCGCAGTACCGAGGCCGGTGACCTCATGGGTGAGAATGAGCTTCGCCATGGCTGTTCCTCCCCGGTTCAGCGAGCAGAGCTCGAGTAGGGGAGCAGAGCCATCTCGCGGGCGTTCTTCACGGCCCGCGCGATCTGGCGCTGCTCCTGCACGGTGACACCGGTCACGCGGCGCGCGCGGATCTTGCCGCGGTCCGAGATGAACTTCCGCAGCAGAGCGGTGTCCTTGTAGTCGATCGGACCCTCGAGCTTGATGGCCTTGAGAGGGTTCGCCTTCTTCTTGATCACAGGCTTGCGAGTCTCACGCTTCGCCATAGTTGGAACTCCTTGGATGCTCGCACCGCATCAGGTGCGGTGCGCAGTGGTGATGGTTTAGAAGGGGGGCTCGTCGCCGAAGCTCGAGCCGCCCGTTGCCCACGGGTCGTCTGCCTGGCCGCCGCCGGAACCCTGACCGCCGCCGAAGCCGCCGCCCTGGTTGCCGCCGAAGCCGCCGCCGCCCTGGTTGCCGCCGCCTCCGCCGCCGCCGAAGCCACCGCCGCCACCACCGCGCTGGGCGCGGGTGACCTTGGCCGTGGCGTATCGCATGGAGGGGCCGATCTCGTCGACCTGCAGCTCGACGACGGTCCGCTTCTCGCCTTCCCGGGTCTCGAAGGAACGCTGGACCAGACGACCCTGCGCGATCACCCGCATCCCCTTGGTGAAGGACTCAGCGACGTTCTCCGCAGCTTCGCGCCAGATCGAGCAGCGCATGAAGAGCGTGTCGCCGTCCTTCCACTCGCCCGACTGACGGTCGAACTGGCGGGGGGTGGACGCGATCGTGAAGTTGGCCACGGCCGCACCCGACGGGGTGAACCGGAGCTCGGGGTCAGCCGTGAGGTTGCCGATCACGGTGATGACGGTGTCGCCTGCCATGACGCTCCTTTACGAGACAGCGCTCAGCGCGCGTCGGGTCGGATGAGCTTGGTGCGGAGGACGGACTCGCTGAGGCCGAGCTGTCGGTCGAGCTCCTTGGCGAGCTCCGGCGTGGCGTGCATGTCCACGACGGCGTAGATGCCCTCGGCGTTCTTCGCAATCTCGAAGGCCAACCGGCGCTTGCCCCAGATGTCGACGTTGTCAACGGTTCCACCACCGCTGGTGATCACGCCGAGAAACTTCTCGAGCGCCGCGGGAACGGTTCGCTCATCGATCTCGGGGTCGAGAATCACCATCAGTTCGTAGTGACGCATACTTGAACCCACCTCCTTCGGACTTGGCGGTCACGGTCTCTCCGTGACAGGAGGGTGATGCGTACTCTCGTGCTCCGGTGTCCGAACAGGTGCCCGGCGTGCAGAGGCACGAGATACCCGGACATCGTAACGGACAGATGCCCTCTGCGGCAGCGTGATGTGGATGACGCCGGCGTCTGACGCGCGCAGGCCCCCTACCCGCCACCGGACGCATCGCCGCCACCGGAACTGTCTCCGCTGCCGAGCAGCCCGGCGTCACCGTCGGGATCCCCGTTTGCCTCGTCGGTCGGCTCCTCGGTGGGATCCTCCGTGGGTTCCTCGGTCGGCTCCTCCGTGGGCTCCTCCGTCGGCTCCGGCTCCGGCGTCGTGGGTTCCTCCGTGGGCTCCTCGGTGGTCTCCTCCTCGGTCGGCTCCTCGGTGGTCTCCTCCTCCGTGGGCTCCTCGGTCGGCTCCTGCGTGGTCTCCTCCTCGGTGGGGCGCGACGGCGGAACGTACACGTACTCCGGTGCGGACCGCTCCGGGAACTCCTCCACCGGGAGGTCGGCCACCGCAGCCGTCATGTACTCGGTCCAGATGTCGGTGGGGTAGCTGCCGCCGGAAATCGGCGCGACCCCGCCCCAGCCGTCCACCATGGAGACCTCTTCGCCGTCCTCGCCGATCTGGTACATCGCCACCGAGGTGGTGATCTGCGGCACGAACCCGACGAACCACGCGGACCGGTAGTCGTTCGAGCTCCCCGTCTTCCCGGCTGCGGGCCGCCCGATCGCCGCGGCGGTGGATCCGGTGCCGCCCTCCACCACCTGTGTCATGGCGTAGGTCGCGTCGGCCATCACCTGCGGGTCCACCACCTGCTCGGACTCGCCGCCACCGGTGTAGACGGTGTCACCACCGGCATTGACGACGTCCTCCACGATGTAGGGGTCGCGGTGCACCCCGCCGGTGGCGATGGTCGAGTACGCCTCGGCCATGTCCGCCGGGTTCGGGGACGCGGTTCCGAGCACGTTGACCAGGTTCCCCTCCAGTCCGGGAGTGTCCTCGGGCAGACCCATCCGGTGCGCCACGTCCACCAGCGCTTCCGGCCCGGTGGCGGAGTTGAGCTGCACATAGGCGGTGTTCACGGAGTATTTCGTGGCGGTGACCAGATCGATGTACCCGCGATTGATGGAGTCGAAGTTGTTCACCTCGTACCCGGCGATGTCCATCGGCGCATAGCTGGTGTACCGGGTCTCCAGGGTGGCCTCGCCCTCGAGGGCCGCGATCAGGGCGAACGGCTTGAACGTGGACCCGCCCTGCGCGTTGTCCTGGGTGGCTGCGTTGCGCTGCCGCTCGATGTAGTCCGGCCCGCCGTACAGGGCGGCGATCCCACCGGTCTCGTTGTCGATCGAGGTCAACGCCACCCGGACGCCGTCGGGGGTGTCCTCGGGGAGGTTCTCGGCGGCCACCACGGCCTCCTCCTGCAACTGCGGATCGATCGTCGAGGTGATCTGCAGCCCGCCGCCGTCGATCTCGTCCTCGGTGAACCCCGCAGCGACCAACTCGTCGCGCACCATGGCGAGCAGGTATCCGTTGGGCCCGCCGTAGGTGTCGGTGCGCTCCGGCTCGACCACCTCAGGGAACTCCAGCTCATCGGCCTCAGCCTGGGTGATGGCCCCGTTCTCGACCATGAACGCGAGCGTGCGCTCCCAGCGCGCCTGCGCCTGGTCCGGCGCGACGGCCGGGTCCCAGTTGCCGGGCGAGGGGATGATCCCGGCGAGCAGCGCCGATTCCGACAACGTGAGCTCGGTGGCCGGGTGTCCGAAGTACTCCTGCGAGGCCCGCTCGATCCCGTAGGCGCCGCGACCGAAGTAGATCGTGTTCATGTACGCGCCGAGGATCTCCTCCTTGCTCTGCTGCTGGTCGATCTTCAGCGCGAGCACGGCCTCGCGGAACTTGTCGAGGTACCCGGACGTCTGCCCGGTGTAGTACCGCTCCACATACTGCATGGTGAGGGTGGACCCACCCTGGGTGTCGTTCCCCCGCAGGTTGTTCCACAGGGCGCGCAGGATGCCCACTGGGTCGACCCCGACGTTGGAGTAGAAGCGCCGGTCCTCGGAGGCCACGATCGCCGCGCCCACGTGCTCGGGCAGCTCGGAGGTGTCGATGAGGTCACGGTCCACCTCGGCGAAGGTCCCCATCGGGGTCTCCCCGTCGGAGAACGTGACAGTGGACCCTTCCGCGAGCGCGATGTCGTCCGGCTCGGGCACGTCGATGAGGGCATAGGCGATGGCGAACAGCAGTACGCCGGCCACCAGACCCAGCCCCGCGGTTCCGAGGACGAATCGCCAGCCGGGCAGCCACCGCAGCACCGGGCCCTTGCCGCGCCGCGGGTAGTTCCAGAACCGCTTGCGCGTCTTCGTCGCGGCGCCACTGGACGCGGCCGAACGTGACCCGGTGCCCTTGGCCCCGGCGGCGGCACCCGAGGTGCTCTTCCACGAGGGCGCGCCCGTCCCGGACGTGCTGACGCCGCTCTCGCGCACACTGCGTCGCTTCGGCCCGCCGGCCCCCTGACCGGAGGCGCCACGCCCCGACGATCCGCGTCCTTGTGCCACGTGGGCCCCTTCTCCTCGCTGCCGTGCCCGCAGGTCATGCGGTCCCGCAGTTTCCCAGTATGCGTCGCATACCTGAGCGAAGGCGCGCCTTCACGTGGTCCACACAGGATTCGCTCACCCGGGGTGAGTGTCGTCACAACTGCCGACGGCGTCCCTCACCCTGGGCGCGCACAACGTCGCCTGACGTGTGGCGCGGGTTGAGCACCCCGCGACACGGCATAACATAGAAGACCGAACATACTCATCACTTTGTTCGTGCTGAGGCGCTCTGGCGCCGGTGCCGGGTTGCCGTCCAGGGAGCCGTCCGTGGCGCGAGTCGTTCCATCCGAAGGAGAAGATCATGACCAGCATCCGCGTGGCGATCGCGGGGGTCGGCAACTGCGCCGCCTCCCTCGTGCAGGGCGTGCACTTCTACGCCGGCGCCGACCCGGCCGGGACTGTCCCGGGACTGATGCACGTGCAGTTCGGTCCCTATCACGTGCGTGACATCGAGTTCGTGGCGGCGTTCGACGTCGATGCGAAGAAGGTGGGCTTCGATCTGTCCGAGGCGATCGGAGCGAGCGAGAACAACACGATCCGGATCGCTGACGTCCCGCCGCTGGGAGTCCCGGTCCAGCGTGGACCGAGCCTCGATGGCCTCGGCAAGTACTACGCGGAGATGATCGAGGAATCCCCTTCTCCCGCCGTCGATGTGGCCCAGGCGCTCCGCGAGGCCAAGGCAGACGTGCTCATCTGCTACCTGCCGGTCGGTTCGGAGGACGCGGCGAAGTTCTACGCCCAGGCGGCACTGGATGCCGGAGTGGCGTTCGTGAACGCGCTCCCCGTGTTCATCGCCTCGGATCCGGAGTGGGCGGCCAAGTTCACCGAGGCCGGGGTGCCGATCGTGGGTGACGACATCAAGTCCCAGGTGGGCGCCACGATCACGCACCGGGTGCTCGCCCGGCTGTTCCAGGAGCGAGGCGTGGTGCTGGACCGCACCTACCAGCTCAACGTCGGCGGCAACATGGACTTCAAGAACATGCTCGAGCGCGAGCGCCTCGAGTCGAAGAAGATCTCCAAGACCCAGTCGGTCACGTCGAACCTGAAGCACGACCTCGGCGCCCGGAACGTGCACATCGGGCCCTCCGACTATGTGCAGTGGCTGGATGATCGCAAGTGGGCGTATGTGCGACTGGAGGGGCGTGCGTTCGGCGAGGTGCCGCTGAACCTGGAGTACAAGCTCGAGGTGTGGGACTCGCCGAACTCGGCGGGGATCATCATTGATGCGCTGCGCGCCGCGAAGATCGCCAAGGATCGCGGAATCGGCGGACCGGTGCTCTCCGCCTCCGGGTACTTCATGAAGTCGCCGCCGGAGCAGTACGACGACGACGCTGGCCGGGTCAAGGTGGAGGAGTTCATCGCCGGCGACGCCGAGCGCTGACCGGCCCATCACCACACCCCGCGACGTGGGGTGCGTTGCCGTCCCTGCACGGCACGATCAGGACGACAACGCACCCTAGGGACAGCCAGATCGACGGCTGATTCCGAGGGGCGGAACATTGGCGCCGCGGCACTCGTTCACCCCGGGGAACCTGCGACAAGGAGCGTCTATGAAGTGCCCGACCGATGGGGCGACCCTGGTGATGAGCGAGCGCAGCGGGGTGGAGATCGACTACTGCCCCACGTGCCGCGGCGTCTGGCTGGACCGTGGAGAGCTGGACAAGATCATCGAGCGCGTCGCAGTCAACGCCGGCCCGCCGCCCCCGCCTCCCGCAGCTCCCACGCCGGTGACGCCCGACCCCGCCTACGGCAGCCCGTTCGACGACGGCCCCGCGCCGGGACCTCCTCCCGGCCCGCCGGGTGGGGTGCCCGGGTACAGCGGTTCCGAGTACGGCATGCCCGGGTACGGCGGTCATCACCAGGATGACCGTCGCTACGACCGCCGTCAGGATCCTCGGTACCGCAAGCGCAAGCGCCGGGAGAGCTGGCTGGAGGATCTCTTCGACTTCGACTGACGAACCCGCGCCGAACGCAACCTCGTGCGGCATCCAGGGCCAGGCCCGCCGCACACGGTTGCGTTCGCGCTCGGGTGGGCGCTGGCTGTGTCGCGGATCGGACGGTCGCCCTCGTGCCTGCGGGCTAGGCATACGGTGGGGGTCCTGACGGAGGGAGCACGGGTGCTGGCCTACGAGTACGGCAGCGATTCTCGCCTGCACCTGCGGGAGAAGGACGTCCCGCAGGCAGCTGACGGCGAGGTGACCATCGATGTGGTGGCCGCGGGGATCTGCGGCACGGATCTGAAGATCGCGCGCGGGGAGCATCGCCTCTTCCCACCGGGCACCGTGCGGGTGCCCGGCCACGAGTCGGTGGGACGAGTCCGGGAGAACCGGTCCGGCCGGGACGACCTGGCACCGGGGACCCCGGTGGCGATCGCGCCGAACATCGCATGCGGGCAGTGCCCGCCCTGCCGGATCGACCTGGGCAACTTGTGCGAGGACTACACCTCGGTGGGACTCACCTTCGACGGCGGGTTCGCCGAGGTCGTCCGCGTTACCGCTCGAGGGGTCGCCGGCGGCAATGTGCTGCCGCTGCCGTCGGGGCTGGACCTGGTGACCGCGGCGATGATCGAACCGGTCGCGGCCGTCGTGCGGGGCCTGCGCCCGCTGCGCCTGACCAGTACCGACACGGTGCTCGTGTGCGGTGCGGGACCGATCGGCCTGACGGCGGTGGTGCTCGCCAAGCAGGCGGGGGTGCGCCGGATCATCGTCAGCCAGACCTCGGCTGCCCGGCGTGAGCTGGCCCGTGAGTACGGCGCCGACGAGACGATCGACCCCCGCGCTGAGGACCTGGTGCAGCGGGTCTTCGAGATCACTGGCGGGATCGGTGCCGAGGTGGTGATCGCGGCGACGCCGGTGCATCAGGTGTTCACCGACGCCGTCCAGGCCGCGGCCAAGGGCGGCCGGGTGAACTTCTTCGCCGGGCTCCCCTCGGGCAAGGGCGAGGTCACCGTGGACGCGAACCTGATCCACTACCGCGAGCTCATCGTCACCGGGTCCACCGCGAACACGGCCGACGACTGCGCCGAGGCGATGGAGATTGTGGCAGGCGCGCCCGAGGCGTTCGCCGCGCTGATCACCCACCGGGTGCCACTGCGGGAGGCCGACCGCGCCTTCGAGCTGGCGACATCCGGTGAAGCGTTGAAGGTGCTGCTCGAACCTCAGGTGTGATCGAGCGTGTCACGCTCCTGATCGGGGTCGGCCCGGGCGGGCTCCGGGTCGACCGCTCGTCGTGACTGACGCGGCCAGAACGCCCAGGTGACGAGCCCTGCCGCAACCAGCGTCAGGCACCCGAGCACCACCGGGTCCTGGAACCACACGATCACGGACGCCAGGTGCGGCACCGAGCCCAGCACCAGCCGGACCTGCGAGACCGTGTACGGGGCCGGGTCCGGGTCGGCATTGGCATCACCCTGCATGGTGAAGGTGACCTGCTCGCCGTCGGTGCCGAGCACCTCGGTGACCCGGTGCGTCACCGGCAGCGCCGCTGGACGATCCACGGTGACGACGTCTCCCACCTCGATCTCGGTGGCGGGGACCTCGCGTACCAGGGCGACCGACCCGGCCGGGATGGTCGGCGTCATCGAGCCGGTGGAGAACATGATCAGCGAGATGTTCAGGGTGAACGCCAGCACCACGAGCACGATGCACAGGGCGCCCGCGGCGGCGAGGACGGTGAGCGCCACATCGCCGACGCGAGCCAGCGCACCGACGCCGGCGGTCCGTCGGGCCCGCTCAGCCACGATCCGCACCTAGTTCCATGAGCAGGATCCGATCAGGGTGAGCCCCAGGGCACCCAGGATCGTCGTGACAGTGGCCGTCCGCCAGGTGCTCTCCCAGGTCCCGGACACGGTCCGGATCCGGAACGTGTATGTCGTCGCGAGCGAGACCAGCTCGCTGGTACTGACCTCGCGGGCCGAGGTGGTGCTCGGGTCGGAACCTGAGCGAACCACCGTCCCCGTCGCGGTCCGGATCAGTTCCCAACGGTAGGTGTAGGCGGCCCCTGGTGCTGGTGACGGCGCCAACCACCTCAGGGTCGCCGTCGGACTCAGCAGCGGGACCGAGCAGCCGTTCGCACGCGGCGCGTTGAGCGTCGACGCGGTGACGGCGGCCCGTGCGTGTTCACTGTCCGTCCAGGCCGCGGTGGTCGGCTGGGCGGTGCCAGTGGCGACGGTGGCCGCCACGAGGACCAGGCCGACCACCGCCGCGGCGAGGCGGGTACGGAGGGTGCGGAACGTCGTCATGAGGGCCCAGCCTGCCTGCGTGCGCCGGCACGGCTCGCCCTGCGCAGCGCTGTCCCCCCGAGCAGGAGCACACCGGTGAGCGCGAGTGCGAGCACCGGTGCCAGCACGCCGGTCGGGGGCAGGTCCAGGCCGGGGTCGCCGCGGGGTGCCCCGGGATCACCGGCCGACACGTCCTCCCCGTGCCCGTCCGCGGTGAAAGTCAGCACCGTGGTCGCGCCCTGATCGGGCGCCACCAGCTCGGTGGTGATGCGATACCAGACCTCCTCCGCCGCCGACTGGGTGCCCACCTCGACGGTGCCCGCACCGACCACGGTGGGGGCCAGCAACTGTTCGGTGCACCCCGCCCCCTCTCCGGTGCACGCGGCCACCTGCATCTGGAAGACACCGTCAGGTCCGGTGCCGTTCAGGGAGAGGTCGATCTCGCCGTCGGGACGGTTCGCGCTGACCTGCACGTCCCAGGTGACCGCCTCCCCCGGGTCCATCGCCCCCATGGCGGCGGGATCCTGCACCGAGACCAGCCGGAGCACCTGCCCGGTGACCACCTCGCGCACCGGCGCATCACTAGCCGTGGCCCAAATCTCGGACGCACCGGCGCTCAGCACACCAGCCCCGAGCACCGCAGCGATCATCCGAAAATTCATAGCGACGTCGCGAGGAACTGCCAGGTGATCGTGGTGCTCTGCCCCTGTACAGATGTCGCCGCCGAACTGAGCATGGAGATGCGCACGCAATAGGGCGCGGCATGGGCGCCGGCGGCCTCCAGCGGTCGGGAGTTGGCACCCACCGTCGCGGTGAGGGCGGAGTCGTTCGCAACGACCACCGGAGCCGAGGCGTTCGAGAACAGCGCGGCGTTGCACGATGCCCCGGACGGGATCACCCGCACGGCGTACCGCAACGCGTCCCGCAGCGCGGTCGAGCCGGCGATGGTCGGCGTCTGCATCCCCACCGTCCCACCGACCGAGCTGGCCGCCGTGGTCCGCACCGCGAACTGCATGTATCCGGCGTCTCCGGGCGAGAGCGCCGGCAGCGCCGGAGAGAACTCGAGGGTCGCTGCGGCATCGCTGGTGGCGTGCTCGGCGTAGCCGCCGCCGTTCACGCTCCCTTCGATCCCGAACGTGCTCGATCTGACGGTGCCGGTGGCGTACTCGCTGTCGTTCCAGGCAGCGACCGTGGCGGCCGCGCCGAGACCGAGCACCAGCCCCCCGGCGAGCAGGGCTCGCAGCCTCAGCCAGGTTCGGCGCCGGCCCGGCGATTCCTCATGCGCGGCGCTCGTGACCGCGCGACTCACTCGGAGGTTGCGGTGAACTGCCACACGGCTGTGGTCTGGCCGCCCTGCTCGAGGTCAGCGCCGGCCGTGACGATCGTGCACAGCTGGGTCGCCGCACCGGGCGAGGTGGTGGGGCTGCCGACCGGCAGGGCCACCGCGCCGCCGGCAACGGCGGTCTCGTCCGCGAGGGTGGCGCCCGAGCCGAGCTCCGTGCTGGCGGTGGCGGTCTCGTCGCACGCCGCATCCGGAGCGATCGCGTACACCGCGTAGCTCAGGTTGGCCGAGTTGTTGCCAGCGTCATCAGTGGAGTCGAGGGCCACCAGGTCGAGCTCGGCCGGACTGGTGGTGTCGGCCCCCAGGCGTACCCAGAACGGGGCGTACACGACGTCGTCCGGTGCCAGGTTGTCGACCGGCGTGGTGAAGGTGAGCGCGGCCGCCCCGTCGGCGGACTCGTGGTCGGAGTATCCGTCCACGGCGCTCGTGGACGATCCCTGCAGGTTGAAGGAGCCGGCCCCGAACAGGCCGGACGTGAACTCACTGTCGTTCCAGGCCGCAAGCGTGACAGCGGCTCCCACACCGAGGACGAGTCCTCCGGCGAGAAGGGCCCGGACCTTCCGGCTGCTCTGCGGGCGTGGCTGAGTACTGGTCATGCGAAACATCCCCTCGTGTGCGGTCCAGGCGCAGGACGCGACCGGTTCCGCGGTGCCGACACGCGCCCCATCGCCCGGCCGTAACCCCGTAGTGACAGGGTACGTCGCCGTTGCACGGGCGAACAAGGCTTCGCTTGCAACGTTTACATCACGTTTGCACCGGAACCCCTGGCGCGAGTCTCACGGATGCATGGCACGACCCCGGTGTAGCCTGCACGGCACCGAGCACAGCCCTGCCCGGGCGCACCGGACCAGCAGAAAGCGAACCCATGTCGGCTCCATCCGGCCACAGTCCCACGTCCGACCAACCCCGGCTGCTGCTGCACGGCGGCCGCTGGGCCGCGCTTATCCCGGCCGTCGTCCTGATCGCGGTGATGTGCGTCCTGTCCATCGCCGAGCGCGCCGCGATCTCCGCCTTCTGGGTGGGCGGTCTCGTCGCCCTCGTCGTGGGGATGGCGCTCGCGGTGAACCGCACGGCCTACGCCCAGACCGTGGTGCGGGGCCTCACCGACCGCACGGGCGCCGTCGTGATCCTCGCGTTCATCTTCGCCGGGGTGTTCGGCACCATCATGAAGGCCGCCGGCCTGGTGGACGGACTGCTCTGGGTGGGTCTGCAGACCGGGCTCACCGGCGCGGCGTTCACCGTGCTCGCGTTCCTGCTGGCCTGCGTGTTCGCGGCCGGGACCGGCACCAGCGTGGGCACCGTGCTGGCGATGGTGCCGGTGCTCTACCCGGCAGGCGTGGCGCTCGGCGCGGACCCGACCATGCTCGCGGTCGCCCTGATCGCCGGTGGTGCCTTCGGTGACAACATCGCCCCGATCTCAGACACCACAGTGACGTCCGCGTTCACCCAGGACGCCGAGATGGGCGACGTGGTGCGATCCCGCCTGCCGCTCGCGCTCACCGCGGCGGCCGTGGCCGTGGTGGTCTTCGCGCTGACCGGCGGCGGCGGCGAGGTCACCGCCACCGACACGGGGGAGCTGAGCGCGCTCGGGCTGATCCAGCTCATCCCGTTCGCGCTCGTGCTGATCCTCGCGGTACTCCGCCGGCACATCTTCGTGGCACTCACCTGGGGCATCGTCGCCGCCGTCCTGATCGGCGCGGTGACCGGGCAGCTCAGCCTCGGCGAGGTGTTCAGCATCCCGGCCGAGCGCGGCGAGTCCACCGGGCTGCTCGAGGACGGGATCGGCGGCGTCACCGGTGTGGTGATGCTGGTGCTGTTCATCATGGCGCTGGGCCGGGTGCTCGCCGAGAGCGGGATGATGGACGCGGTGCTGGAGCGGTTGGAGCGGTCCGCCGCCCGTGGGGTGCGCAGCGCCGAGCTGACCATCATCGTCGTCACGCTGATCTTCACCGTGCCGCTGGGGGCCAACGCCCCCGCGATCCTGCTGGTGGGTCCGACCATCGCGAAGCCGCTGGGCAGCCAGTATTCGCTCAGCCCGGCTCGCCGCGCGAACCTGCTCGACTGCAGCGCGTGCACCGTGTTCTACATGCTGCCCTGGCACAACGCGGTGATCGTCTGGTTCGCCACCGTCTCCACGGTGGCTGCCGAGGCCGGAATCGAGGGACCAGGTATCGGCGCGGCCTTCCTGAACCCGTACGCCTGGGCGATGCTGGTGGTGATCGTCGTCTCCGCGATCACCGGCTGGAACCGCTCGTACAGCAAGGTCGAGAGCGCGGAGCCCGTGGCGCCGTGACCTCCCCGTTGATCGGTGTGCTCGGCGGGATGGGCCCCGCGGCGAGCGTGCACTTCCAGGCACGCCTGGTCCAGCTCACCCCCGCCGAGCGGGACGCCGACCACCCCACCACCGTGGTCTGGTCCGACCCTCGGGTGCCGGACCGGGTGGCCGCGCTGCGCGGTACGGGCGCGTCGCCGGTCCCGGCGCTCCGGCGCGGGGTCGGGGTGCTCCGGTCCGCCGGCGCGTCCGTGATCGCCGTACCGTGCAACACGGTGCACCCGTTCTTGCCCGAGGTGCTCCCGCCGGGTGGCTGGGTGGACATGATCACGACGGCGGCCGCTCGCCTGGCAGCGGACGGTGCCACCCGGGTGGGGGTGCTGGCCACGGCCGCCACGCTCGAGCACGGCATGTACACGCACGCGTTGGCCGAGCATGGGATCGAGGCGCACGCGCCCGCTGACCAGGAGGCCATCCTCGAGCTGATCGCCGCGGTCAAGGCCGGCCGGGCGCCGTCGGACCTGCTCGCCCGGCTCGGCACCACCGTGCGCACCGTGCTGGCCGACGGGTGCGACGCGGTGCTGATCGCGTGCACCGAGCTGTCCGTGGTCGCCGCCGCCGGCGGGGAGGAACCGGGCATGGTGGACGCGCTGGACGAGCTGGCCCGGGAGACGTTGCGCCGGGTAGGCGTCACGCCATGGTGAACCTCAGCGCCGGGCGGTGAACCGTTCGTCCAGGTGCTCGCGGAGTACCTGGTCGTCGATCCGGCCACCCCGCACCATCACGCCGTAGGAGGCGCCGGAGCCCTCGGGCGCCTGCCCGGCCGCGGCCTCGGCCACCGCGTCACGCACGTCGGTGAGGAAGGTCTCCACGATGTCGGCGTGCCGCGGGAAGGTCACCACGTGCAGCGAGGGTGGGCTGTCCTGGGTGTCGATCCACCAACCACGGGTACCCAGAGCAGAGGCGATGGAGGCGATGGACGGGCCCGACGAGGTCGCAGCGAAGACACCCATCGGTGGTGTGCCGATCACCTGCAGCCCGTTCTCGGTGAGGCCGGCTTGGATGGTGCGGGCCGTCGTCATCACCTGGGCCACCAGCTCGCGGTACCCCGACCTGCCCAGGGCGCTCATCGCCGTCCAGGCGGCGGCCGCCGGGCCCACGGCGCGGGTGCCGATCACCCCGGAGGCCGCGTAGGCACCACCGGGCCAGCCGGTGGAGACGTAGTAGCTGGCGTGCCGCAGCTCCGGGGTGGCAAAGAGCAGCACCGAGGCACCTTTCGCCCCGTAGCCGTACTTGTGCAGGTCCACCGAGACCGAGGTCACGCCTGGGACGTCCAGCCCGAACCGTGGCGGTGTGGTGCCGGCGGCGTCCAGGAACGGCAGGAACAGCCCACCCATCGCGGCGTCGATGTGCAGCCCTACACCGGTGCCCGCGAGCGCCGCACCGACCTCCTCGATCGGGTCCACCACCCCGAACGGGAAGCACGGGGCGGACAGGCACACCGCCGCGGTCGATTCGTCCACGGCGGCGAGCAGCTCGGCCACGTCCGGCAGCCCGTCGGCACCCACCCCGACGAGCTCGACAGTGAAGCCGAGGTAGTCGGCGGCCTTCCAGAAGCCGGGGTGCGCCGTCACCGGCATCACCAAGCGGCGCTTGTTCACGTTGGCGGGCAGGTCCCGGTACCCCTTGAGCGCCACCATGATCGACTCGGTGCCACCGGAGGTGAACACCCCGTAGAAGTCCCGCCCGGGCGCCACGATCGATCCGACCATGTCCACCACCTCGGACTCGAACTGCTGCACGCTCGGGAAGGCCGAGGCGGACAGGGCATTCTCGTGCGCGAACAGGGCACCGGCGTCGTCGACGAGCTCCTGGTGCCAGGCCGGGGAGTCGTACACCAGCGACCAGCCGCGCCCGCCGCGCCAGTCCACGTCGTCGGAGGTGGCCTCCGCCCATCCGGTGCGGATCTCGGCCGGGTCCATGCCGTGTTCCGGAAGTTGCATGGCGTCGACCTTACTGCGCCGAGGTGGTGCGACCGGTGCGCTGTTCAGCACTCGAGCCGGGTACGGACCCAGCGGGCGAGGTCGTCCTGGCGGGCCCGTCGCCGGTCTCGTCGGCCCAGCTCCACGCCTCGAGCGCGTGCAGGAGGAAATGAGCGAGACGCGAGGGAGCCGCACTCGCTACGATCGGGCGATGTACCTCACACGTGAAAGGGCGAACCAACCCCGCCCACTCAGGCGGGAGTTGTCCTGAGAGTGAGAAGTTCATGGCACGTCCCTCGTTCTACCGACGCCGTTTCCTCAACCGGCGCGGACATCACGCCGGTGCGTACGCGCTGGCTCAGGTGCGCACCGAGGCATCCTGGGAACCCGGTTCCGATGACCGTCGCGTCGATGCCCAGCTGACCCTCGCGGACTGCGGGCGGGTGGTCTCGCTGGAGTTCGACGTCGACACTGCTGGAGACGCGCGCAACGCCTTGTACAAGGCACGCCTTCTTCGGTCGATCATCATCGGATTCACCGAGGCGCTCGAGCAGGCGGTCGCTGAGACCGGCCACCAGCAGTGACACGCACGACGGCGTCCGTCCCCGCGAAGGGAACGGACGCCGTCGGGAATGGTGAGCGTCAGCTCACGGTGGCGTGCAACGCCTGCACCGCATCACGCACCCGAGCCCCGAGTGCGGTATCCACCTGGTCCCAGTAGGCGAAGGCCCGCTCACGGATGTCATCCGAACGCACCTGGGCGACGTGCCCGGCAATGTTGCCGACGAGGCGCTCGCGCGCGGCGTCGTCGAGCACCTCACGCACGAGGGTGCCGGCCTGGCCGAAGTCGTCGTCCTCGGCGTGCAGCGTCTGCGCGGCGCGCTGCATCTCGCCGTCGGACTCCCAGTTGCCCTCACCCGCGGCCGCCGGGTCGCCCGCCGGGCCACCGAAACTGTTCGGGGCGTAGACCGGGGCGTCGGCGGCGCGGTAGTGGTGCCGCATGGCGCCATCCTTGGAGTAGGAGTGGATCGGCGACTTCGGCGCGTTCACCGGCAGCTCGGCATGGTTCGTGCCGACCCGGTAGCGGTGCGCGTCGGCGTAGGAGAAGATCCGGGCGAGCAGCATCTTGTCCGGGCTGGCGGCGATCCCCGGCACGAAGTTCGACGGCGCGAAGGCGGCCTGCTCGATCTGGGCGTGGAAGTTCTCCGGGTTCTTGTTCAGCGTCATCGTGCCCACCTCGATCAGCGGGTAGTCGCTGTGCGGCCACACCTTGGTGAGGTCAAACGGGTTGAACCGGTAGGTCTTGGCGTCCTCGTCGGGCATCACCTGCACCTTGAGGGTCCAGGAGGGGAAGTCGCCGGCCTCGATCGCCTCGTACAGGTCGCGGCGGTGGTGGTCGGCGTCCTGGCCGGCGAGCTCGTCCGCCTCGGCGCCGGAGAGGAACTCGTTGCCCTGGTTCGTCTCAAAGTGGTACTTCACCCAGAACCGCTCACCGTCGGCGTTGATCCACTGGTAGGTGTGCGAGCCGAAGCCGTCCATGTGCCTCCACGTGGCGGGGATGCCCCGGTCGCCCATCAGCCAGGTGACCTGGTGGGCGCTCTCGGGCTGCAGGCTCCAGAAGTCCCACTGCATGTCGTTGTCGCGCAGGCCCGAGCCGGGCAGGCGCTTCTGCGAGCGGATGAAGTCGGGGAACTTGATCCCGTCCCGGATAAAGAAGACCGGGGTGTTGTTGCCCACGAGGTCGTAGTTGCCCTCACTGGTGTAGAACTTCACCGCGAAACCGCGCGGGTCGCGCCAGGTGTCGGGGCTGCCCTGCTCCCCGGCCACGGTGGAGAAGCGGATGAGCATGTCGGTCTCCACACCCGGCTGGAACAGTGCCGCGCGGGTGTACTGCGAGACGTCGCCGGTGGTGACGAAGGTGCCGAAGGCGCCGCCGCCCTTGGCGTGCACCACGCGCTCGGGAACGCGTTCGCGGTTGAACTGGGCGAGCTTCTCGACCACGTAGTGGTCGTGCAGGGCGATCGGTCCGGTGTTGCCGACGGTGAGCGAATGCTGGTCGCTGGCTACCGGGGAGCCGGTGTTGGTGGTGGTCACATCAGTCATGGGTGTGCAACTCCTCGTTCGGGGATCTGGGAAAAGGCCGGGCGCGGCGGGTCAGGCCGTCTCGCCGTCGGGCGTGGCCTCGCACGCGGCGCACAGGCCGCGGAACAGCACATCGGCCGCCACGATGCGCATCCCGCCGGTCTCGGCCGGGGTGAGGCACGGCGCATGCCCGACGACGCAACTCACGTCTTCGACCGCGCCGCACCGCACGCACATCACGTGGTGGTGGTTGTCGCCGATCCGGGTCTCGTACCGGGCCGGGGAGTCGGGGGTCTCCAGCTTGCGGAGCAGTCCCCACTCGCTGAGATCGGTGAGCACCTGGTACACCGACGGTGCGGTCAGGGCGGGCAACTCGGCCCGGGCGGCGTCGAGGATCGTCTCGGCGCTCGCGTGCGGGTGCCGGTGGGCGGCCTCGAGCACGGCGAGACGTTGCCGGGTCACCCGCCGACCCATCGACCGCAGCGCGGCCGACCAGGTCTGGCTGCTCTTCGGCTCGACGTCCATGACTCGACCTTAGCACCTTATTCCGATCTATTCGTAATAAGCGGGATGCTCGGGCGCGATAGCCTCCGACAAGTGAGCATCCTCGCCGACCTGCGTACGGTGGCCGTCCACCGCGGATTCCGCCGACTCTTCACCGTGCGGCTGGTGTCCCAGTGCGGGGACGGCATGTTCCAGGCCGGCTTGGCCACCCTGTTCTTCTTCTCCCCGGAGAATCTCGCCACCGCCGGGGCGGTGGCCACGGCGTTCGCGGTGCTGCTGCTGCCGTTCACCGTGGTGGGGCCGTTCGCCGGGCCACTGCTGGACCGGTGGCGACGCCGGCAGGTGCTGTTCGTCGGCAACGCCGCCCGGGTGGTGCTCACCGCGGTGCTGGCGCTGCTGATGGCTACCGACGGCGTCTCCGTGGTGGTCTACGTTCTCGCCCTGGTCACGCTCGGGGTGAACCGGTTCCTGCTCGCTGCGCTCTCGGCGGCCCTGCCGCGGGTGGTGCCGCGCGAACAGCTGCTCATCGCGAACACACTCAGCCCGACGCTCGGTGGGGTCTCGGCAGTGGTGGGTGCCGCGATCGGATTCGGCATCGGGTTGCTCGTGCCGGAAGGTCCGGGAAAGGACGGGCTGGTCCTGGCCGTGGCAGCGGTGCTGTTCGGGGCGGCGTCCCTGCTGGCGCTGCGCCTGGGCAAGAACCAGCTGGGTCCGGAGATCCACCAGGGGCGCACCGGCGGGGCCGCCCAGGTGTGGGGAGACGTCCGGGCCACCGCAGCGGATCTGGTCAGCGGCGCGCGGTACCTGGTGGCACGTGCGACGCCGGGGATGGCGCTCGGGGTGATGGCCACGCACAACTTCCTCTACGGCATGAACTTCATCGCCCTCATCCTCATCTCCCGGAACGTGCTCAGCGATCCCCTCGATGCGGTGGCCGGGCTCGGCACCTTCGGGCTACTCACCGGGATCGCCTTCGCCGGGCGAGGGCTGGCGATCGTGCTCACCCCCCTGGCCCACGAGCGGATGACACCGTCGCAGTGGGTGGTGGTGTGCCTGGGCATCGGGATGATCAGTCAGGTGCTGCTGTGCACCCGGCCCACCTTCGCGGTGGTGGCGGCCGCGGCGGTGCTGATAGGGCTGTCGGTGCAGGGCGCAAAGATCGCGGTGGACACCATCGTGCAGCGCGACACCGCCGACGAGTTCCGCGGCCGGGCGTTCTCCCTGTACGACACCCTCTACAACGGGGCGTTCGCGGGTGCTGCCGCTGTCGCCGCGGCGGTGCTGCCCGACACGGGGTGGGAGCGTGGCCCGTTCGTGGGGCTGGCGGTGGTGTTTGCCGTCCTCGCGGTGGTCTACCAGCGGGGAGTGTCCATCCTCCGCGACCGGCCACGCTCGGTGGGTGCCGTCTGACGAGCCGCGGAGGCGCCGCTAGCGTTGCCGGTGGCCGAGCTGTGCGGAGATCTCGGCGGCGCCGCGCATCACCGCGTCGCGGACCCGCGGGAACTGCTCCTCGGTCATCCGGTAGCCGGGACCGGCGACGCTGAGCGCCGCGACGACGGCGCCGGTGAAGTCACGGATCGGCGCCGCCACCGCGTTCAGCCCTTCCTCCAGCTCCTCGGCCGCCACGGCGAAACCTTGGGCGCGCACCTCACGCAGCGTCTGGCGCAATGTCGCCCGGGCGGTCACCGTGCGGGAGGTGAAGCGCTCCAACCGGGCGGGCAGCGCCGCGCGCAGCGCACCCTCATCGAGCGCGGCCAGCAGGACCTTGCCGTTGGAGGTGGCATGCGGCGGCGTGGACTGACCGATCCAGTTGCGGGTGCCGATCGCCGTCGACGCCTCGGCCTGGCAGACGTTGACCGCCATGCCCTCGCGCAGCACCGCAACGTTGCAGGTCTCCTCGAGCTCCTCGGCCAGTCGATCGCACACCGGTTGGGCGACCTGGCTCACGTCGAGCGTCGCCGCCGTGGCCGCGGCCGCGGCGAGTCGCAGGCAGCCGGCACCCAGGCGGTAACCGGATCTACCTCCGGCGGGCTCGATCAGCCCGTGCCGGATCAGGTCCTCGTTCAGCCGCAGCACCGTGGACTTGTGGACGCCCAGCTCGCGCGCCAGCCGTACCAGGGTCGCCTCCCCCTCGTCGGCGATGATCTCCAGTACGCGTAGCGCGCGATCGACGGAGCGCACGGATGGGCCCCTGACGGCCTCGGGAGAGATGACCTGGGTGCGCATATCGTCCAGCGCGCCCACGACGCTCCCTTTCGTCTCCCATGTCATCGCCCCAGCCTAGCTATGGTTGCGCGATACGCAACCTATTGCGCATAGTGCGCACGCCTGGTAGACAGGAAACCACCGTCGGAACTCGGCGAAAGGACGACGATGTCCGTGAATCCAGACCCTCGGATCCTGCTGTACCCCAGGATTCGCAAGTCCCCCTTCTTCCACGCCTCCCGGCAGCATGGCGTCGCCATGTACAGCGTCTACAACCGCACGTATCATGCCCGGCACTACGGCGACCCCGTGGCGGAGTACTGGTCGCTGCTGAACGGCGTCACGCTGTGGGATGTCGGCGTCGAACGCCAGGTGGAGATCACCGGCCCCGACGCCGCTGCCTTCACCGATTACCTCATCACGCGGGACCTGAGCAGATGTGCGGTCGGGCAGTGCAAGTACGTCTTCGTGACGAACGAGGCCGGCGGCATCCTGAACGACCCGGTGCTGCTGCGCCTGGGCGAGAATCACTTCTGGCTCTCACTCGCCGACAGCGACGTCCTGCTGTGGGCCCAGGGTGTCGCCCACGGATCGGACTTCGACGTGACGATCCGCGAAGCCGACGTGGGCCCGGTGCAGGTGCAGGGACCGCGGTCCCCCGAGGTCATGAGCGCGCTGTTCGGGCCGAGCGTGCTCGAGATCGGCTACTACCGCCTCGGCGTGTACGAGCTGGACGGGATGAGCCTCGTGGTCTCCCGCACGGGCTACACCGGCGAGGCCGGGTTCGAGATCTACGTGCGGAACGCCTCGCGCGACGGTGTCCAGCTGTGGGAGAGGGTGATGGCTGCGGGCTCGCCCTACGGCCTGACGCCGATCGGCCCCTGCCACATCCGCCGCATCGAGGCGGGGATGCTCGCCCAGGGCTGCGACATCACCTTCGACACCAATCCCTTCGAGATCGGCATGGGCTACGACTGGATGGTCAGCCTCGACAAGGGCGCCGACTTCATCGGCAAGCAGGCGCTGTTGCGTATCCGTGAGGAGGGCGTGACCCGCAAGCTCGCCGGAGTGGAGATCGGCGGGGCCGAGCTCGGCAGCTACAACGACGGATCGATGATCGAGCCGTTCCCGGTGCGCCACGAGGGCGCCGAGGTCGGCCAGGTCACCTCGGCCTGCTGGTCGCCGCGGCTGGAGAAGAACATCGGATACGCGATGGTCCCGGTGGCGCTGGCAGAGCTGGGAACCACGCTGGAGATCGTCACGCCGGACGGGACGGCGGACGCCGTCGTCGTGCCCAAGCCCTTCATCGACCCGAAGAAGGACCTGCCCAAGCAGGTGCTGAGCGGCACCAGGGGTCCGCAGGACCCGGGAGGGAGCAGGAAGTCCGATGCTGCCTGAGGCCCTCACCTCCGAGGCGCTCCCCCCCGAGGCGCTGGTCAGCCGCTGGCTGCGCGACCCGCGCTACGAGGTGATGCCCACCGACGACGTCGTCGACGAGGTCGCCGCGCACCTCGAGGCGCCGGCGACCGTGACGGTGACCTTCTCCCCGACGCGCTCCGCTGCGACCACGGTCTCCATCGCCCTGCGCCTCGCGGCGCTCGGCCACCGCGCCGTCCCCCACCTCGCCGCCCGGCGGATGCGCGATCGCGCCGAGCTGGAGGACATCGCCGCGCGACTGGCGGACGGCGGCATCAACGAGGTCTTCGTCGTGGGCGGCGATGCCGACTCTCCCACGGGCGCGTTCTCCTCGGCGATCGAGGTTGTCCGGCCGCTCCGGGAGATCTCCCCCGGGCTGAGCATCGGCGTCGCCGGATATCCGGAGTCGCACCCGCACATCCCCGACGCGGCCATGCACGGCGCGCTGGCCGAGAAGGCGGCGTACGCGGACAGGGTGGTCAGTCAGATCTGCTTCTCCCCGCAGACGACGCTCCGCTGGGCCTGCGACGTACGCGCCCGTGGGATCGAGCTGGATGTGCTCGCCGGGATCGCCGCGCCCGTACCGCGAGGGCGGCTCCTGCGCATTGCGACGCGGATCGGCGTCGCGCAGTCGGCGCGCTTCCTCTCCGGCCACCCGGAGATGCTCCGGCTGGGCGCAGGGCGCTACGATCCCGGCCCGCTGCTGTGGGCTCTGGCCGAGGCCCCGACCCCGATCTCGGGTATCCACATCTACACCTTCAACGCGATGGCGGCCGTCCAGCGATGGCGGCGCAGCCTGCTGGACCCAGCGCCGGAGGCAGCATGACGAACGCGCTGAGCACCGAGGCCTCGCGGGCGCACAGCCTCACGCTCTCCCAGCAGGCGACGCTGGCGCCGATGCGGGACATCGCCGCCGGGATGGGGATCGACGAGGAACTGGTGGAGCCCTACGGCCGCGGGGCGGCGAAGATCGACCTCGCCACCGTTGAGCAGCTCTCCGCACGCCCCCGGGCGAAGTACGTCGTCGTCACCGCGATCACACCCACCCCGCTCGGCGAGGGCAAGACCACCACCGTGATCGGGCTCGGCCAAGGGCTGAACCGCACCGGTCGCAGTGCGACGATCGCGATCCGGCAGCCGTCGATGGGCCCCACGCTCGGCATCAAGGGCGGCGGGGCCGGCGGCGGACGCAGCCAGGTCGTGCCGATGGAGCGGCTGAATCTCCACCTGACCGGCGACATCCACGCCGTGACCGCTGCGCACAACCAACTCGCCGCACAGATCGACAACCATCTGTTCCGCGGCAGCCGGTCCGGGCTCGCCCCCGACAGGGTGACCTGGCGCCGCGCCCTCGACGTCAACGATCGCGCCCTGCGGACCATCGTGGCGGGGCTCGGCGCCCGCACTGACGGCCCGACCCGGCAGTCGGGCTTCGACATCACCGCCGCCAGCGAGGTCATGGCCACGCTCGCGCTGACCACCTCCCTGCAGGATCTACGCGAACGGCTGGGCCGGATCGTAGTCGGGTACACCCGCGACGGCGAGCCCGTCACAGCGGAGCGGATCGGCGCCGCCGGCGCCATGACCGTACTGCTGCGCGAGGCAATCAAGCCGAACCTGATGCAGACGATGGAGAACACTCCCGCCCTGGTGCACTGCGGCCCCTTCGGGAACATCGCCACCGGGAACTCGTCCGTGGTGGCGGACCTGATCGGCATCCACACCGGGGAGTTCCTCGTCACCGAAGCGGGCTTTGCCGCCGACATGGGCGCGGAGCGGTTCTTCAACATCAAGTGCCGCGTCTCCGGGCTGATCCCGGACGCCGCCGTGGTGGTCGCCACCGTGCGAGCGCTGAAGGCCCACTCCGGCCGACACCGCGTGATCGCGGGCAGGCCCCTGCCGCAAGGCCTGCTTGAGGAGAACCCGGACGACGTGCGGGCCGGAGCCGACAACCTGCGCGCCCAGCTCGCGATCATCCGGCACCATGGCGTGACACCCGTCGTCGCGATCAACGCCTTTCCGAACGACCACGCCTCCGAGGTCGCCGCGATCCGCGAGATCGCCGCCGAGGAGGGCGTACGCTGTGCCGCCTCGACGCACTTCGCCGACGGCGGACGCGGTGCCGAGGAACTGGCGGAGGCCGTCGCCGAGGCGGTCACGGAGCCGGCGACGTCCTCCTTCCGGCTGCTGTACCCGGATGAGGCGCCGCTACGGGAGAAGATCGACCTCATCGCCCGGGAGATCTACGGCGCCGACGGCGTGGACTTCTCCGCCACGGCAGCCGCGGACATCGACGGATTCCAGAGCGCTGGATACGGTCGGCTGCCGATCTGCGTCGCCAAGACGCACCTGTCGCTCTCGTCCGACCCGGCGCTGAAAGGCGCGCCGCGCGGCTGGCGGCTGCCGGTGCGCGAGGTGCGGCTGTCCGCAGGGGCGGGTTTCGTCTATCCGATCTGCGGAACCATGCAGACCATGCCGGGACTCGGCTCCGCACCGGCCGCGGAATCGATCGACATCGACTCAGACGGGAACACCGTGGGGCTGTTCTGACGCCCGTCGGCGCCGGTGCGGCAGAGAGACACGGCACAAAGACGCGGGGAAGGAGGCGAGAGGGACATGAGCATCCCGTCACAGGCCGCCGTCGTGATCATCGGCGCCGGCATCGTGGGCAACGCGGTGGCCCGGCATCTCACCGATCTCGGGCAGCGGGACATCCTGATCCTCGACAAGGGCCCGCTGCCCGATCCCGGCGGCTCCACGGGACACGCCTCGAACTTCGTCTTCCCCGTCGACCACTCCCGCGAGATCACCGAGCTGACCACCGACTCGATGCGCCAGTACGCCGAGCTCGGCGTCCTCACCACCTGCGGCGGCATCGAGGTGGCTCGCTCCGCCGAACGACACCAGGAGCTGCGGCGCCGGATGTCCTCGGCGCAGTCCTGGGGTGTGGAGGCGGAGCTGATCGACCCCCATCGGATCAAGGAGCTCTCGCCGTGGATCCGCGAGGATCTGCTACGGGCGGGTTTCCACACGCCCTCCGGTGCGATCGTGGACGCGGTGCGCGCCGGAGAGCTGATGCGCGCCCGCGCCGTCGCACAGGGCGCGTCCGTCGCATCCGGGACCGAGGTGCTCGGTATCGACACCGTCGCGGGACCGGACGGGCGAGCACGCGTGACCGGGGTGCGCACCGACCGCGGCGACGTCGCCTGCGAGACCGTGATCGTCGCCTGCGGCGTGTGGAGCCCCGCAGTGGCCGCGCTGGCCGGTGCGCGCATCCCCCTCACCCCGATGGTGCACCAGATGATGGACCTGGGGCCGATTCCGCAGCTCGCCGCGACCAGTGAGTGGATCTCGTACCCGCTCGTACGCGACATGGACGAGAAGATGTACGAGCGCCAGCGTGGCGCGAACCTGCAGGTGGGCTCCTACGCGCACCGGCCCCTGGTGCATCGCCCCACAGAGATTCCCGCTCTCGGGAAGGCCCGCAGAGCTCGCCGACGCGGATGCCGTTCACCGACGACGACTTCGCCCCGCAGCTGGCCGCCGCCCACGAGCTGTTCGGGGAGCTGCTCGACCAGCCGGGCGTCGCCTGTCAGGATGCGATCAACGGCCTGCTCTCAGTGACCCCGGACGGCTCGCCCGTGCTCGGCGAGACCCCGGAAGTGCGCGGTCTGTGGTCGGCAGCGGCGGTCTGGATCAAGGAGGCTCCGGCAGTCGGGCGGGTGATCGCGGAATGGCTGGTGGGCGGTGCAAGCGAGATCGACGTGCACGCCTCCGACATCGCGCGGTTCCACCCCGCCGCGCGCACCGAGCAGCATGTGCGCGCACGCGCCACCGAGGGCTTCCCGAAGATCTACGGGATCAGCCATCCGCGTGAGCAGTGGCTGAGCCGCCGCGGCGTGCGCACGAGCCCGTTCCACTCCCGCGAGGTCACGCTGGGCGCTGAGTTCTTCGAGGCCGGCGGGTGGGAGCGCCCGCAGTGGTACGCAGCGAACGAGCCGCTGCTGGAGGAGTACGCCGATCAGGTGACCGCCGCGGATCCCACGCACGAGTGGGATGCCCGCTGGTGGTCGCCAATCATCGAGGCCGAACACCTCGCGATGCGCGAGCGTGCAGCGATGATCGACCTGACGGCGTTCGCGATCTTCGATCTCTCCGGTCCCGGTGCCCTCGGCCATCTGCAGCACCTCGCCATGGCGCAGGTCGACCGACCGGTCGGCCGGGTGATCTACACGCCGCTGCTCGATCCGCGCGGGGGCTTCCACTCCGATCTGACCGTCTTCCGGCTCGGAGCGCACCGCTTCCGCATCGTCACCGGCGCCGCCGACGCCGGGCGCGACGGAGCGTGGCTCGCACGGGACCTGCCGGCGGACGGTTCCACGGTCCTGACCGACCTCACGTCCTCCCTGTGCACGCTCGGTCTCTGGGGGCCGCGAGCCCGCGACGTGGTCGCCGCGCTGACCCAGGACGATCTCTCGGATGCGGGCTTCCCCTTCGGCACCACGCGCTGGGTGGACCTGGCGGGCATCCCGGTGCACATGGTCCGCATCTCCTACGTCGGGGACCTCGGCTGGGAGCTGTACACCTCGATAGAGCACGGCCTGGCACTGTGGGACGCGCTGCGCAAGGCGGGCGGGGTCCACGGCATGATCGTCGCGGGCGCCGGCGTGTACGGCACGACGGGGCGGCTGGAGAAGGCGCACCGGCTGATGGGGGCCGAGCTCGACGGCATCCGATCCCCCGTCGACGCGGGCTTGGCCCTGCCGAAGGTCAAGGACGCGGACTTCGTCGGCAAGGAGGCCTACCTCGCCGCACGCGAGGCCGGACCGACGAGCATCCTGTGCTCTCTCGCCCTGGAGACCGGCGTCCGGCGCCGCCCCACCGGAGGAGAGCCGATCCTCACGGTCGACGGCGCGTCGATCGAGGATGCGCTGGGACGCCGTTCCTACGTCACCAGCGCCGGCCCCGCGCCCTCGCTCGCCCGCTTCCTGCTGCTCGCCTATCTGCCCCCGGAGCACGCCGTGGCGGGCGGTCGGCTACTGGTGGACTACCTGGGCGAGCGTCTGCCCGCCGAGGTGCTGACCGTGGGCCGCACAGCGCCCTTCGACCCGTCGATGGCGCGGGTCAAGAGGTGAGCGCCGGTCGGGTCACAGTGGTGCTCGACCGTGCGGCCCGGACCAGTGTGGCGGCCCGCCACTCGGTCAAACGGGCGGATCGATCGTGTTGTCGTCGTAGAAGATCTGCGAGGACGTACGCGATCAATATCCCGACGGCGCACGCGGCCACGGCATCGCCCGTCACCTGTTCATCGGCGTCCAGGACGACGTCCTGGCACGTATCGACCGTGGGCGTCACGGGATCGGTGGGCTTCGCGTGATCACCCGGCATACTTGCCAGCCGATCAACGCGGTCCTAGCGCGTCGCCCGCGTGTCAGGTCGCCAGGCGCGCTCGGATCCCACCGTGCGGGCGGTGACCGGAGTCGATCCGGGTCTGGGTATCGAGGATCTCGAATCCTGCGCCCGCCACCTGCGCGGCGAGCACGTGAGCCGGCCACCGGTAGGCACGCACCACCTTGTGATCGAACTGGACCGGTCCCGTCTCGCCGGCCTCGCCGGCGAAGAAGCCCATCAGGAACTCACCACCGGGCCGGAGCGCTCGGGCCATGGTAACGAGCGCGGTGTCGATCCGGCCCGGTTCCGTGTGGATGAGGGAGTACCAGCTGAGCACCCCGGCAAGCGATCCGTCAGGCACCCCCAGGTCTTCGGCGCGTCCTTCTCTGAACGGCACCTCGGGGAACTGGGCCCGGGCGAACGCGAGAAACTGCGGTGTGGGGTCCACGCCCTCGACCTGCACGCCCGCGCGGTGCAGTGCATCGGTCCACTGACCCGGCCCGCACCCGACGTCGATCACCGGACCGCGCAAACCTCTCGCCCAACCGAGCACGAGATCGAGATCCTCGGGATGCACGGCCTCGATGCTGCCAACCTTCTCCACGTACTCGCCGGCGCGCGCACCGTACGCGTGCACGACTCGATCCATGACCACAGACTGTAGCCCGCGGTCGAATCGGCACATCGAACTAGTTGTTGCGGGGCGGGACGTTGATGACAGGCCGGTGGGGCTGAGGTAGCCGGAAGGGCAGGCCCTCTGCGGCAAAGATGAGAAGCGACCAAGCATCTCGTCTGTGTCGAGCCAGCAAAGGACCTGCCCGTGTCTCACCGTAATGCGCCGCTCTCTCCTGAAGGCCGTCGCCGACTCATCGAGCGGTGCCGCGCCCGTCCGATCGCCCACGTCGCCGCGGAGATGGGGATCTCGCGTGCGTGCGCGTCCAAGTGGGTCAACCGCTACCGCCGCTTCGGTGAACTCGGGCTGGTCGACCGGCCATCGACTCCGCACCGCAGTCCCAGGTCCACGCCAGTGCAGGTGATTGCCCAGATCGAGTCCTGGCGACGTGAGAAGAAGTGGTCGGCTTCTCGGATCACCCACGAGCTCGCAGCGCGAGGGGTCAGGTTGAACCGCCGCACGGTGACCAGGCACCTGACCCAGCTCGGCCTGGGACGTCGCCGATTCCTGGACCCGACCGGTGAGTGCAACCGGAGCCCGGGCAAGATCACTGCCTGCTGGCCCGGACACATGATCCATCTGGACGTGAAGAAGGTCGGCCGGATCCCCGACGGCGGAGGGTGGCGCGTCCACGGTCGCGACAGCAACCAGAACCGGGCCGCCGCCCGAGCCAAGGACGCTGGCGCCCGAGCGGGCTACGTCTACCTGCACTCGATCGTCGACGGCTTCTCCCGCCTGGCCTACACCGAGCCGCTCGGCGACGAGAAAGGCACGACCGCGGCCGGGTTCCTGGCCCGAGCCAAAGTCTGGTTCGCCGCTCACGGCATCACCCACATCCACCGCGTGATCACCGACAACGGCTCCTGCTACCGCTCCCGCGACTTCGCCCGCATCGTCGGTGCCCGGACCCGCCACCAACACACCAGGCCCTACACCCCACGGCACAACGACAAAGTAGAGCGCTACAACCGGATCATGGCCGAAGAAGTCCTCTACGCCCAGCCCTACGACCGCGAAGAGGACCGCACAGCCGCGATCGACACCTGGAACATCCACTACAACTACCATCGACCCCACAGCGCCGCGAACGGCCAACCGCCAGCATCCCGGCTCACAACCGGCGTCACCAACGTCCAGCCCTCATACAACTAGTTCACGTCAGGGCCGCAGGGCATCGCCGGACGACCTGACCCAGGTGTGGACGTCGCACCATCGACGGGAGCGCGCCGGAAAGAGGCCGGACGATAGCGGGACTCGTGATCGGCCGCTACCTCGATCCCGTGCCAGACGCTGGAGAATGCGTCGATGCCCGCAGCGACGTGGCGGATGCCGCGCCACAGCGTGCCGAACAGGCTCCGTACAGCGTGACGGTCGCGGGCATGACGGGCAGATGCGGGGTTGTTGGCCTTCATCACCTGCTGAGCAAGGAAGTCATCGGAGTGCATGACTCAAGACTCGCAATCCGGGTCTCGCCCGGATAGTGGCAGGATCGACAAGAACCGATAGCATTCTGCCATGTCGCGACCATCAGTCACCGTGCCACTCACCGAAGGGCTGACGCTGTTCGAGATCAGCATGCCGCTGGAAGCGCTCGGCTACGACTGGGACCCCGAGCGCGGGCCGCTCTATGACGTGATTCTCTGCGGCGACCTGCGGGGTGTCCCCACCCACACGGGAGCGCGGCTCACCCCCGAGCGTCCGCTGAGCGCTCTCTCCGACGGCGACACGATCGTCGTGCCAGGGGGAAGGCCCGGCCGGCCGTTGGACCAGCAGCTGCTTCACGAACTACGACGGGCAGCAGACCGGGGCACCCGGATCGCGGCCCTGTGCACCGGCACGTTCTCGCTCGCCGAAGCCGGACTGCTCGATGGCCGCCGCGCCACCACCCACTGGCGGCACGCCGGGCTCCTGCAGCGGATGTACCCCCACATCGAGGTCGATGCGCGCGCACTCTACGTCGAGGACGGCGGCATCTTCACCAGCGCCGGCTCAGCGGCCGGCCTCGACCTCTGCCTACATCTGATCCGGCGCGACTTCGGGGAGCGCGCAGCGAACACCATCGCACGCAACCTCGTGATCGCCTCCCACCGTGACGGCGATCAGGCCCAGTACGTCAGGGCCGAGCCGCTCGAGGACCGAGCAGCCTGGCTCGATCATCTGCGCGACTGGCTTCGCGCGAACCCCGACCGGCCGGTGACTCTGACCGAACTGGGACGGGCGGCGAACCTCTCCGCGCGCACACTTGCCCGGCGATTCCAGCGCGACGTCGGCACCACACCGATGCGGTGGGTCACCGCTGAGCGGATCGCGATGGCGAAGGAGCTGCTCGAGGCAACAGACCTGACCGTCGACCGGATCTCCTTCGACGCCGGATTCGGTTCGCCGGTGACGTTCCGCGCCTCGTTCACTCGAGAGGTCGGGATCTCACCCGGGCTCTACCGCAGCCGCTTCTCGGCCTGACGCGACGCCGACCCCGCGCCGAACGCAACTCTGTGCGGCGTCTGACCAGGGGAACGCCGCACAGGGTTGCGCTCGGCGCGGCGGTGGGGGTGGGTCCGGCGGGGGTGGGGTACGTGGGGGCGGGCGGAGGAGGGCAGGCCGGTGGGGTGGGATCAGTCGGCGCGGGGGCGCGCGTCAGCCCTGCTGGGACTCCCACCAGCTGAGCAGCTCACGCCTGGCCTCGTCCTCCGGGAGCGGACCGCGCTCCATCCGCAGCGCGAGCATGTGCTTGTATGCGGCGCCCACCTGCCGGCCCGGACCGATGCCCAGGATCTCCATGATCGCGTTCCCGTCCAGGTCGGGCCGGATCGCATTCAGCTCTTCCTCCTCCGCGAGCGCCGCGATCCGGTTCTCCAGATCGTCGTAGGCGTGCGAGAGCCGGGCGGCCTTGCGCTTGTTCCGGGTGGTGCAATCGGCGCGGGTGAGCCGGTGCAACCGTTCGAGCTGGTCGCCGGCGTCGGCCACGTACCGCCGCACCGCAGAATCAGTCCAGGCGGCGTCCCCGTAGCCGTGGAAGCGCAGGTGCAGAGCGACCAGCTTGGAGACCGCCTGAGTGGTGGCCTTGTCGAACCGGAGCGCTTTCATCCGCTTCGTGGTCATCTTGGCTCCGACGATCTCGTGGTGGTGGAAGCTCACCCCGCCGCCGGGTTCCATCCGCCGTGTGTCCGGCTTGCCGATGTCGTGCATGATCGCCGCCAGCCGGAGCACCAGGTCCGGGCCGGGCACAGGACCATCCGGACTGGTCTCCAGGTCGATCGCCTGGTCCAGCACGGTGAGGGTGTGCTCGTAGACGTCCTTGTGCCGGTGGTGCTCGTCGATGGTGAGCTGCAGGTTCGGCAGCTCGGGCAGCACATGCTCGGCCAGGCCCGCGTAGACCATGAGCTCGAGCCCGCGGCGAGGAGCCGGCGCCATCAACAGTTTGACCAGCTCGGCCTGCACCCGCTCGGCGGAGACGATCTCGATCCGTCCAGCCATCGCCGTCATCGCCGCGAGCACGCCGGGCTCGACGTCCACGCCGAGCTGTGCTGCGAATCGGACCGCACGCATCATCCGCAACGGGTCATCGTCGAAGGACTGCTCCGGTGACGCAGGTGTACGCAGTATCCGGTCGGCGAGGTCGTTCAGCCCGCCGAACGGGTCCACGAACACCAGGTCCGGCAGCCGCAGCGCCATCGCGTTCACGGTGAAGTCGCGGCGGGAGAGGTCTCCGTCGAGGCTGTCGCCGTAGACCACCTCGGGCTTGCGGGAGGACGAGTCGTACGCCTCGGTCCGGTAGGTGGTGACCTCCACGATCACGTCCCCGCGGCGGGCGCCGATGGTGCCGAACTCCCGGCCCATGTCCCAGTGCGCGTCTCCCCAGGCAGCAAGCAGCCGCTCAGTCTCCTCGGGTCGCGCGGAGGTGGCGAAGTCCAGGTCCACGCTCGCCTTACCGAGGAACGCGTCCCGCACGGGTCCACCGACCAGCGCCAGCTCGAACCCGGCGTCGGCGAATACGCGCCCGAGCTCGGTCGCCTGCGGGGCGTACTCGGCGATCACACCGAGCGCGGTGCGCAACAGCTCGACGGGTTCGGGAGACTCACGCGTGGTCGACACAGCAGTACAGCCTGCCATGCCTGGCAGAGGGCAGACTGCGGTGATCGCGCACTCATGCGTGCAGGAATCCGTCGTCGATCTGGCGGGAACCACCCTCCCGGCGCCCCCTGTGGGGTGCGTTCACGTCGCAAACAGGCGGGATGACAACGCGAAAGCACCCCACATCGCGTGCGCTTGCGACCGGATTGAGGACGGATCCTGCCCGTGCGGGTGGGCTGGTCCTCGGCCTGGCATGACGCGCAGGCGCGTGGCCTTGATTACAGTGTTGTTATGTCCGCCGCCGTCCCGACTCCTGGTCCGCGGGTGCCCAGGCCCCCGCAGCCGGTGCGTCTGAGGCGCTCGTATGCCTCCAGCCTGCCCGTGGTGGACGAGACGTCCGCCGGCGGTCTGGTGGTCTCTGTCCGGGCACGCCGGGCCTACACGGCGATCATCGCTCGACGGAATCGTGCCGGACGTCTGGAGTGGTGTCTGCCCAAGGGCCACCTGGAAGGCACCGAGACGGCCGAGCAGGCTGCCGTGCGGGAGATCGCCGAGGAGACCGGGATCGAAGGGCAGGTGCTGCGCCACCTCGCGACCATCGATTACTGGTTCGCCGGACACGACCGCCGGGTACACAAAGTGGTCCATCACTATCTGCTCGAGGCGCTCCGCGGCGAACTGACCATCGAGAACGACCCCGACCACGAGGCCGAGGACGTCGCCTGGGTGTCACTCGCCGACGTGGCCTCCAGGCTCGCGTATCCCAACGAGCGCCGGGTGGTCGCCACCGCCCGGGACATCCTCGAGGGCCGCGCGTGACGGGCCGACGGTGATCCGGGGCACGCTCGCGAACGACGCTGAGGAGCCGATGATCCGCCCTACCAGGCGTCCCCGCCGGGGACGCAGCGGGCTCGTCTCGTGCTTGGCGGTGCTGCTGACCGTTCTCGGGATGGTCGGCGGTGTCGTCCTGCCCTTCTCCGCCGCACCGGCCGCCGGTGAGGTGACCGACGGCGAGGTGACCGTGGACCTCACGCAGATCACCCCGGCCGTGACTCGCCCAGGCGATGACATCGTGATCGAGGGCGTGCTCGGCAACGGCACCGAGCAGGCCCTCGCGTCTCCGCGCGTACAACTGGTGCTGCAGAAGCACGTGCCTGCCTCCCGTGCTGCGCTCGATTCGTGGTTCAACGGGGAGAACTCCTTCAACTCCGCCATCCTCACGGTGGAGTACCTCGACGACGTCCCTGCAGGTGAGGAGGTGCCGTTCACGATCACCCTGCCGGCGGATCGCTCCCCCTTCGACGGGGCCCTGTGGGGGCCGCGCGGTATCGAGGTGCGCGCCGTGGCCGAGGGAACCGTGGCCGCCGAACGCACCGCTCTGCTCTGGTACCCCGGCGAACCGCAGGTGTCAGCTCCCACCGAGCTGTCGGTGCTGGTGCCGTTCACTCCGACCGCGCAGGAATGGTCGGCATCTGTGGCCGAGGACCGCCCCGTCGCCGAGGTGGCCGCAGAACGGCTGGGACCGGTGCTCGAGGAGATGCCGGACGGCGTGGGATGGGGGATCGACGCGGCCCTGCTGGAGAACCTGCCCGCCGAGAACGGCGAGCAGGACGATCCTGCGGACACCGCCGAGACCACGGAAACCGAGGATGAACCGGCAACCGAGGCGACCGAGGACGAGTCAACGGACGCCGAGACCGGCGCGCCGACCACGACCGAGGAGACCACGTCCCCCGAGACTGGCGCCACCGGCACGGCCGGCAGCAGCGAGCCCAGCCCCGACGAGACGACCACCAGCACAGACCCGGCCGGCGAGACCAACGAGGCGACGCCGTCGGACGCTGACCCGGACGTGCCGGACAGCACCGGCGATCCCACGCTCACCGACCAGCTCCTCGACGGCGCCGCCCAGCGGGACGTGCTCGCACTCGGATATGCCGATGCCGACCACGCGGTGCTCACCGGCCCCAGCGGTGCCGAGCTGCTCCAGGCCGGCCGGGACCGCACGGCCGAACTGCTCGCCACGAACGGCATCACCGCCCTGCAGGACGTCGCCTGGCCTGCCTCCGCTGACCTCGCCTCAGTGACCGCGCTCGCCCAGACCAACACCCGCGCCGTGGTGCTCCCCGCTGACGCGATGCCCACCGCCGTCCCCCTGAACTACACCCCGTCCGGACGCAGCCTGATCAGTACCGAAGCCGGTGATGTGCAGGCGATGCTCTGGGACGGGCCCCTCTCGGAGACGTTCACCGCCGAGCTGAGCGACCTGCAGATCCGCCAGTCCGTGCTCGCTCAGACCGCAGTGATCGCCCGGGAACAACCTGCCAACCCCCGCGGGCTGCTCGCCACCCTGAGCCGGGACGTGGGCACCGACCCGCACGTGATGGCGGCCCTGTCCGAATCCATCACCGCGCTGGAGTCAGCGCCCTGGGTGGAGCTGTCGAACCTGCGCTCCCTGCTCGGCCGCGCCGACGCCGGGGAGGCGCGCGCGTCGCTGCCCGCGCCCAGTCCCACCGCCCACCTGGATGCCGCGACCGTGGCCCGGCTGGCACAAGCCTGGCAGGCAGCAGACGCGTTCGCGGACGTCACCGACGAACCCGCCCGGTTCCGCGACGAGATCGCCCCTCAGGTACTGACCGGCGTATCCAGCACTCTGACCAACGCCACAGCCACCCGGAACCAGGTCGTGGACGAGGCATTCGCCGCCGTGGAGCACTTGAGCACCCGCATCGGTGTGGAGCCGGCCAGCGAGGTGCTGCTGGTCTCCACCTCCGGGGAGATCCCAATCACGCTGGAGAGCACGCTCTCGGTGGGGGCCACGGTGGTGGTGCGGCTGGTGCCCCAGGATCCGTATCTGCGCGCGGACGAGACCGTCACTGCCCACATCCCGCCCGGCGAGGCCACGACTGTTCGCCTGCCGGTGACGGCGGTCGCGAACGGCAACGTGGACGTCTCCGCCGAAGTGCTCACGCCCGCCGACGGGAACGTGCTGGTGACGGCCGATTCGTTCCAGGTACGGGTACGTGCCGACTGGGAGAACATCGGCACGATCGTGGTGGCCGCGCTGCTCGTGCTCGGGCTCGCGGTCGGGCTGATCCGCACCATCCGCAAGGGTCAGCGCAGGTTCACCCCGGCCACCCCGGCCGCACGGGCGGCCGCAGCACACGAAGAAACGCCCGACGGCGGCCGTCGCCCCGACCGGGACGCTCACCCCGGCGAGGCGCTCCCCGAGCAGACCGACGATAGCGACCGCCCGCCCGCAACAGATGAGACCGATGGCGACACTCCGCCGTCGGGCCCGGACGGGAGAACCTGATGGCGGGGCGCTCCGGTCTGGCCGGATCGGCGGCGGTGATGTTCTCCGGGACATTGGTCTCGCGGTTCCTCGGCGTGCTGCGCAACGCGCTGCTGGTGGCTGCGATCGGAGTGACGGGCAGCGACGCGGCGAACGCGTTCTCGGTAGCCAACAAACTGCCGAACATCATCTACATGCTCCTCGCCGGCGGGATCCTGAACGCCGTGCTGGTGCCGCAGATCGTGCGAGCGATGCGCAAGGACGACGGCGGCACCGAGTACGTGAACAGGTTGCTCACCCTGGCCGCCACAGTGATGGGGCTGATCACCCTCGCGCTGACGGCTGCCTCGGGGCTGCTGATCACGATCTATGCGGAAGCGCTACGCGATGGGCCGTGGATGCCGCTCGCGGTGGCGTTCGCGATGTGGTGCATCCCGCAGCTGTTCTTCTACGGCCTGTACACACTGCTCGGGCAACTGCTGAACGCGCGCAGCAGCTTCGGCCCCTACATGTGGGCACCCGTGCTGAACAACATCATCTCGATCGCCGGGCTGGTGGCCTACCTGATCGTGTACGGCTCCTTCGCCACCGATCCGGCGTCAGTGGCGGACTGGGACGCACAACGGATCGCGCTCCTGGCCGGCCCGTGGACGATCGGGGTGGCGATGCAGGCGTTCATCCTGGTGGTGCCGCTCTATCGCAGCGGGTTCCGGTACCGGCCCACGTGGGGTCTGCGGAACACGGGGTTGCGATCGGCCGGTCGGGTCGCGATGTGGGCGTTCGCCGCGCTCGCCGTCGGGCAGATCGGCTACCTGGCGATCTCGAACCTCGCGGCGGCCGCCGGTACCCGCAGCGATGCGTTGCCTGACCCGGCGAGTGTGGCCGGGAACGCCGCTTACGACAACGCCTTCCTGATCTTCATGCTGCCGCAGTCGTTGATCACCGTCTCACTCGTGACGGCGATGTTCACCCGGCTCAGCGAGCACGCCGCGGGCGGGCGCACCTTCCGGGTGCGGGACGACCTCTCCCGCGGGTTGCGCACCCTGGCTGTGTTCACTGTGTTCGCCGCGGGGGCGTTCATGGTGCTGGCCATCCCGCTCACCCAGCTGGTGACCTTCGATCAGGCCGACTTCTCGTCCTATCGCGCGGTGGGGCATGTGCTGGTGGCGATGCTGGTGGGGCTGCCGGCGATCGCGATCTGGACGATGGCCCAGCGGGTGTACTTCGCCTTCGAGGACGCCCGCTCCCTGTTCTGGATCCAGGTGCCGATGGCCGGGATCCAGATCATCGGCAGCGTCGTGGCCTTCCTGACCCTCGAGGTGCAGTGGTGGGTGGTCGGTGCTGGGGCAGCCACGGCGATCTCGAACACATTCGGCGCGCTCGTGGCCTACCTGGCACTGCGCCGCAAGCTGCCGACCCTGGACGGTGCACGCGTGCTTCGCACCCACCTGCGCGTGCTGCTCGCCGTGATACCCACCACCTTGCTCGGCTGGGGCGCCCTGCACCTGTGGGGTGTGCAGACCTCGTTCATGGGTGCACTGCTGCGGGTGCTGGTGATCGGCGGGGCGATGGGGCTGGGATACCTGGTGCTGCTGCGGCGGCTGCGCGTCTCCGAACTGGATGTGCTCCTCGAACGTGTGGGCGGAATGCTCTCCCCGCTGACTCGGCGCCTTCAGCCCGTGGCTACCCGCCTCAAGATCAGTGGTCCGTTGCGTACGATGTGGACAAGCATCGTCGGCGGCGAGGGGATTGGAGGGACGTCTGTGACGCATGGCACGACGGCGACCCTCGAGCCGGGCGCCACGCTGGCCGATCGCTACGTGCTCCAGGGCCCGCTCCCGACGGACCTGCCGGAGACGAGCGTCTGGTCCGGGCACGACGAGATCCTGCAACGCGAGGTCCTGCTCACCGTGGTGCAGGGTGCGCACCGCGAGGAGGCCTTGGATGCGGCCCGGCGAGCGGCGCTCATCACCGATCCACGGCTGCGTCGCATCATGCGGGTCGGCTCTCACGACGGCACCGGGTTCGTGGTCTCCGACCCGACGCCGGCGCGTTCCCTCGCTGATCTGGTGAGCGAAGGAAGACTTCCTGCGCCGCAGGCCCGTGCACTCGTGGGTGAGGCGGCAGCGGCGCTGGAACTGTCTCGCAAGCGCGGCGTGCACCACCTCCACCTGCGGCCCACGGCCCTGCGGGTGACGGACTCCGGCGAGGTCCAGCTCTGCGGCCTCGCGGTCGACGCGGCCCAGGCGGGGATCACCTCGACCGACTCGCGCCGTTCAGCGCGCGCTGACGCGATCGACCTGGTCGCCCTGCTCTACACGGCGCTGACCGGCTACTGGCCGGGTGCGCCCGAACGCGCCGGCGCCTTGCCTGCTGCCCCCCGCAAAGATGGCGCACCCATCCCACCCGGAGACCTGGTCGACGATGTCCCGCACGATCTCGACACGTTGTGTGCAGTGACGTTCGGCCCGCACGAGGACGGCCCGTTCACCGCCGGCGAGCTGGTGCGCGAGCTGGAGCCATGGGACGGGATCGGATCCGTCACGCCCGTCACCGGCCCCACCACACCGGCGGTCGGCGACCAGTCCGACGACGAGGCCGACGATGACGACGTCGCTCCGGGCGAACAGGCTCCCGAGAGCAACGCGGCAAGCGCCGCAGGGGTCAGCCCGGACGACGAGGTCACCGCCAGCAGTGAGAGTGCGACAGCGTCGGAGCCCGGCGCCGCACCCGTTCCGGACTCCAGTGGCTGGCACCCCCACCCGCCCCCGGCCGACCGTGGACCGGTGTCGTTCTCCACGGTGCTCGAGCCGGGCGAGGAGGCGCCCGCTCCTGGCTATCTCGCACGGCACGTCAGCGGAGGGAGCACCGTCCTTCCCACGCCCGGCCGCGGCATCGCCGGACGGGAGGCCGCGACCGCACCAGCGGAGCCCCCGTCGGACCAACAGCCGAGGAACGAGGCGGGATCCGATCCGACATCGCCAGAAGCCACGAGCGTGTTGCCCGCCGCGCGACCGGACCAGCGTGTCCCCGAGGAGGCGCCGAGCTCCGAGCCGGATGGTCCTGCGCAGGCAACAGCTCCCGAAGCAGCTGCCGTCCCTCCGGCACGACGCCCATTGCCCCCGACACTCGGATGGGACGACCCCACCGGGACCTCGGACCGGCCTGCTCCGCCGACCGCCCCCGCCCGACCGGCCGTCACCGCAGCCGGTGTAGGGACCGCACTGACCGGGATACTGGCCGGCGTCGGCGCTCGGATCAAGGCCGGTGTGCGCAGCCGGCTCGTCCGCGAGACAGAGGGAGAGGATGGCCCGCAGGAGCGGTTCAATCCCACCCCGATCGTCATCTTCGTCATGGTCTCCGTGGTCGTCGTGGCCACGATCCTGGCGATCGGTTCGCTCCGGGACGCGTCAACTGCCTTCGATCCGGGTGAGTACACCCGCGAGCCGACACCCACCGCGACCGAGCCCAGTGAGGAACCCAGCGAAGAGCCGACGACGCCGGAGCCCACCGAAGAACCGACACCGGAGCCCACCCGCCAGGCCGCTATCGACATCGACGAAGGGCGCTCGCTCGACCCATCCACCGGTGTGGGTGACAACGAGAACCTGGCGCGTTTCGCCGTCGACGGTGACCCGGAGACCACCTGGGACTCACTCCGGTACGACAACCCCGAGTACGGCATGAAGGACGGCCTGGGCTACGCCGTCGTGCTCTCTCAGACCGCGACCGTGACATCGGTGACCGTTGACGTTCAGGGAGCCGGAGGCGTTCTGCAGATCCGCAGTACCGAGCCTGACGACCCGAGCGGCGGCGAGGTTCTCGCCGAGGGCGAGATGGGGCCGGAAACCACCTATGAGCTCTCCACCCCCACCGAACTGGACACCATCGTGCTCTGGTTTCCGGAGCTCCCGGTGGCCGAGTCCGACGGACGGAACCGGATCGAGCTGGCCGAGATCACCGTGAACTGAGCAAGAACCGCCGCTGACCATTGGTCGACGATCGTGGACACAGTCTGAGACTGCCCGCGACCACCGGAACATTCACCGACCGGGCATGGTTAAGTCAGGCAGTGCCCCAACCTGAAGGACATTCATGACCGACGCAGCACAAGTCCACGAAGTGATCATCATCGGCTCCGGACCCTCCGGGTATACAGCCGCCGTGTACGCCGCCCGAGCCGGACTTGCCCCCGTGGTCTTCGCCGGCGCGATCACCGCGGGTGGTGCGTTGATGAACACCACCGAGGTGGAGAACTTTCCCGGGTTCCCGGACGCCGTGATGGGCCCGGACCTGATGGAGAAGATGCGCGAGCAGGCTGAGCGGTTCGGCGCCGATATTCGCTATGAGGACGTCGCGTCGGTCGACCTGGACGGCGCGGTGAAGACCGTGATCAACGACGACGATGAAACGTTCCGTGCACGGACCGTGATCCTCTCCACCGGTTCGGCCTACAAGGAGCTCGGCCTGCCGGAGGAGAAGACATTCTCCGGGCGTGGCGTGAGCTGGTGCGCCACATGTGACGGTTTCTTCTTCCGGGATCAGGACATCCTGGTGATCGGGGGCGGAGACTCCGCGATGGAGGAGGCGCTCTTCCTCACCCGGTTCGGACGCACCGTCACCGTCGTGCACCGCCGCGACGAGTTGCGTGCCTCCAAGATCATGGCCGACCGGGCGTTGGCGGACCCGAAGATCTCCTTCGCATGGAACAGCGAGGTGGCCGCGATCCAAGGCGACCAGAAGGTCAGCCGTGTGACCCTGCGGGACACCGTCACCGGGGAGACGCGCGAAGTCGAGGCATCCGGCGTGTTCGTGGCCATCGGACACCTGCCGCGCACTGAGCTTGTGGTCGGACAGGTGACCTTGAACGAGGAGGGGTACATCGACGTCGAACACCCCAGCACCCGCACCAATATTCCCGGTGTGTTCGCTGCAGGTGACGTCGTGGATCACCACTACCGGCAAGCTGTCACGGCAGCCGGCACCGGCTGCTCTGCCGCGCTCGACGCTGAGCGGTACCTGGCTGCACTCGACGCTGCGCCCGCAGCACCCGCGGCGGCGGACGCAGCCGCCACTCTCGTCAACTAGCCAACACCCCCGAACCTGAGGAGACGCCATGGGCGCCATCAACGCCACCAGCGATGCCACCTTCCGCAGCGATGTGCTCGAAGCCGACAAGCCGGTCGTTGTGGACTTCTGGGCCGACTGGTGCGGGCCGTGCAAGCAGTTTGCACCGATCCTCGAGGAGATCGCGGCCGAGAACGCAGAGAAGATCTCGGTGTTCAAGCTTGATGTGGACGCCAACCCTGAGACCACGGCGGCCTACAGCGTGGTCTCTATCCCCACCATCAACATCTACTCCGGCGGTGAGCTGGTGAAGTCGGTGGTGGGTTCGCGCCCGAAGAAGGCATTCCTCGCGGAGATCGAAGAGTTCCTGGGCTGAGCCAGCCACACCTGCACGAATGCCCGCGGGCCGATACGGCCCGCGGGCATTGCTCTGTGCCGGGAGCGTTCCCCTACTGAACACTCCCGGCACAGAGTGGACCGGGCGGAGGCCCGGGGGGAGAACCGTGCCGGTCCATTCCGACGTGACGCAGCCGTCCCGTCAGTTCATGGCGTACCGCCTGATACGCACTCCGAGCATCAGCAGGAGTAGGGCGGCCGCGAGATAGATCGGCGGCGCCGAAGCCCCGGTAGCAGCAAGCTCGGACCCGTCCGACGAATCGGTGGGAACCGCACCCCCACCCGTTCCCTCAGTGGAGACGGGACCGCCGCTGCTCGGGCCGGCCGTGCCAGGAGTCAGCGTACCGACCCCTCGACCGGGTCCACCGGTGCCGGAACCTGAGGATCCTGATCCGTTGGTGCCGTCGGTCCCGTCGGTTCCATCGGTCCCGTCGGTGCCGTCAGTTCCGTCAGTTCCGTCGGTTCCATCGGTGCCGTCGGTTCCATCGGTGCCGTCGGTTCCATCGGTCCCGTCGGTGCCGTCAGTTCCGTCGGTGCCGTCGGTCCCGTCGGTTCCATCGGTGCCGTCGGTTCCATCGGCTCCATCGGTGCCGTCGGTTCCATCGGTTCCATCGGTGCCGTCGGTTCCATCGGTGCCGTCGGTTCCATCGGTCCCGTTAGTAGCTTCACCGATCGCGTCAGTGACGGCATCGACAACCTCACTGACCGTGTCAGTGACCTCCTCGAAAACCGGAGCAATGACATCCCGGACGTCCTCGGTCACATCACCAACAGTGTCCGTCACGTCATCCGTGGCCCCACCAACAGTGTCAGTCACATCATCCGTAGCTTCACCAACGGAGTCAGTCACATCACCCACGGTGTCGGTCACCTCTTCGGCAACCGGACCAACGACATCCCGAACACCGTCCGTGACTCCACCAACGGAGTCAGTCACATCATCCGTGGCCTCACCAACGGTGTCAGTCACATCATCCGTGGCCTCACCAACAGTGTCAGTCACATCATCCGTGGCCCCACCAACCGTGTCAGTCACATCATCCGTAGCTTCACCAACGGAGTCAGTCACATCACCCACGGTGTCGGTCACCTCTTCGGCAACCGGACCAACGACATCCCGAACACCGTCCGTGACTCCACCAACGGAGTCAGTCACATCATCCGTGGCCCCGCCAACGGTGTCGGTCACATCATCCGTGGCCCCGCCAACGGTGTCGGTCACATCATCCGTGGCCCCGCCAACGGTGTCGGTCACATCATCCGTGGCCCCGCCAACAGTGTCAGTCACATCATCGGTGGCCTCACCAACAGTGTCGGTCACATCATCGGTGGCCTCACCAACAGTGTCAGTCACATCATCCGTGGCCCCACCAACCGTGTCAGTCACATCATCCGTAGCTTCACCAACGGAGTCAGTCACATCACCCACGGTGTCGGTCACCTCTTCGGCAACCGGACCAACGACATCCCGAACACCGTCCGTGACTCCACCAACGGAGTCAGTCACATCATCGGTGGCCTCACCAACGGTGTCAGTCACATCATCGGTGGCCTCACCAACAGTGTCAGTCACATCATCCGTAGCCCCACCAACCGTGTCAGTCACATCACCCACGGTGTCGGTCACCTCTTCGGTGGCCCCGCCAACGGTGTCGGTCACATCATCCGTAGTTTCACCCACGGTGTCGGTCACATCATCGGTGGCCTCACCAACGGTGTCGGTCACATCATCCGTAGCTTCACCCACGGTGTCGGTCACATCATCGGTGGCCCCGCCAACGGTGTCGGTCACATCATCCGTAGCTTCACCCACGGTGTCGGTCACATCATCGGTGGCCTCACCAACGGTGTCGGTCACATCATCCGTAGCTTCACCCACGGTGTCGGTCACATCATCGGTGGCCTCACCAACAGTGTCAGTCACATCATCGGTGGCCTCACCCACGGTGTCGGTCACATCATCGGTGGCCTCACCCACGGTGTCGGTCACATCATCGGTGGCCTCACCAACAGTGTCAGTCACATCATCGGTGGCCTCACCAACAGTGTCAGTCACATCATCGGTGGCCTCACCAACAGTGTCAGTCACATCATCGGTGGCCTCACCAACAGTGTCAGTCACATCATCGGTGGCCTCACCAACAGTGTCAGTCACATCATCGGTGGCCTCACCAACAGTGTCAGTCACATCATCCGTGGCCTCACCAACAGTGTCAGTCACATCATCCGTGGCCTCACCAACAGTGTCAGTCACATCATCCGTGGCCTCACCAACAGTGTCAGTCACATCACCCACGGTGTCGGTCACCTCTTCGGCAACCGGACCAACGACATCCCGAACACCGTCCGTGACTCCACCAACAGTGTCAGTCACATCATCCGTGGCCCCACCAACCGTGTCAGTCACATCGCCCACACCAGGCAACCCCGGCAGCTCAGGAACCTCAGGAGTCCCCGGAACCTCCGGCACACCAGGCAAACCAGGCAACACCGGCAGCGAGTCAACAACCTCACCCACCGGACCAGTCACCGAACCCACCAGATCACCAACATCCGGCAGCCCCGGCAGATCACCCAGACCAGGAAGACCCGGCAGGTCACCCAGCCCCGGCAGACCATCAATCACATCGCCCACACCAGGCAACCCCGGCAGCTCAGGAACCTCAGGAGTCCCCGGAACCTCCGGCACACCAGGCAAACCAGGCAACACCGGCAGCGAGTCAACAACCTCACCCACCGGACCAGTCACCGAACCCACCAGATCACCAACATCCGGCAGCCCCGGCAGATCACCCAGACCAGGAAGACCCGGCAGGTCACCCAGCCCCGGCAGACCATCAATCACATCGCCCACACCAGGCAACCCCGGCAGCTCAGGAACCTCAGGAGTCCCCGGAACCTCCGGCACACCAGGCAAACCAGGCAACACCGGCAGCGAGTCAACAACCTCACCCACCGGACCAGTCACCGAACCCACCAGATCACCAACATCCGGCAGCCCCGGCAGATCACCCAGACCAGGAAGACCCGGCAGGTCACCCAGCCCCGGCAGACCATCAATCACATCGCCCACACCAGGCAACCCCGGCAGCTCAGGAACCTCAGGAGTCCCCGGAACCTCCGGCACACCAGGCAAACCAGGCAACACCGGCAGCGAGTCAACAACCTCACCCACCGGACCAGTCACCGAACCCACCAGATCACCAACATCCGGCAGCCCCGGCAGATCACCCAGACCAGGAAGACCCGGCAGGTCACCCAGCCCCGGCAGACCATCAATCACATCGCCCACACCAGGCAACCCCGGCAGCTCAGGAACCTCAGGAGTCCCCGGAACCTCCGGCACACCAGGCAAACCAGGCAACACCGGCAGCGAGTCAACAACCTCACCCACCGGACCAGTCACCGAACCCACCAGATCACCAACATCCGGCAGCCCCGGCAGATCACCCAGACCAGGAAGACCCGGCAGGTCACCCAGCCCCGGCAGACCATCAATCACATCGCCCACACCAGGCAACCCCGGCAGCTCAGGAACCTCAGGAGTCCCCGGAACCTCCGGCACACCAGGCAAACCAGGCAACACCGGCAGCGAGTCAACAACCTCACCCACCGGACCAGTCACCGAACCCACCAGATCACCAACATCCGGCAGCCCCGGCAGATCACCCAGACCAGGAAGACCCGGCAGGTCACCCAGCCCCGGCAGACCATCAATCACATCGCCCACACCAGGCAACCCCGGCAGCTCAGGAACCTCAGGAGTCCCCGGAACCTCCGGCACACCAGGCAAACCAGGCAACACCGGCAGCGAGTCAACAACCTCACCCACCGGACCAGTCACCGAACCCACCAGATCACCAACATCCGGCAGCCCCGGCAGATCACCCAGACCAGGAAGACCCGGCAGGTCACCCAGCCCCGGCAGACCATCAATCACATCGCCCACACCAGGCAACCCCGGCAGCTCAGGAACCTCAGGAGTCCCCGGAACCTCCGGCACACCAGGCAAACCAGGCAACACCGGCAGCGAGTCAACAACCTCACCCACCGGACCAGTCACCGAACCCACCAGATCACCAACATCCGGCAGCCCCGGCAGATCACCCAGACCAGGAAGACCCGGCAGGTCACCCAGCCCCGGCAGACCATCAATCACATCGCCCACACCAGGCAACCCCGGCAGCTCAGGAACCTCAGGAGTCCCCGGAACCTCCGGCACACCAGGCAAACCAGGCAACACCGGCAGCGAGTCAACAACCTCACCCACCGGACCAGTCACCGAACCCACCAGATCACCAACATCCGGCAGCCCCGGCAGATCACCCAGACCAGGAAGACCCGGCAGGTCACCCAGCCCCGGCAGACCATCAATCACATCGCCCACACCAGGCAACCCCGGCAGCTCAGGAACCTCAGGAGTCCCCGGAACCTCCGGCACACCAGGCAAACCAGGCAACACCGGCAGCGAGTCAACAACCTCACCCACCGGACCAGTCACCGAACCCACCAGATCACCAACATCCGGCAGCCCCGGCAGATCACCCAGACCAGGAAGACCCGGCAGGTCACCCAGCCCCGGCAGACCATCAATCACATCGCCCACACCAGGCAACCCCGGCAGCTCAGGAACCTCAGGAGTCCCCGGAACCTCCGGCACACCAGGCAAACCAGGCAACACCGGCAGCGAGTCAACAACCTCACCCACCGGACCAGTCACCGAACCCACCAGATCACCAACATCCGGCAGCCCCGGCAGATCACCCAGACCAGGAAGACCCGGCAGGTCACCCAGCCCCGGCAGACCATCAATCACATCGCCCACACCAGGCAACCCCGGCAGCTCAGGAACCTCAGGAGTCCCCGGAACCTCCGGCACACCAGGCAAACCAGGCAACACCGGCAGCGAGTCAACAACCTCACCCACCGGACCAGTCACCGAACCCACCAGATCACCAACATCCGGCAGCCCCGGCAGATCACCCAGACCAGGAAGACCCGGCAGGTCACCCAGCCCCGGCAGACCATCAATCACATCGCCCACACCAGGCAACCCCGGCAGCTCAGGAACCTCAGGAGTCCCCGGAACCTCCGGCACACCAGGCAAACCAGGCAACACCGGCAGCGAGTCAACAACCTCACCCACCGGACCAGTCACCGAACCCACCAGATCACCAACATCCGGCAGCCCCGGCAGATCACCCAGACCAGGAAGACCCGGCAGGTCACCCAGCCCCGGCAGACCATCAATCACATCGCCCACACCAGGCAACCCCGGCAGCTCAGGAACCTCAGGAGTCCCCGGAACCTCCGGCACACCAGGCAAACCAGGCAACACCGGCAGCGAGTCAACAACCTCACCCACCGGACCAGTCACCGAACCCACCAGATCACCAACATCCGGCAGCCCCGGCAGATCACCCAGACCAGGAAGACCCGGCAGGTCACCCAGCCCCGGCAGACCATCAATCACATCGCCCACACCAGGCAACCCCGGCAGCTCAGGAACCTCAGGAGTCCCCGGAACCTCCGGCACACCAGGCAAACCAGGCAACACCGGCAGCGAGTCAACAACCTCACCCACCGGACCAGTCACCGAACCCACCAGATCACCAACATCCGGCAGCCCCGGCAGATCACCCAGACCAGGAAGACCCGGCAGGTCACCCAGCCCCGGCAGACCATCAATCACATCGCCCACACCAGGCAACCCCGGCAGCTCAGGAACCTCAGGAGTCCCCGGAACCTCCGGCACACCAGGCAAACCAGGCAACACCGGCAGCGAGTCAAGGACCTCAGCAGGTGCCCCGGCCACATCCTCAACCGCACCACCAACGGAGTCAGTCACACCATCGGTCGACTCGACCACATCACCAGTAACACCGTCCGCAGCACCAGTCACCGAATCAGCAACCTCACCAACCGGACCAGTCACCGAACCCACCAGATCACCGGCACCAGGCAACGAGCCCAGAACATCACCGGGAGCCCCGGCCACATCCTCAACCGCACCACCAACGGAGTCAGTCACACCATCGGTCGACTCGACCACATCACCAGTAACACCGTCCGCAGCACCAGTCACCGAATCAGCAACCTCACCAACCGGACCAGTCACCGAACCCACCAGATCACCGGCACCAGGCAACGAGCCCAGAACATCACCGGGAGCCCCGGCCACATCCTCAACCGCACCACCAACGGAGTCAGTCACACCATCGGTCGACTCGACCACATCACCAGTAACACCGTCCGCAGCACCAGTCACCGAATCAGCAACCTCACCAACCGGACCAGTCACCGAACCCACCAGATCACCGGCACCAGGCAACGAGCCCAGAACATCACCGGGAGCCCCGGCCACATCCTCAACCGCACCACCAACGGAGTCAGTCACACCATCGGTCGACTCGACCACATCACCAGTAACACCGTCCGCAGCACCAGTCACCGAATCAGCAACCTCACCAACCGGACCAGTCACCGAACCGACCAACCCACCAGCGCCAGGCGCCGTATTCCCGTTGGCCGGGTCATTCCCGTTGCCACCGTTCCCGTTGGCCGGGTCATTCCCGTTGCCACCGTTCCCGTTGGCCGGGTCATTCCCGTTGCCACCGTTCCCGTTGGCCGGGTCATTCCCGTTACCACCGTTCCCGTTGGCCGGGTCATTCCCGTTACCACCGTTCCCGTTGGCCGGGTCATTCCCGTTGCCACCGTTCCCGTTGGCCGGGTCATTCCCGTTACCACCGTTCCCGTTGGCCGGGTCATTCCCGTTACCACCGTTCCCGTTGGCCGGGTCATTCCCGTTACCACCGTTCCCGTTGGCCGGGTCATTCCCGTTACCACCGTTCCCGTTGGCCGGGTCATTCCCGTTACCACCGTTCCCGTTGGCCGGGTCAAGGGCCTCTTGCACTACCCCGGACACATCGTCGACCGCGCCCGCGGCTGCCCGATCCACGGCCTGCACCGTCTCTGAGCCCAACACCTCACCGACAACAGCACACGCACAATTGCCATTGCCGTGATTCTCGTTTGCCGCGGACTCACCGGACTGCGCCGCCGCATCGACCTCAGCCTCAGCCGCGACCTCAGCCTCGGCCGCACCCGATGTCTGTCCGGACTCCGTGCGCTCAGCTGCCGCGGAGACCGTCTCGTCGACCGTCGTGACGGCACTGGCATCAGCCTCGTTGCTCTCGACTTCGACGGCGACTTCACCTTGCTCGCCGCCGGACGCATCCGCACCTGCGGATGACTCACCTTCCTCACCGGTGAGAACTTCGGTGACTTCATCGACAACTGAACCTCCGCCTTCGGACTCACCTTGTGAGTTCGATTCAACGGGTGCTGTGTCGAGAAGTCCACCAATCGCGTCGTCACCTGTTGCGGCGCTTGCAGCGCCAGCACCGATGACCACGAGTCCCCCGGTCAGGAGCGCCGTTTGGACGGCGCGCCTGACATAGATTCGCATCAAAGATCTCCTGACTTGTGGATGACGCACCCGTACCGGGTGCCAAACGCGCGCCGGTCTCAGGGACCAGCCGTGTCATCCGTCAGTCAGGAGAGATGACGACGTCGAGAATGACGTCGAGGAAAGACCACATCGCGCCCGCTCCCACCTGCGTGGAGCTCGTGGGCGGCGAGAAGTGCTCGTGATGTCCGATCGTCGCGACCGAGGCTGAGCCAGCGGCGGTCGGCCCATACGCGACACCTGTCGACACCATCCCGTCAGTTGGGACGGTGAAGCCCGCACGCTCCGGCGCCTGCGTCGGCACCATCTGCTGCACCGGGGCGGCAATCTCGTTCGTGGGGAGCGCTACCGACTGCGGCACGTCGTGAATCGTCGCAGTGACCGGGTGCAGCACGGTGCCGCCAGCTGGGGCAGCATCAGTCGCGGGCTTATCTGCCGTCGCGTGTGCGACCCTCAAGGGCTCAGCGATCGAAGCTGTCGTTGGCGTCGTCGCTGGTGCACGATCGACGACCGCGAACGCTTCAGTCGCCGCGACCGCGTCGTCAACTAGCGAGATGCCCACGGTCGACTTCACATCATTGAGCGGGCTCAACACGGTGTTACCGACGGGTGCAGTGAGCGCCACGACCGGCTCAGCGAGTGCCACGACCGGCTCAGTGAGCGCTACGACCGGCTCGAGCACCGGGTCCAGAACTGGGCGCACAGGCTCGAGGACCGGGTCAAAGGATGCGACCACCGGCTCGAGCGCGCCATCCACCACCGGCACCATGGAGACCAGGTCGGTGATCGGTCCGGGGGTCGGCTCCTCGGACTCCGAGACGACGATCAGCAAGACATCCCCGGCGATGTCGGTGGGCACTGACTCCGTCCGAGGTTCTGAGGACTCCGACTCCACCGCGGCCTGGTCCGTGTGAGCACCATTGCTCGCTGGCTCGACCTCGGCTTCTGCCTCGATGTCACTGGTACCTGAGGGGGCCACCGGCTCTGCTGCCTCGACCACTGGCTCGACCACATCGGCCAGGTCGGCAACAGGTTCAGTGGCTTCGCTGACCTCTTCGGTGACCGCAGCGGCCGGCTCCGTGACGTGCTCGACCACTTCGTTTACCGGTTCGGTCGCCTGCTCGAGGACCTCGCCGGCCCCACCGGCCACCTCAGCCACCGGCTCGCTCGCGGCGGCAACCGGCTCCTCAGCGGGCGCCGCTTCCTCAGCAGGCGCCGCTTCCTCAGCGGCTGCGGCCTCCGGCTCTACATCCTCGGCAGCAGCGGCGCCGTCGCCAGCCTCAGCTGACGCGGCCGGCTCATTGCTAACGTCAGCCACCTCGTCAACGACGTCTGTCGCGTCATCGACCACATCGGTCGCGTCGCCGAGCAGTCCACCCACGGGGGAGTCGTCCGCAGATGCCGCGGTGCTGAATGCCGCGCCGAGGACGACAGCACCGAAGAAGGTCATCATGCAGCGCAGGGCCCAGCGCAGCGAACGGCGCGCGCCGCCCCGCTGCTGACCTTCTGTGCTGCTGCGCATCTGGGATTTCCCCTCACTCTCCCTTGGCAGTGTCATGTTACTCACATCACACAACCGTGCAAGCAGGGCGCAGATGAACATCAGGTGACGGACGGGTCGAGTGGCGGTGACCTCTGCGTGGCGAGTGCCACAGCACGCACGCGCACGAGCGTGAAAGACTTGCAACGATGCGCTCGAGCGGCGGGCGTGCGAGGAATGGAGGTCCGATGAACATCTCACCCCAGCGATCGCCCGACCCCGCCGCCGCTGCCGCCGACGGCGCCACGACGCCTGGGGTGGGCACGCGCCTGGACCCGTGGCTGGGCCACTACGCCAACCGGACCCACGGGATGAAGGCGTCCGAGATCCGTGCTCTGTTCGCCGTCGCCAACCGCCCCGAGGTGGTCTCCCTGGCAGGCGGCATGCCCTTCCTGGCCGGTCTCCCGCTGGAGACCATCAGTGAGGTGACAGCAAAGCTACTCGCCGAGCGGGGCGCCGTCGCCCTGCAATACGGGTCCGGACAGGGTGAGGAGGCGTTCCGGGAGCAGATCCTCGAGGTGATGCGGGCGGAGCACATCCGTGCCCACTCTGATGACGTCGTGGTCACCACCGGCTCCCAGCAGGCACTGGATCTGGTCACCCGGATATTCATCGACCCGGGTGACGTGATCGTGGCCGAGGCGCCCAGCTACGTCGGCGCTCTCGGCGTGTTCCGCGCCTACCAGGCCGATGTGGTGCACGCGCCGATGGATGCCGACGGGCTCATACCGGAGGCACTCGAGGAGTCACTCGCGGATCTCGCCGCCCAGGGCAGGACGGTGAAACTGCTCTATACGGTGCCGAACTTCCACAATCCCGGCGGGGTCACCCTGAGCCGAGAACGGCGGCCACAGATCGTGGAGATCGCCCAGCGTTTCGGTGTGCTGATCCTTGAGGACAACCCCTACGGCCTGCTCGGATTCGACGAGGACCCGCTCCCAGCGCTGCACACGTACGCACCGGAGAGCGTGATCTACCTCGGGTCCTTCTCCAAGACCTTCGCCCCCGGATACCGGGTCGGTTGGGCCCTCGCCCCGCACGCGGTCCGGGAGCGCCTCGTGCTCGCCGCCGAATCCGCGATCCTGTGCCCGTCGATGATGAGCCAGCTGTCCATCTCCACGTACCTGTCCACATGCGACTGGCGCGGTCAGATCAAGTCCTTCCGTGAGGTCTACCGTGAGCGCCGGGACGCGATGATCGGTGCGCTCGCCGAGTTCCTTCCCACGGCATCCTGGACGCACCCGCGCGGCGGCTTCTATACGTGGGTCCAGATGCCCGAGGGCCTCGACACGCAGGACATGCTTCCCCGCGCCGTCACCGAGCTGGTGGCGTACGTGCCGGGCACCGCCTTCTATGCCGACGGACAGGGCAAGGAGTTCATGCGGCTCTCGTACTGCTACCCGACACCGGAACGCATCCGGGAAGGCGTTCGGCGCCTGTCCACCGTGGTGAACAACGAGCTGGACCTGGTGCGCATCTTCGGCACCTCCGGCGGTGTCGGCGCTGCCGGTGGCGCCGGTGTAGACGCTCCCGGACCCGACCAGACCTGAGGAGGCCTGAGTTGCCCGCAGTACAGCCCGACGCCGTCCCGTCCGTCTCCCATCAGGCCGACCCGTTGGAGGTGCTCATCCTCGCGGGCGGGCTCTCCCATGAGCGTGAGGTCTCGGTCAGGTCCGGTCGGCGAGTAGCCGAAGCCCTCCGCTCTGCCGGCGCTTCTGCCACCGTGCACGACCTGGACACCAGCCTGTTGGACTTCCTGCACACGGCCCGACCGGACGTCGTCTGGCCGCTGCTGCACGGCTCCACGGGCGAGGACGGGGCGATCCGTGATTTGCTCGCCCTCGCCGGTGTGCCGTACGTGGGCACAGACTCTGCCGGGGCACGGATCACCTGGTCCAAGCCGGTCGCGGCATCCATGATGCGCCGTGCTGGAGCACGCACACCTGAATCGGCGACTCTGCCGCAGAGCCTGTTCCGCGAGGTCGGCGCCCGCGCCGTGCTGGGACGCGTGGTGAGCCGCCTCCCGTTGCCCCTGGTGGTCAAGCCCGCGATGGGTGGCTCAGCGCTCGGGGTGACGGTGGTGACCGATCCCGAGCACCTGCCGCAGGCCATGGTGCATTGCTTCTCCTATGGCGAGACGGCACTGATCGAACGCGCAGTGGAGGGGACCGAGCTGGCGGTCTCGGTCGTGGACAACGGTGCAGGCCCACGGGCACTGCCGGCGGTCGAGATCGTGACGGACGGGCCCTACGACTACGACGCGCGGTACAACGCCGGGCGCACCGAGTACTTTGCCCCCGCACGGCTCTCCGCCGAACAGGCCCGAGCTGCCGCAGAGCTGGCTGTGCTCGCCCACCAGACCCTGGGTTTGCAACACCTGTCCCGCACGGACATGATCGTCGACCCCGACGGCCTCCCATGGTTCCTCGAGGCGAACGTCGCCCCGGGAATGACCGAGACAAGCTTGTTCCCGCAAGCCGTGCGAGCCGCAGAGGACTCGATCGACCGGCTCTATCTGGAACTGGCATACGCGGGCCAGCGCGCGCAGCGCTGAGCGCCGACTACTCCTCGTCGACGGGAGCCTCCCGCAGGACTCCCGGGTCACTCGGCGTCAGCACACCCAGGATCCGGTTCAGATCCTGCACACTCGCGCACTCGATGCTCAGACCCTTCCCTTGTCAGAGGCCGCGAGCCTCCGGATAGGTCAGCCTCAGGGACTGACCTATCCGGAGGTGTCTCACGCGCGTGCTACTCCTTCGACGTTGCTCAGGAGTGGCTCGCGCCCGTGCCGGCTGCAACGGTGTAGTTGCAGACGAACCTGTAGGTCGTGACCTTGGAGGTATCCGCCTCATCGGCGAAGGTCACGGTGACGGCGTTCGCCCCCTCTGTGGGAGTGAAGGTCACCGAGCACGTGGTGGACTGACCCGCCTCCAGCGTTTCCGCCTCACAGGTCACCTCACCAGCCTCCGACTGAGCGGCCAACTCGACACTGCTGCTGCCGTTGTTGGTCACCGGGATGGCCATCGTGATCTGCTCACCCACACCGTCCGGCGTCTCGCCGGCAGCAATGACCTCGACGGTGGGCTGTGTCACGGTGAAGTGCGCCGTGCCGGATCCTCCGTCGTTGCCGTTCTCGCTCCCGTTGTAGGTGAAGGAGAATTCGAAGACGCCACCCTCATTGGGGCCCGACTCACTGCCGAATGTCACGTTCACGGTGTTCTCTCCCTCAGCAGGAGTGACCGTGATCGAGCACGTGGTGGACTGACCCGCCTCCAGCGTTTCCGCCTCACAGGTCACCTCACCAGCATCGGACTCAGCCACCAGCGAAGTGATGGTCTCGGCACCGCTGTTGGTCACCGGAATGGTCATCCGGACCTGCTCACCCACACCGTCCGGCGTGTCAGCAGCTGGAATGACCTCCATGCCGGCCTCATCCACAGAGAACGTCGGATCGCTCGAGCCGCCACCCAGCAGATCACCGGTCGGGAGGCTCCCGAGCAGGTCACCCGTGGGCAGGCCACCGATCAGATCATCGGTGGGCAGGCCACCGACCAGATCATCGGTGGGCAGGCCGTCCGTGGGGAGCCCGTCCGTGGGCAAGCCACCCAGCAGGTCACCCGTGGGCAGACCACCGAGCAGGTCACCCGTGGGCAGACCACCGAGCAGATCGCCCGTGGGCAGACCACCCAGCAGGTCACCCGTGGGCAGACCACCGACCAGATCATCGGTCGGGAGTGTGCCGCTGCCATCCGTGCCATCGGTCCCGGTAGTTCCGGTGAAGGTGAACGTGAACTGGAAGGATCCGACGCTCGAGGAGTCGCCCTCACTGCCGAATGTCACGTTCACGGTGTTCTCTCCCTCAGCAGGAGTGACCGTGATCGAGCACGTGGTGGACTGACCCGCCTCCAGCGTTTCCGCCTCACAGGTCACCTCACCAGCATCGGACTCAGCCACCAACGAAGTGATGGTCTCGGCACCGCTGTTGGTCACCGGAATGGTCATCCGGACCTGCTCACCCACACCGTCCGGCGTGTCAGCAGCTGGAATGACCTCCATGCCGGCCTGATCCACAGAGAACGTCGGCACGCTCGAGCCGCCGTCGGCGCCTTCGCTCGAGCCGCCGCCCAGCAGATCACCGTTGGCCAGGCCGCCAATCAGTCCGTCGGCGCCTGAGCCATCTCCCGTTCCGCCGCTCACAATGGAGGACAGCGACTCGAGGGTGTTGATGTTCTCCGTCACCTCAAGGGCTTCGAGGATGGCTGTGGGATCGCCGCTGGACACACTCTCCAGTGCCGTCTCCCACAAGAGCCGCCAGGTATCAACGTGATCACCTGCGAAACCGACGTACTCCTCCATGTTGGTCAACGTCTCGGGAGTCACGCGCGCCAGAATGTCCGACGCGTCAGTTGTCTCCCAGAGATAGTTGGGGTTCGTGAGCATTTCTGGACTCGGAAGGCCCGGAATGATCAGATCTGAAAGGTTAGCCAGTTCATCAGCTGACGGGACATTCAGAGTCGTTAGGTCATTCGAGTCCAGAGGGATTCCGATCCCGCCGCATGAGGTGAGCAGGGTCACATAGTCAGTGCCGTGCCCCCTCACGTGCGAGGGGTTGAAAACCGGAATCCAACCCAGGGGTCCACCGTAGATGTCGATGACCGGCATGTCGGAGTTTCCGATGGCACCACTGGCCAAGGAGAGAACCAGGTTCTCGTAGGTGTCATCGGTGTGGAATTCGTTGAAGTGCGAGAAAGTTCCAAGCAGTGGAATTCCCTCTTCGTTGGCCCACATGTGATCGAGGAAGAAGGTACAGGCGTCTCCTCCGCCGCCGCCGTGCCCTCCGTGACCACCGCCACCTTCCTCGTGGCCACCGTCACCTTGCTCCTGGCCAGCGTTTCCGCCTCCATGCCCTCCGTGCCCGTCTGACTGTCCGCCGGACTGGGCACCGGTGGCACTGATCAGTTGCGGATCAGAGGAAGAGCCGCCCTGCGTGGTCATCACTGGCGAATCGTCAGTCGGCTCGTCTGACCCAAGGGGAGCGGCCATCGCTGAGGACATCAGGCCGAAGCTCGCCGCCGCGGCAACGACTATCGATGCCACTGTACGACCCGTCCGGCGCGCGAATGCGGGAGGCACACTCCTCTCCGGCTGCACGTATTCGGAGTCACCGTGACGGCGACCCCACATGATGATTGACATAATTACTTCTCCATTCTCATCCATCGAATTTTCGGGATTCGTGAGACCGATGGATCGCACCGATCTCGGAGATCAAGGCCCTCCGGAGGGTGAATTCGTATGAGAGTCCTCGATCTGTTCTCAGGGACACCAGTGCAGGAGGGTCACGTCGTTTGTTCCGACATGAACTGGTGTCGTCGCGTTCCCCGCCCGCTGCCTGTTTGGCGAGCAGACGGGCTTCAGAGGCCGTGGATCACGTCGTCATGGCTCGACGGCGGCGCACCATCACCAGACCAGAAAGAATCAGCAAGCCTGCGATTCCGGCAAGTTGGGGACTTCCCACACCTGTCGCTGGCAACACGCCGATAGGTCCGAATCCGGGTGAGGTGATTGATACAGAGGATCCGCCGGTCACGATCGAGCCACCGGTAACATGGCTGACGCTCCCACCGGGCACAATCGCGCCACCAGTTGGGAAGGACACGCTGCCACCAGTCACGTTCGAGACGCCTGTGACATCCACTGACCCGCCGACGCCACCGGTTCCGTTGGTGTCGTCCGTTGCGTTGACGGGGAACTGGTAGGTGGCCACCTTTGAGACATCAGTCTCATCGATGAAGGCCACGGTCACCGTGCTCACACCATCCGGCGTAAACGTCACCGTACAGGTCGTGGATTCACCAGGAGCCAACGACGTCGACTCACAGGTCAGCTCACCAACATCAGACTGAGCCACCAAACTCCCAACCGGAGTATCACCGCTATTGGTCACAGAAACCGTCATACGGATCTGCTCACCAACACCCTCCGGAGTGTCAGCCGCCGGCACAACTTCCATGCTGGCCTCATCCACAGTGAAAACCACCGTGCCCGATGTGCCGTCGATGCCATCGCCACCGTCCGTTGCGTTGACGGGGAACTGGTAGGTGGCCACCTTTGAGACATCAGTCTCATCGATGAAGGCCACGGTCACCGTGCTCACACCATCCGGCGTAAACGTCACCGTACAGGTCGTGGATTCACCAGGAGCCAACGACGTCGACTCACAGGTCAGCTCACCAACATCAGACTGAGCCACCAGACTCCCAACCGGAGTATCACCGCTATTGGTCACAGAAACCGTCATACGGATCTGCTCACCAACACCCTCCGGAGTGTCAGCCGCCGGCACAACTTCCATGCTGGCCTCATCCACAGTGAAAACCACCGTGCCCGATGTGCCGTCGATGCCGTCAGTGCCGCTGGTCCCATTGGTTCCGTCAGTGCCGTCGGTCCCGTCCGGGCTGTCGGTCCCGTCAGTGCCGTCAGTTCCATCGGTCCCGTCGGTGCCGTCAGACCCATCGGTCCCATCAGTGCCGTCGGTCCCGTCCGGGCTGTCGGTCCCATCAGTGCCGTCAGTGCCGTCAGTGCCGTCAGTTCCATCGGTCCCGTCGGTTCCGTCGGTCCCGTCCGGGCTGTCGGTCCCATCAGTACCGCCGAGCAGACCACCAGGATCATCACCAAGCAGCCCATCAGTCACACCACCCGGCAAAACACCAAGCAGCCCATCACTCACACCAGCGCCATCAGACCCATCAGTGCCGCCAAGCAGACCACCAAAATCATCACCAAGCAGCCCATCAGTCACACCACCCGGCAAAACACCAAGCAGCCCATCACTCACACCAGCGCCATCGGTCCCGTCAGCTCCATCGGTCCCGTCGGTCCCATCGGTGCCGTCAGACCCATCGGTCCCATCAGTGCCGTCGGTCCCGTCCGGGCTGTCGGTCCCATCAGTACCGCCGAGCAGACCACCAAAATCATCACCAAGCAGCCCATCAGTCACACCACCCGGCAAAACACCAAGCAGCCCATCACTCACACCAGCGCCATCGGTCCCGTCAGCTCCATCGGTTCCGTCAGTCCCGTCGGTGCCGTCGGTGCCATCGGTCCCGTCGGTTCCATTGGTCCCGTCGGTGCCGTCGGTTCCGTCGGTTCCATCGGTTCCATCGGTCCCGTCGGTTCCGTCAGGCCCGTCGGTTCCATCGGTTCCGTCGGTTCCATCGGTCCCGTCGGTTCCATTGGTCCCGTCGGTTCCATCGGTCCCGTCGGTTCCATCGGTTCCATCGGTCCCGTCGGTTCCATCGGTCCCGTCGGTTCCATCGGTCCCGTCGGTTCCATCGGTCCCGTCGGTTCCATCGGTCCCGTCGGTCCCGTCGGTCCCGTCGGTTCCATCGGTCCCGTCGGTCCCATCGGTCCCGTCGGTTCCATCGGTCCCATCGGTTCCATCGGTCCCGTCGGTTCCATCGGTTCCGTCAGTCCCATCGGATCCATCGGATCCGTCAGTCCCATCGGATCCATCGGATCCATCGGATCCATCGGTCCCATCGGTTCCATCGGTCCCGTCAGTCCCATCGGTTCCGTCAGTCCCATCGGATCCATCGGATCCGTCAGTCCCATCGGATCCATCGGATCCGTCAGTCCCATCGGATCCATCGGATCCATCGGTTCCATCGGATCCATCGGTTCCATCGGTGCCATCGGTCCCATCGGTTCCATCGGTCCCGTCAGTCCCATCGGATCCGTCAGTCCCATCGGATCCATCGGTTCCATCGGTGCCATCGGTCCCATCGGATCCGTCAGTCCCATCGGTCCCATCGGTGCCATCGGTCCCATCGGATCCGTCAGTCCCATCGGTCCCATCGGTGCCATCGGTGCCATCGGTCCCATCGGATCCGTCAGTCCCATCGGTCCCATCGGAGCTGTCAGTTCCGTCAGTGCCGCCGAGCAGACCACCAGGATCATCACCAAGCAGCCCATCAGTCACACCACCCGGCAAAACACCAAGCAGCCCATCACTCACACCAGCGCCATCGGTCCCGTCAGCGCCATCGGTCCCGTCAGCGCCATTGGTCCCGTCGGTGCCATCGGTCCCGTCGGTCCCATCGGTGCCATCGGCTCCATCGGCTCCATTGGTCCCGTCGGTTCCGTCCGGGCTGTCGGTGCCATCGGTCCCGTCGGTTCCGTCGGTCCCGTCAGTCCCATCGGTCCCGTCAGTTCCATCGGTGCCATCGGTCCCGTCGGTGCCATCGGTCCCGTCAGTTCCATCGGTGCCATCGGTCCCGTCGGTGCCATCGGTCCCATCGGATCCGTCAGTTCCATCGGTCCCATCGGTGCCATCGGTGCCATCGGATCCGTCAGTTCCATCGGTGCCATCGGTCCCGTCGGTCCCATCGGATCCGTCAGTCCCATCGGTGCCATCGGTCCCATCGGATCCGTCAGTCCCATCGGTGCCATCGGTGCCATCGGTCCCATCGGATCCGTCAGTCCCATCGGTGCCATCGGATCCGTCAGTCCCATCGGTCCCATCGGATCCGTCAGTGCCATCGGTGCCATCGGATCCGTCAGTCCCATCGGTCCCATCGGATCCGTCAGTGCCATCGGTCCCATCGGATCCGTCAGTCCCATCGGTCCCATCGGATCCGTCAGTCCCATCGGTTCCATCGGTTCCGTCCGGGCTGTCGGTGCCGTCGGTCCCATCGGAGTCCGACCCGTCCTCGGTCACGTCCTCAACCGTGCAGCAACCAGGACCGTCGTCGGCGCCGCCCGAGCCGTCAGGCTCGGAGCCTTCAGAACCGTCCGAACCATCGGAGCCCGAAGATCCGCTCTCGGTCACATCCTCAACGGTGCAGCACTCTTCTTCTGCTTCTGCGCTGACACTCGTACTCGCTGCAGCTGTCGACGACTGGTCATCGCCGCCACTCGCAGTTTCGGGGTCCACCACAACTGTGGCTGCCCCATCACTCGATTCACCAGCACTCACACTGGCCTCGGCGGCCGATTCATCGGAGGCGCTGGTCTCTGCCGCGTCGCCGTGGTCCTCGTCGCCACCTTGGTGCTCGACGGCGGACTCGTTCTGAGCAGATTCCTGTCCGTCGATGCTCGTGCCTTCATCCGCAGCCTCCGGCTGCACGGCACTTGTGTCTGACACCACGGTCTGCTCTACCGTGGTCGTTACCTCTGGCTGGTCACTGTCATCGCACTCACCGTCTGTACTCGTCGGCAGAATGCCGTCAAGCACAGCAAGTAGGTCGTCGTCGGTTGATTCACAAATGGCCTCATCATTAGCATCTGCGCTTCCGCTTTCGGCGGTTCTCTCGACGGTTTCTGAGACCGAGGATATGGCGCTGCTTTCGACGATGCCGTCAACCGCAGAGTCATCATTGGCGGCATGCGCTCCGGCTGCGCCAACAACCACGAGCCCACCAGTGAGCAGCGACGTTTGTAACACGCGCCTCACATTGGTATGCATGGAAGTACTCCTGACTGACTGGGTGGAATGCGCTAAGAACGCGCATTAATTTGACACGCCGGAACTATTTCCGGCCGCCAACCCGTCAGTCAGGTGCGACGATAACGTCGAGAATTACGTCCAGGGCTGTCCCGGGAGGCGCCGAGACCGCAAGAGTGCTCAAAAAGTCCGAAGGAAGCCTTAATCCCCCGGTGACATCCGCGTGGCCTGCACCGAACGACTGGCCGGCCGCATTCCCTGCGGACGACGGCGCCGAGACCGGTGTGCCGACTGGGACCGGTTCATGTTCGGACCCCGACACTGTGCTGGTGACATCTCCTACAGCGGCTACTGTGCTCGCCTGCGCCGCACCAGCACTACCAACCTCATGCTCGAGGTGCCATCTCTCCGGGGCTTCGGCGACCGAACTGGCCTGCGGCGGGCTCGTCACGTCTACGCTCACCGGTTCAGGTGCGGGCGATCGCACCTCGACGTCATAGAACTGAATGGCCGGAGGCGACAAGAAAGTGACATCGACAAACTGCACGGTGCGGGTACTGCTCAGATCGGATACCAATCCGATCAGCGAACCGCCCACCGGTGCTGTCACAGAACTAACGAGCGGACTCACCGCAGCGGTCACCGGTTCGACAGTATCGGTGACCAGGGTGACTGCGCTTCCCAGGACCGGCGCGACCACGTCACTCACCACTGGATCAATCAATGGCGCAACGACGGGTACCAGAAGCGTCTCGCTCACCGGTTCGGCAAGGTCGACTACCGGCTCCGCTACCGCGGCCACCGCTCCGGTGAGGTCACGGACGGTCGTGCTGACGCCGACCACGTCGTCAAGCAATGTTCCAACGGAGTCCGCAACAAGGACGCCCTCGCTTGACCTTTCGGTCACCGCAGGTGATACGTCAGGCTGGACGACAGACTGTGGCACCGACGTCAGATCGCTGACAGCCTCGCGAGCTGTTTCGACAATGGGTGTGGGCTCGGTGTCATCAGCAGTCAGAGTGTCGACGATGGAAGACACCGCGCCCAGCACGTTCGTCGACGACGACTCGGCATCCGTCGTCGGCACGCCTGCAAGCGCGGTCTGCTGCTCGGCGACCGGTTCGATGGCTTCGCTGGCCCGTTCCGTAACTTGGCTGGCCTGTTCGACGACCTCCGCCGTCGGCTGCGTCACCTGCTCGACCACATCTCCTGCAGGTTCGGTCACCTGCCCAACTACGTTGCCGAGCCCGCCAGCAACCTGAGCCACCGTCTCCCGGAGTGCGCTGGTTGGCCGTTCGTCGACTACCGCGTCCGCAGCGGGTCGAGTGTCCTCAGCGGGGGAAGCCTCGTTGCTGGATGCCGCGCTCTCGTCGTCGGGTGCTGCGCTCTCGTCAGCGGGTGCCGCGCTCTCGTTAGCCGCACCACCGTCGTCAGCGGGTGCGTCACTCTCGTGGGGTGCAACGCCCTCATCGGCACGTGCACCGTCCTCGCTAGCTGCAGCACTCTCGTCGGCGGGTGCACCGTCCTCGACGGGCGCACCCTCAGCTTCCGCAGCCTCGTCTTGCGTTACCTCCGCCTCCGGAACCTCTGGATCCGCAGCCCCCTCGGCTCCGGTCTGTTGGGTGGCAGCCCCCTCATTGCCCGTGCCGGCTACTGCGTTCACGACGTCGGCCACGCCAACTGCATCCGTTGCGTCGCCGACCACGCCAGTCGCCTCGTCCACGACATCCGTTGCAGCTGCATCCGTCGCATCGTCGACCACGCCAGTCGCCTCGTCCACGACATCTGTTGCATCGCCGAGGAGTCCGCCCACGAGCGAGTCTTCGGCCGACGCCGCGGTACTGAAGGCCGAGCCGAGAACGATGGCGCCGAAGAAGGTGATCATGCAGCGCAGGGCCCATAGCAGCGAACGGCGCAGGCCGCCCCCCTGCTGGCCGTCTGTACTGCTGCGCATCTCGAAAGGTCCCCCACTCTTCCTTGGCACTGCCATGCTACTCACATCACACAACTGTGCAACCGGCCGCAGATGAACATCGGGTGATCGACGGGGCGAGCGGCGGGCGTGCGAGGAATGGGGCCGATGAGCAGCTCACGCCAGTGAACGCCAGACCCTGCCGCCGCAGCCGACGACGACGTCGTTGACCTCAGGTGGGAGGAGTACGACGGGCGGTACAACGCCGGGCGCACCGAGTACTTTGCCCCCGCACGGCTCTCCGCCGAACAGGCCCGAGCTGCCGCAGAGCTGGCTGTGCTCGCCCACCAGACCCTGGGTTTGCAACACCTGTCCCGCACGGACATGATCGTCGACCCCGACGGCCTCCCATGGTTCCTCGAGGCGAACGTCGCCCCGGGAATGACCGAGACAAGCTTGTTCCCGCAAGCCGTGCGAGCCGCAGAGGACTCGATCGACCGGCTCTACCTGGAGTTGGCATACGCGGGCCAGCGTACGCAGCGCTGAGCGCCGACTATCCCTCGTCGGAAGGGGCGTCCCGGAGGACTCCCGGGTCGCTCGGGGTCAGGACGCCCAGGATGCGGTTCAGGTCCTGCACGCTCGCGAACTCGATGCTCACGTGCCCCTTGCGCTGTCCGAGGTTGACCTTCACCTTGGTGTCGAGCTTGTCCGAGAGACGGCTTGCGAGCTCGCTGAGCGCGGCCGCGTTCGCACCGGCACGCGGCCGACGTCGCATCTCGGGCTGGAGGGCCTCGTCGCCGAGGGTCACGATCTCTTCCGTGGCTCGCACGCTCAGGCCTTCCGCCACGATCCGCTGGGCGAGTCGCTCCATCGCGGCGCCGTCGGGCAGCCCGAGCAGCGCCCGGGCGTGGCCGGCACTCAACACCCCGGCAGCGACCCGCCGCTGTACCAAGGGCGGCAGCTTGAGCAGCCGCAACGTGTTGCTGATCTGCGGGCGGGAGCGAGCGATCCGTGCGGCAAGCTCGTCGTGAGTGCAGGCGAAGTCCTCGAGGAGCTGCTGGTACGCGGCCGCCTCCTCCAGCGGGTTGAGCTGGACACGGTGCAGGTTCTCCAGGAGTGCATCCCGGAGCATGTCGTCCTGCGCGGTGTCGCGAATGATGGCCGGCACGGTGTCGTTGCCAGCCAGTCGGGACGCTCGCCACCGCCGCTCACCCATGATGAGTTCGTAGGTGGCCGCGCCGTCGACATCGGTGCCGGCCGGCCGCACCACGACGGGCTGGAGCACCCCGACCTCGCGGATGGAACTGGCAAGCTCGTTCAGCTCGTCATCATCGAAGATCTGCCGTGGCTGGCTCGCGTTCGGGTGTATGGCCTCCACCGGGACTTCCGCGAAACGAGCGCCCGGTACGGCCACCAGATCGTCGTCGCTCGGTCGTTCGTCATCCGTGGGTGCTGCAGCGCGTCGGGACGGCGGGCCGCGGTGCGCAGGCGGCTCGGGCGCCTCACCCGGTCCGGCGGGATCACTGACGGCGGTCGTGACGGTCGCACGTGCCGTTTGAGTCTGCTCGTGGTCACGCCCGGCAGACTCGGCCTCAAGCTCGGCCAGGAGCTGCTCACTGGCACTGATGGGCGCAGCTCTGTTCGAGGTCCCGTTGGAGCCGGCCGCGTCGGTGTCGGTCGAGGGTGACGCGACCTGTGTCGCCGCCCGCTCGTTCGGTGCCGGGTGGCCGTTGATCGAAGATTCTCCGCCTGCGACATCGGCAGCGAGATCGCGCGACGCCTCCTCCTCGGTTGCGGCAACGTGGTCAGCGCCCGTCCCTGCCTTCTCGTCGGTCCGTTCCTGGTCAGGGAAGAAGACGTCCACCGGGCGCTGTCCGGCGCCGCCGGCGCCCGTCGGGATCAGGGCTCCAAGTCCCCGACCCAAGCCGCGGCGTCGCTCGGTCATTGCTGGTCTCCTTCGTTCCTGGTGCCGGAGTCGCTGCCAGAGCCGACCTGTGCGTAATCGTTGCGCGGCTCCACGCCTCGTCGCGCGATCTCGCGTGCCGCTTCCAGGTAGGCGAGCGCGCCGGTGGAACCGCCATCGTAGGTAAGGACGGTCTGACCGTACGAGGGGGCTTCAGAGATACGAACGGAGCGCGGGACCGCCGTACGCAGCGTCTGGTCCGGAAAGTGCTCGCGAACTTCCTCGGCCACTTGCTGGGCCAGATTTGTCCGACCGTCGAACATCGTGAGCAGGATGGTCGAGACGTGCAGCGCCGGGTTGAGGTGTGCACGGATGAGGTTGATGTTGTTGAGCAGCTGACTCAGCCCTTCCAATGCGTAGTATTCGCACTGGATCGGGATCAGAACCTCACGGGCGGTGACAAAGGCGTTGACCGTCAGTAGACCCAGACTTGGGGGACAGTCGACGAACACGTAGTCGATCCGAGGCTCCCCACGCTGGGATCGGCCCTTGAGGTAGGAAGCGAGGGCGTTCCGAAGGCGGTTCTCCCGAGCCACCATGGAGACCAGCTCGATCTCGGCACCTGAGAGGTCGATCGTCGCGGGAGCGCAGTACAGTCCGGGGATCACGGCGCTTTCCTGCACGACCTCCTCGAGGCCCACATCGTTGATCAAGACGTCGTAAGTGGATGGAACGCCACTCTGATGCTCGATTCCGAGCGCGGTCGATGCGTTCCCCTGCGGATCGTTGTCGATCACGAGGACTCGCAGGCCCGACGTCGCCAGTGCTGCAGCCAGATTCACCGAGGTCGTGGTCTTTCCGACGCCGCCCTTCTGGTTGGCCACAGTGAACACACGTGTCTGCAGCGGTGGCGGGAACTTCTGCCCGGCGAGCTCGATGCGCCGACGTGCGTCCACGGCGAGCTGTGCCGCCAAAGGGGTGCTCTCATCCATCACGGGGATGGCGTCGATCAGGGCAAGGCGTCGCTCGTCGTCGGGCGAAAGCGGCTTCGTCACGTCTGAGTACGGCCGCAGTCCGGTGTCGACGTCGTCCTGATCCACGTTTCGTTCCTCCGATGGTTGTGTCAGTCCCAGACTAGACGTCCTGTCCGGCATCATCCGACGGGACGCGACCACAACGAGTGGTTCCGTCGGCCTCTCCCAGGATATCCACAGGACCTCTGTGGATGATCTACGAGAGAGTGTGGAGAACCGTGGACTCATGTGCACTACTAGGCACTAGTTGTGGATAAGTCGAGTCGCTCGAGTCCACACTTACTGGCCCAGCCGTCTCTGCGGTGCAGAACTGGCGGGTTTCCGCTGCAAACTCGCCCTACTCCTGGTCGCACGTGGAACGATGGGTTATCCACACCACGATCCCAGCCCCGTGGAGAAGTGCTTGTTTCAGGGTCCGGAGTTGGCGTCTGGCTCCGGCATCTGGAGACACGAGCGGCCTCCATCCACAGCTTCCTCGGGGACACCTGATCGTCAGGCTTGTACGAGGATTGCTCGACAAGTCACCAGGATCACATGAAGTGTTCCACGTGAAACCGCCATGTCGGATCGTCGACGGTGACTCCTAGGCGGGGTCAGTTCCACGTGAAACGGCGCCACCAGCTTGACGGTGGCAGGGGACCGTGAGACCTGTGAAGTACCGACCCCATCAATCGCCTCATCGCAGATGCCCATGGGTAGAACGAGCGCGAGGCGGGTTGCTCGACGTGACCGCTGCGCTTCATACGCCGCCTGCAGCACCCACCACCACGCCGTGCCCATCACGGTGCATACCATCGACGCGGCAGCAGCACGGGCCTGAGTCAAACCTCTGCGAGCGGCGGATGTGCCCGACGTTGCCACCAGACCTCGAGCGGAGTTCATCGGTACGTCCGGCCCGGGAAGGACGCCGGGGCCATCCTTCGTTGGGGACACGTTTCACGTGGAACAGGTGCACCACAGTGGTTGTCGTGGACGCCCCACACTCGATCAACTCCTCCTTCCCGATAGTTCGCTGTCCATCCAGCTGATATGCACATACTCGCCATCGGCACTGCCTCACCGGTGGCGACAACTACGGAACCGACTCACGGCTCGGGTGCGGTCTCGTAGCGAAGCAGCTCGGGACCAGGTTCCATGGTGGCGACGCAGCGGCACGGAAGTCGGTGCCGATCCTGATTCAGTCGCCACAACCGCCAGGCCCGGTGCGAGCCGTTGTTCCGTCTCGCTGTACGTCTCGCGTCGTCGCTTCCGCATCCGCCTAGCGGGACCACGCAAATCCGGCGCCAGAGCTGGTTCCCGTCACGCAACGAACGCAAGCTGGCCGTTCCACGTGAAACCAGCCGAAGCCGATCTTCCTGCACAGCGCGAAGGAGCCGCATCCACAACCTCCCGGCGGTGGTTCACGCGTGCGGCCAGCGCTCGAGAACTCAACACCGTGGCCTACCTTCGCCGCATCATGCTCAGTCTCGTTCCCGACGGAAGCGTGTTAGTTGGATACCGACCGAGTTCACACGGTTCCAAGGTTCCACGGCTCCGCAGTTCCGCTCGAAGGCTCGCGTTGTGGCATATTTCGCGGAGGCGACCGTGTCGCACGAGCGCCTTCCGCCACGGTCGAACGCGGCCAGTCCCCACCTGCACTCGACGCCGAGATTGCGGGCGCCCATGCCGAGAGCACGACCTTGTGCTCGATATTCTCGGCTGCCTTTCACGCCAGCGGCCGTTCCACGTGAAACATCCTCATCATCCGCACTGGCGCGTCTGTCTACCTGGAGTTCCTCAGCTTCTCAAACCGGGGACGTTCCACGTGAAACACCTTCCGCGGTTCGCACGCTCCCATCCGTCGCGCAGCACCGACACTGCCCCCATCCCTGGCGCCGACCATCAGAGCAGGCCCTGGCACACGTCCGTCACGTTTGGCACGGGAGGGTTCCACGTGAAACACAATCTTCGGGGGAGCCACCCACGCGCCACAACACTTCGTTCCCTGGGACCTCGGTGCTCACCGTAAGACGAACGGCCCGCGCGGCAGTCCGTCGTCTCTCGCCCATTCCGCACCCCGGCATTCACTCAATGTCTACTCACGTCGCGCGACAGTGATGATGCCGCTCCAGCTACCCGTCTACGTGTACCTACGAGTGCGCTGCCTCTCATGGCCCACCTCGTGAGCACAGAATCCGGGAGTGCCACTGCCAAACACCGGGCAACCAGCATGCGCGCGGTCCAGAATCCCGCCTTGGACGAGAGGGTTCCACGTGAAACACGAGCGGCGGCGGCATGTCGACCGTCGCCATTCCTGTCGACCACCTTCGTCTTCACGCAGTCTGCCTCGCGCGATCCGACAGTCCACGTCCGGGCCCGGCACGGAAAGCTACTCGCGCATGTGACATTCATCGAGCGACTGGTTCCTTTCATCGTCCAGGCGCACACGTCACTCGTATCCGGTGATCCGCCTCGTACACCCACACAGTGCTCACGCGCATCCTCGCTAGCTCAGTGCCTCGGCGCTTCGGCCAACTAGATGCCGGTATTACTCGCTCGGGGCGCGCGCCGGTCTTCCGACAGGTCCGGGGATGCCGCCAGATCGCTCGCGCATAGGGCGGGTGGCTGTTTCACGTGGAACAGCCTGCATTGCCGAGCACACGAAGCTCCCGAACAATCGTTCATGTCTGGTTCTAGTTGCGTCGCGACCTAGGTAGGCTCGACGTCTCTGACTCATCGCGACAACGGGTTGGTCCACGACGCCGATCGGTGGACCAGGACGACATCCACACACCAACACCCGTCAACGGCCACTGGGCTATCGCCTCACGCCGCGTCTGCGAACAAGTCGGCATCGCGATGCCCACCACTACGTCGCACGTGATCGGTGCTAGGCCGCTCATGCGCGCACCGCTGCCTACCAGCTCACCAGGCGCCACTTCCATCGGCGGGTGGATCTGGCGGTCAGTTCGGACAGCCGCGGGACGCCCTTCTCTCTGTACGCCCGTCGGCAGCAACCAACTCCGTCTCGGTGCCACCTCGCGGACGTACCGCATGCGATCGAGGACGGAGCTGTGCCGGCACGATCGATCGCGTACTCGTCGAGTGCTGTGCCCACGTTTCACGTGAATCCAGCGAGAGCTCGTGGCACGCCAGGTCTCGACCAGTACTCGGCGCTCACTGGCCCTGACGCGTACCTACGACGCCGACGTCCACCCACAAGATCGACCACAGTCCGCCGTCTCCCGCCATCGCGAAGCTGGTACTCACCAAGCGCACACGGACTTCGTCGACCCCGTGACAGGTAGCGGAACTACATCCGCTCCTCAATCTCATCCCGATCAGGGGGTTCATCTAAGGACAGCACGACACCAACAACCGGATCACACCGGCCGACATGGAGACCTCACGCGAGAGACTTCATCAGCAGGAGGTCCTCCCGTCTGCGATTCCCCAACACGCATCGACACCCGCGACGCGATGCACAACAACCGACAGGGCCAATGTGAGGCAACCGGCTGCCGATAGCACGTGCGTTCGAATCAGGAGGAGGTGCGCACTTCGACCACTCTGGTCACGTCGCCATCGCCAAGGAGATCGACCTCATGGATCCGAACATCGCTCGCACCCAGGCGGCGCAGCACCCGATCCGCGCGGCTCACTTCATCAGCAGCCCGTTGGCCCTTCTGCGCCAACAACGTCCCGCCCGGTGCGACCAACGGAAGCGTGATTCGTGCCAACTTGTCCAGCGCCGCCACGGCCCGGGCCGTCACGGCCGAGACCCGCAGTCGACCGTGCAGCTCCTCCGCACGGCAGTGGTGCAACTGGACGTTCTCCAGGTCAAGCTCCTGGACCACCTCGCCCAGCCAAGCCAAGCGACGCTCCATCGGTTCGACCAGGTGAACCTCGAGCTCAGGGCGCATCAGAGCGAGCACTACGCCAGGAAGACCCGCACCCGTTCCGACGTCCGCCAACGAACCTTCCTCGGGAAGGAACTGTGCCACGGCAGCGGAGTTGAGGACATGCCGGCTCCAGAGTCGAGGGAGTTCCCTCGGTCCGATCAATCCCCGCAGCTCGCCCTCATCGGCAAGCATCTCAGCGAAATGGGCCACGCCTCCCCACGCCAGACCCAGGATCTCCCGACTCTGCGGATCGTCGACCACGACCTCCGGTTCGTCCGTCACGCCTTCCTCACTCGCCGGAACGAACCACCACATGGCGGTTCGGCTCGGTACCCTCGGAGTCGCTCACGAGCCCCGCATCGGCAACGACGTCGTGCACAACCTTGCGCTCGAACGGGTTCATTGCCGTCAGCGCGACACGCTCTTCGCCGTTCTTCACCCGTTCAATCGCTTCGTTTGCGATCCGGGTCAGCTCTTCCTTGCGCTGTTGCCGATAGCCACCCACGTCAAGCATCAGGCGGCTCCGGTTGCCCGTCTTCGCCTGCACGGCGAGGCGGGAGAGTTCCTGCAGCGCGTCGAGGACTTCGCCCTTCTTGCCCACCAGCGCCCGCAGCGACTCCGGATCTTCCTCTGTCACGATCGCCACCGCCGCACGGCCATGATCGACATCGATATCGATGTCACCGTCCAAATCGGCGATGTCGAGCAGCTCCTCCAGGTAGTCCGCAGCGATCTCGCCTTCTTCTTCCAAGGTCGCGTTGGCATTGACAAGCTCTGGCTCTTGCGGAGCAGCCGTCGTGTCGTTCGTCATCAGATCAGACCTCTCGTCCATCCACAGGCGCCTACGCGCGTGGTCACTCGTCGTTCTCGGGGCGGAGCCGGGGCCGGCCGGGCCACCGTTCGGCTTCCGCTTCGATCGCGGCGTGTTCTTCTTCGGCTGGTGTCGCTGCCCACCGGACGGGGTTTCCTCCTCGTCCGGTGAATCCTCGAGGTCGAGCACCTCGTGCTCGGCGTCCTCGAGCGATTGGCCGCGTCGCTTCTTCCGGCGCGCCTTGCGCTCCAAGTACTTCTTCTCCGCCTCGGACCCGGGAGCCGGGGAGTTGCGGATCACGAAGAACTGCTGACCCATCGTCCAGAGGTTGGAGGTGGTCCAGTACATCAGCACACCGATGGGGAAGTTCACCCCGACGAAAACGAAGATCAGCGGGAAGATATACATCAACATCCGCTGCTGACGCGCCATCGGGTTGTCCAGCGCCGACGCCGGCATGTTTTTCATCGTCAGCTGCCGTTGCGTGAACAGCGTCGTCGCACTCATCAACAGGATGAGCGCCGCCGTCACCAAACGCACCTGCCAGGTGGCGCCGTCGTCCATGAAGGTCGACGACAGCGACGCCCCGAAGATCGTTGATTGCTCCGCCTGCGCCGCAAGTTCCTGCGTCAGGGGCCCGATCGAGTCGCTGCGGTCATACGTCCCGGCTGCCAGGAACGAGAGCGAGTACAGCACCCGGTACAGCGAGAAGAAGATCGGCATCTGCGCCAGGATCGGCAAGCACGAGGCAAACGGTGAGGTGCCCGCCTCCCGGTAGACCGCCATCATCTCCTGCTGCATGGCCTGGCGCGAGGCGGGGTCGGTCTTGCCCTTGTACTTCTTCTGCAGTTTCTGGATCTCCGGCTGCACCAGCTGCATGCCGCGCGACGCCTTGATCTGGCGCACGAACAGCGGGATCAGCAAGATGCGGATCGCCACCACCAGGGCAACGATCGACAGCACCCAGGTCCACCCACCCGAGGCGTCCATTCCGAAGAACGTCAGCACCTCATGCGCGCGCACCATGATCCAGGCCACGGCCACCATGAGTGGCCACAGCACAGTGTCGAAGAAGTCCATGAACGGAAGTGCTCCTCGGGTCAGATCCGCGGGTGCCGGATCTGGGGCTGGATGGGCAAGTCTGATGTCGAGGGTACGGCCTCAGCGCTGTCGGCCGTCACCGGAGCAGCACTCCACGGTTCAGGAGTCCACCGACCGAGTTCCGGAACCTGATCGACGCCGCCACGCGACCACGGGTTACAACGCAGCAGTCGCCACCCTGCCAACGCCGTCCCCTTGAGAGGTCCATGACGCCTCAGCGCATCGATCGCGTAGGCCGAGCAACTCGGGTGATACCGGCACGTGGGAGCGAACCACGGGGAAACGACCAGCTGATAGCCACGCACCAGAGCGAGCAAAACAACTGTCGCTGGATTGCGAGACGCACGTTCCGCCGTCATGATCGTGCCCCCGCGCGCCGGTCGAACTTGCTGCGTGCTCCGGCCAATGCCTCATCGAGGTCAGAACGCAATCCGGCAAAACTGGACTCCGCCGACGACGGCAGCGCGCGTACCACCACAGCGCTCCCCTCCGGCAGGTTCGCGACCCGATCGGCCATCAGAGCTCGCAGGCGTCGCTTGACCGCATTCCTGGTGACGGCGTTGCCTACTGCCTTGGACACAACAAAACCCACCCGCGCCGTCCTGGCGCGGGTGGTCTCTGAACTGAAGTGCACCACGACACGTCGCGAGCTGCTGCGCGCTCCGGAACGGATTGCCGCACCGAACTCGTCGGCCGCACGCATCCGGTGCCGCGCTGGCAGCACGGCGCGTCGCCTCAGGCAGAGAGCTCGGTGCGACCCTTACGGCGACGAGCCGCGAGGATCGAGCGGCCCGCGCGCGTGCGCATCCGCAGTCGGAAGCCGTGCACCTTGGCTCGGCGCCGGTTGTTCGGCTGGAAAGTCCGCTTGCTCACGGGAGTGCTCCAAATACTGTCGGGAAGTGTGCAGTCACCGAGGTGACGCAAGGCAGTAACGCTAGGCGCCGTGGACACACCAACTGCCGATGCCGTCCTTCGTGCTCGGCTACTCGCCGCACCGAAGATCTTGGGCAGAACTGTCCACTCGACCGCCTAACGGTACGTGAGACGCACTCAGCCGGTCAAACCTCACGCCGTCATATGGGTCACAGCCGATCCGATACAGCCACCACGCTGCTGTTCACCAGTGGTTCACCCACAACTGTGGACAAGTGGTGGCATCGGGGCACTATCCACAGCTAGAGTCACACCTTCCGGCGCTCGCGTCCTCCACTGCAGATCCGCACCAGGACGGGCCTTGCCATTCGGGGCGAAGTTTCACACAGACTGTGGATACAGTTGTGGATCGGCATCGTGCGAACCTCGCCGCCGGTCATCTGTATCAACCGTGTCCCACAGGGGGTCAAGTGTCCGAGTCACCCGTGGATCCAGCGAACCTGAGCCAAGCATGGGACAGGGCGTTCGAGATCCTCTCTTCGCGCGGTGATCTCGGCGGCGCCCAGCTGGGCTTCATCCGCCTCACCCGGCCACTGGGCGTCATCGATGACACGATCCTGCTGGCCGTCCCAAGCGATTTCGCGAAGGATTTCATCGAGACCCGTGCTCGTGAATCGATCATCGCCGCGCTCTCCTCCGCACTGGAGCGCACCGTTCGTGTCGCCGTCACCGTGGACCCGTCGCTGGAGGACTCCCTTCCTGTCGAGCGCTCCTGGCCCGCACCTACACCGGAACCGGCCGAGCGCCCGGCGGCCGACGAGCCTACCCCCGAGGTTCGATCGGCGACAGCAGGCGAGGACCGGCCCCCATCGGCTCGCCCCGAACGCGCACCTCGCCCGGACAGTTACGCCACCGGAGTAGACCCGCACGCTCGCCTGAACCCGAACTACACATTCGAAACCTTCGTGATCGGCTCCAGCAACCGATTTGCGCACGCGGCCGCCACTGCCGTCGCCGAGGCACCTGCCAAGGCGTACAACCCACTGTTCATCTACGGCCAATCCGGTCTGGGCAAGACGCACCTGTTGCACGCGATCGGCCACTATGCCAAGAGCTTGTACCCCGGGATCCGGGTCCGCTACGTGAACTCCGAGGAGTTCACCAACGACTTCATCAACTCCATCCGCGACGACAAGGCGGAAGCCTTCCAGAAGCGATACCGCGAGGTCGACGTCCTCCTCATCGACGACATCCAGTTCCTGCAGGGCAAGGAACAGACGATGGAGGAGTTCTTCCACACCTTCAACACGCTGCACAACGACAACAAGCAGGTCGTGATCACCTCGGACCTGCCGCCCAAGCACCTCAACGGGTTCGAGGATCGGATGCGTTCGCGCTTCGAGTGGGGCCTGATCACCGACGTGCAGCCACCGGATCTGGAGACCCGCATCGCGATCCTTCGCAAGAAGGCCGGCGCCGAGTCCTTGCACGCACCCAGTGATGTGCTCGAGTACATCGCGTCCAAGATCTCCTCGAACATCCGCGAGCTCGAAGGCGCCCTGATCCGTGTGACGGCGTTCGCGAATCTGAACCGGCAGACCGTGGACCTGTCGCTGGCCGAGATGGTCCTGAAGGATCTGATCACCGACACTGACGGGGCCGAGATCACACCGTCGGTCATCATGGCGCAGACCTCCTCCTATTTCGGGGTCACCATCGAAGCCCTGTGCAGTGCAGACCGCTCCCGCGTTCTGGTCAATGCTCGCCAGATCGCGATGTACCTGTGCCGTGAGCTCACCGAACTGTCCCTACCGAAGATCGGCCAGGTCTTCGGTGGGCGGGACCACACCACGGTGATGCACGCGAACCGGAAGATCCGCCAGCAGATGGCCGAGCGGCGCTCCACCTTCAACCAGGTCACCGAGCTGACGAACCGGATCAAGCAGCAGCACCGCAGTTAAACGACGGCATCTGCCGTCGCCAGATGCGCTCTGACCAGCGACGACACAGATCGCATCGACGTGATTCATACACAGATGTGGATGAATCTGTGGATGACGGTGGACAGGGACACCTGAACGGTGGACGAATGACACGTTCTCCGTGGACGCAGCATGTGCACCGAGGCGTCGTGCACAGATCCCCCGTCACCCTGTGCAGCGCCGTCACACCATTCGTCCACACCCAAATCGTGCTGCTGACCTGCAGAAACAGGAGTTACACACATAGTCCACAACCCCGATGACGATGGTGAGACCTCTCAACGATCATCGGGTGTGAACAACCAACAATGCTCTGATGGCCCACCTGAGCGATTCGATCCACTCCCTGCTCGCCGGATGTCGCTCCTGTCGTCTAGTGTCGGTGCGAGGCCGTGTGCACGGGTGAGGTCATCCGTCGTTACATGCCTGCCCCGTCACTTATGCTCGGTACCCCCGAGTGTGCATCGCAAGGAAAGTAGGGCCGAGATCGTGAAGTTCAGGGTGGAGCGAGACGTACTGGCTGATGCCGTCACGTGGACCGCACGCACCCTGCCAAGCCGGCCACCCTCGCCAGTACTCGCCGGCGTTCGACTCGAGGCCGACGCCGAAGGCCTGGTGCTCTCCACGTTCGACTACGAAGTCTCGGCGCGGTCCGCCGTCGTGGCTGATGTCGAGGAAGCGGGATCGGTGCTCGTCTCCGGACGGTTGCTCGCCGAGATCTCCAAGGCCCTGCCGAACAAGCCGGTTGAGCTCACCCTTGAAGGCAATCGGGTGACCGTGGTCTGTGGTTCCTCCCGGTTCACGCTGCTGACCATGCCGGTGGAGGACTACCCGTCCTTGCCTGAATTGCCGGATGTGACGGGGTCCATCGCCGGTGATGCCTTCGCCCAGGCGATCTCTCAGGTGACGATGGCTGCCGGCCGCGACGAAACCCTTCCGCTGTTGACCGGTGTGCGCGTGGAGATCGAGGGTGACACCCTGACGATGCTCGCCACCGACCGGTACCGACTGGCGATGCGTGAGATCACCTGGTCCCCGGCCTCCCCGTCGGTCTCACGAGTGGCCTTGGTTCGTGCTCGCACGTTGTCCGACGTGGCACGCAACCTCTCCAGTGCGGGTTCCATCGAGCTCGCCCTGGCTGACGGGGGCGACATCATTGGATTCGAGGCGGGCGGGCGACGCACCACCTCGCTCCTGGTGGACGGGGAGTATCCCCCGGTGCGGCGTCTCTTCCCTGACCAGACCACCACGCACACGGTCACCAGCACGCATGAGCTGGTCGAAGCCGCCAAGCGTGTGGCCCTGGTCGCCGAGCGGAACACTCCGATCCGGCTGTCCTTCTCCGAAGGTCAGGTGGTCCTCGAGGCCGGTCAAGGTGACGATGCGCAGGCGTCCGAGGTACTCGAGTCAACCTTGGTCGGTGAAGAGATCTCTACTGCCTTCAACCCGCAGTACCTGCTGGATGGGCTGAGCGCGTTGAACACCGACTTCGTCCGGCTCTCGTTCACGCACCCGTCGAAGCCTGCAGTGATGACCGGCCAGGATAGTGCCGACAGCACCGACCACGCCGAAGAGTTCCGCTATCTCTTGATGCCGATCCGTTTCGGCGCCTGAGCTCCCTGCACCCCGCGCAAAGGATCCACAGATGCACCTCGGAATCGTCGGGCTCGGCAAGATGGGCGGGAACATGCGCGACCGCCTGCGCGCCAAGGGGCATCAGGTCACGGGGTACGACCAGGATCCGGCACTGACCGATGTCGACTCGATCGGTGCGCTGGTCTCCGCCCTCGATGGCGACCGTCGCATCGTGTGGGTGATGGTTCCGGCCGGGGACATCACCGAGTCCGTGATCGCCGAGCTTGCTGATGCTCTCGGCGAGGGCGATGTGATCATCGACGGGGGGAACTCCAAGTACACCGACGACCTGCGCCGCGTCGATGCGCTCGCGACCCGGGGCATCGGGTACGTCGACGCCGGTGTCTCTGGTGGCATCTGGGGTGAGACCAACGGGTACGGCTTGATGGTGGGCGGACCGGACGACACGATCGAGTACCTCATGCCGATCTTCGATGCGTTGCGTCCTGATGGACCCCGGCACGAGGGATTCGTGCACGCTGGTCCGGTCGGAGCCGGCCACTACGCGAAGATGGTTCACAACGGCATCGAGTACGGCGTCATGCAGGCCTATGCCGAGGGTTACGAGATCCTTGCGGCGCGGGACGACCTGATCAGTGATGTCGGTGCCGTCTTCGAGGCATGGCAGCGTGGAACCGTGGTGCGGTCCTGGCTGCTGGAACTCCTCGTCAAGGCACTCAACGAAGACCCCGACCTCGATGACATCCGCGGCTATGTGGCCGACTCCGGCGAGGGCCGGTGGACGGTCGAAGAAGCGGTGCAGCGTGCGGTGCCGGCTCCGGTGATCAGCGCTGCACTGTTCGCACGGTTCGACTCCCGTCAGGAGGACTCGCCGGCGATGAAGGCGGTGGCCGCACTACGGAACCAGTTCGGCGGGCACGCCACCAAGGCATCCGCCGACGGCTGAAGGGAGTTCGACGGTGTTCGAAACAGGCCATGTACGTCTCTGACCTCGCGCTCACCGACTTCCGCTCCTATCGCGAGGTGCTGCTTTCCCTCGAGCCAGGGATCACCGCCTTCGTCGGCCCGAACGGTCAGGGCAAGACCAATCTGGTCGAGTCCCTGGGCTACCTGTCCACGTTCTCCTCGCACCGGGTGGCTTCCGATGCTGCCTTGGTTCGGCATGGTGCCCCCCGTGCGATCATCCAGGCCAAAATGATGCGCGACGGGCGATCGTCCGTACTCGAACTCGAGCTCGTCTCCGGCAAGGCCAACCGGGCCCGGCTCAATCGGGCTCCCCTGCCACGCACCCGCGAGCTGCAGGGCCTACTGCGTACGGTGGTGTTCGCACCTGAAGATCTCGCGCTGGTGAAGGGCGATCCGGACGGCCGCCGCCGCTTCCTCGATGAGCTGTTGGTGCTCATCAGCCCGAAGCTTGCCGGCGTGCGCTCGGACTATGAACGGGTGGTGCGCCAGCGCAATGCCCTGTTGAAGTCCGCCGCCGGTGCGCGCCGAGGTGGCGCGAGCGGCGATCTGCGCACCTTGGACGTCTGGGACGAGAAGGCTGCGAAGGCGGGGGCGCAATTGATCGCCGCGCGCGTGTCGGTCTTGCATCGCCTGCGTCCGCATATGCAGCACGCCTACGAGCGGGTGAGTTCGGGGCAGAGCCAGGCTGTAGTGCTCTACCGGGCGAGCCTGCAGCAGGCGATGGCGGCAACGGGCGACCAGGAGGGTGCTGGTCCGGACGAAGACGCACTCACCAACCCCGATCTCGTGGAAGCACAACTGCTTGAAGCGATGTCGCGGTTGCGGCCCAAGGAGATCGAACGCGGAGTGAGCCTGGTCGGCCCGCACCGGGACGATCTCGAACTGCGCCTCGGTGACCTGCCGGCGAAGGGGTACGCCTCACACGGGGAGTCGTGGTCCCTGGCGCTGGCGCTCCGACTCGCCAGCTATGAGCTGCTCAAGGCTGACGACTGGGATGCGGACGGCGAACCAGTGCTCATCCTGGACGATGTGTTCGCCGAGCTGGACAGTCGCCGTCGTGCTCGGTTGTCCGAGGTGGTGGCCAGCGCGCAGCAGGTGCTGATCACCTCCGCCGTGGCCGAGGACGTGCCGGAGGAACTCGAGGGGGCTCGGGTGGACGTGATGGAATCGGTGGTCACCCGTGTCCGGTGAACGCCCGGAGCAGCCGCCCGACGGCGACCATCACCTCGGCACGCCGCCTCCCCGTGCGCGAGACGAACCATCCCCCGGTGACGAGCGCGGTGACCTGACTCCCGACGATCCCGACCTAGCCGCTCGCGCCGCGTTGGCGCGCGCCAGGGATGCCGCACGGGCGAAAGGTCTCCGGACCGCGCGCCCAGGGACGCGCCCGGGACGCACCCTCCGCCGTCATGACGGGGTTGCCTTCGAGGCTGCCCCGGGCCACGGCACCGGCCGAGATCCGGCGCCGGTGGGCAACGCGTTGGAAACGCTGGCCACACAGCTGGGCTGGAAGCAGCCGCTCTCGGTGGGCGGGGTGATCGGGCGCTGGCGTGAGGTGGTCGGAGACCAGATCGCCGATCACTGCACGCCGGAGACCTTCGCCGAGGGGGTCCTGGTGGTGCGGGCCGACTCGACGGCCTGGGCCACCCAGATCCGCCTACTCGCTCCGCAGCTCGACCGCAGACTGGCCGAGGAGGTCGGTGAGGGCGTGGTCACCAGCATCCAGGTGCTCGGACCGGGCGGCCCCACCTGGCGAAAAGGGCCGCGGGTGGCCCCGGGCGGGCGAGGGCCTCGTGACACCTACGGGTAGGGAGACCGGGTCCACGACACGAGGGTGTGGATAACGGTGTGGATATTCGTCTGTTCCGGCAGGTGAGGGGTAGAATCGAGGGAACCGCCCGGGAGTAGTGGATCCGCTCCGAGACCACCCGGGCTTGCGCATGCCTGTCTCCCTGCGGGAAGGGGTCCGCGGGGGTGCGCACCGATGACGATAGGAGAGCCAGAAGAACGTGGCTGACGAGACGCTTGAGCCAGTAGCCGGGCAGACCCCCGCCGGATCATCTGGCTACGACGCCAGCAACATCACCGTTCTCGAAGGGCTTGAAGCAGTCCGCAAACGACCCGGGATGTACATCGGGTCCACGGGGGAACGCGGACTGCACCACCTGGTCTACGAGGTGGTCGACAACGCCGTCGACGAGGCGCTGGCCGGCCACTGCGATCATGTGGAGATCACCTTGCTTGCCGACGGCGGTGTGCGGGTGATCGACAACGGGCGCGGTATCCCAGTGGCCATGCACCCGACCGAAGGCCGTCCCACCGTCGAGGTGGTCATGACCGTGCTGCACGCCGGCGGTAAGTTCGGCGGGGGCGGCTACGCGGTCTCCGGAGGCCTGCACGGCGTGGGCATCTCGGTGGTGAACGCCCTCTCCTCGCACGTGATCACCGAGGTCAGCCGGGACGGGTATCACTGGCGTCAGGAGTTTTCCGACGGCGGAGCTCCCCTGGGCGAGTTGACGCGCCTCGAGGCCACCGATGAGACCGGGACGACGCAGACCTTCTGGGCCGATCCGACCATCTTCGAGACCATCGACTACGACTTCGAGACTCTGCGGTCGCGGATGCAGCAATATGCCTTCCTGAACAAGGGCCTGCGCATCACCATCACGGATGAGCGCCGCGAGGACACCGACGACGAGGTGGCAGGTGAGGAGGATCAGGGTGGTGAGCACCAGGATCACTCCCGGTCCGTCAGCTACAAGTACGACCGTGGCCTGCTGGACTACGTCGCGCACCTGAACGCGTCCAAGCGCACTGAGCTGGTACACCCGGAGCCGATCTCGTTCGAGTCCGAGGATGTCGAGCGCACGATCTCCCTGGAGATCGCGATGCAGTGGACCGGGGCCTACTCCGAGAGCGTGCACACCTACGCCAACACCATCAACACCTCCGAGGGAGGAACCCACGAAGAAGGGTTCCGCTCGGCGATGACCACGTTGGTGAACCGGTACGCGCGAGAGAACAAGCTGCTCCGGGAGAAGGACGACAACCTCACCGGTGATGACATCCGCGAGGGGCTGACCGCCGTCATCTCCATCAAGCTCGGTGAGCCCCAGTTCGAGGGTCAGACCAAGACCAAGCTCGGCAACACCGAAGCCCGCACGTTCACCCAGAAGGTCGTCTTCGATCGGTTCGGGGACTGGCTCGAGCGGAACCCGAACGAGGCGCGAGACATCATCCGCAAGGCCATCCAGGCCTCCGCGGCCCGGCTCGCCGCCCGCAAGGCGCGCGAGGCCACCCGGCGCAAGGGCCTGCTCGAAGGTGGCGGGTTGCCCGGCAAGCTGAAGGACTGCTCCAGCCGGGACGCCTCCAGGTCCGAGGTATTCATCGTCGAGGGTGACTCTGCCGGCGGTTCAGCCGTCCAGGGCCGCAACCCGGAGACCCAGGCGATCCTGCCGATCCGCGGGAAGATCCTGAACGTGCAGAAGGCACGGGTGGACAAGGCGCTCGCGAACCAGGAGGTGCAGGCACTGATCACGGCGTTCGGCACCGGGATCGGTGAGGACTTCGACGCCTCGAAGCTGCGCTACCACAAGATCGTACTGATGGCCGATGCCGATGTGGACGGCCAGCACATCTGCACCCTGCTGCTGACCCTGCTGTTCCGGTACATGCGTCCGCTGATCGAAGGCGGCTACGTGTACCTCGCACAGCCACCGCTGTATCGGCTCAAGTGGACCAACGCTCCGCACCAGTACGTGTTCACCGACAAGGAGCGCGACGCGATGCTGGCCGAAGGATTGGCGAAGAACCGCCGCCTCCCCAAGGAGACCGGGATCCAGCGGTACAAGGGTCTGGGCGAGATGGACTACAAGGAGCTGTGGGAGACCACCATGGATCCGGACACCCGCACCCTGCGCCAGGTGACTATCGGAGAAGCCGCGGCCGCGGACGAGATCTTCTCGATTCTCATGGGCGAGGACGTCGAGTCGCGCCGCTCGTTCATCCAGCGCAACGCCCACGACGTGCGTTTCCTCGACGTCTGAGTAAGGAACTTTCGTGACCGACGACCTCACCCCTATGTCCGACGACGCCGCGGACCCCGTGCTGACCGACCGCATCGAGCAGGTGGACCTGCAGCTGGAGATGCAGCGCTCCTATCTCGACTATGCGATGAGCGTGATCGTGGGCCGCGCGCTGCCCAGCGTCCAGGACGGTCTCAAGCCGGTGCACCGGCGCATCCTGTACGCGATGTTCGACGGCGGATACCGTCCCGACTCCTCGTTCTCCAAGTGCTCACGCGTGGTGGGCGATGTGATGGGTCAGTTCCACCCGCACGGGGACAGCGCCATCTATGACGCCATGGTGCGACTCGTGCAGCCGTGGGCGATGCGGTATCCGCTCGTGGCCGGTCAGGGGAACTTCGGATCCGCCGGGAACGATGCCGCGGCCGCTCCTCGGTACACCGAGTGCAAGATGGCCCCGCTCGCGCTCGAGATGGTGCGCGACATCGACAAGAACACCGTCGATTTCGGTGACAACTATGACGGGAAGACCAAGGAACCCCTCGTCCTGCCGTCCCGGTTCCCGAACCTGCTCGTCAACGGCAGCTCGGGGATCGCCGTCGGGATGGCCACGAACATTCCCCCGCACAATCTGCGGGAGGTCGCCGACGGCGTGCACTGGCTGTTGGAGAACCCGGAGGCAACGCCCGAGGAGCTGCTCGCCGCACTCCTGCAACGCATCAAGGGGCCGGACTTCCCGACCGGAGCCCAGGTGCTCGGCCTGCGTGGCATCGAGGACGCCTACCGCACCGGTCGCGGGTCGATCACGATGCGCGCCGTGGTGGAGGTCGAGGAGCTTCAGGGTCGCACCTGCCTCGTGGTGACCGAGCTGCCGTATCAGGTCAACCCGGACAATCTTGCTGCCAAGATCGCCGATCTGGTGCGCGATGGCCGGATGCAAGGAATCGCGGACATCCGGGACGAGACCTCGGGCCGCGCGGGCCAGCGCCTGGTGATCGTGCTCAAGCGGGACGCCGTGGCGAAGGTGGTGCTGAACAACCTCTACAAGCACACCCAGCTGCAGGACAACTTCGGCGCGAACATGCTCGCGCTGGTGGACGGCGTGCCTCGTACCCTCAGCCTGGATGCGTTCATCCGGCACTGGGTCGCCCACCAGATCAACGTGATCGTGCGGCGGACCGAGTTCCTGCTCAAGCAGGCCGAGGACCGGATCCACATCCTGCGAGGGCTCATCAAGGCACTCGACGCTCTGGACGAGGTGATCGCGCTGATCCGGCGCTCGCCCACGGTCGACGAGGCACGGACGGGTCTGCGCGAGCTGCTCGACATCGACGAGATCCAGGCGAACGCCATCCTGGAGATGCAGCTGCGGCGTCTGGCCGCGCTGGAGCGGCAGAAGATCCTCGACCAGTTCAAGGCGTTGGAAGCCGAGATCGCCGACTACAAGGACATTCTGGGATCCCCTCCGCGGCAACGCCGGATCGTCGGCAGTGAGCTCAGCGAGATCGTGGACAAGTACGGCGACGAGCGCCGCTCCACGATCCTGCCGTTCGACGGGGAGATGTCCATCGAGGACCTCATCCCGGAAGAGGACGTGGTGGTGACCATCACCCGTGGTGGGTACGCCAAGCGCACCCGCACCGACAACTACCGTGCCCAACATCGCGGCGGCAAGGGGGTGCGCGGGGCGCAGCTGCGCGGCGACGACGTGGTGGACCACTTCTACGTGACCACCACGCACCACTGGTTGCTGTTCTTCACCAACCTGGGCCGCGTGTACCGGGCGAAGGCGTACGAGCTGCCCGAGGGCGGCCGCGACGCCAAGGGCCAGCACGTGGCGAACCTGCTGGCGTTCCAGCCTGGTGAGCAGATCGCCCAGGTACTGGACCTGCGCGACTACGACCAGGCCGAGTATCTGGTGCTCGCCACCAAGAGCGGCCTGGTGAAGAAGACCCGGCTGAGCGAGTACGACTCCTCCCGCACCGGCGGCGTGATCGCGATCAACCTGCGCGAGAACGACGAGGGTGCAGTCGACGAGGTCGTGGCGGCCCGGCTGGTGAACTCCGACGATGACCTGCTGCTGGTGTCCCACAAGGGTCAGTCGTTGCGGTTCACGGCCACCGACGAGGCGCTGCGCCCGATGGGGCGGGCCACCTCCGGGGTGACCGGGATGAAGTTCCGTGACGACGATTCGCTCCTCTCCCTCGACGTGGTCCGGGAGGACTCGGACCTGTTCGTGGTGACCGAAGGTGGCTTCGGCAAGCGGACCCGGGTCAGTGAGTACCGCGTGCAGGGACGTGGCGGTCTTGGTATCAAGGTGGCCAACCTGGTCGAGGCACGTGGCGACCTCGTCGGCGCCCTGATCACCGGCTCTGACGATCAGGTGCTGGTCATCATGGAGAAGGGCAAGATCGTGCGCACCGCGGTCTCCGAGGTGAACCTCACCGGTCGGAACACCCAGGGCGTCACCTTCGCCAAGCCGGACCCCGGTGACCGGATTATCGCGATCGCGCGCAATGTGGAGGCGGCGGTCGAGGCTGAGGTCGAGGAGATCGAAGCAGACGCCCCGGGCGATGCACCTGTGGATGGTGTGTCGTCTGATGGTGGAGCTTCGGTGACCGAGCCCGGTGAGAGTACCGGTGACGGGAACGATGGCGTACCGTCAGGTCGAACCGGTGAAGGGCAGGAAGAGAGCTGATGAGCGAGCAGACGCCGAAGACGGGTACTCCGCCTGTCCGCACCTCGACCAGGTCTTTCAGTCCGACGGACCGCCCGGCCTCCGTGCCGCCGTCCACCAGTCCCGATACGCCGACGACTCAGCAGCCCGCACAGCAGCAGCCGGCACAGCAGCGAGCGAGCAGCACGGCTCCCGGCGGAGCAGGTGCGGGTGCAGGGAATGGTGGCGGGAACAGTGGAGCCAAGCCGTCCCCGGGGACGCCGGTGAACGAGAAGAACGACACCGGACCACGGCGGGTGCGCCTGGCAGTCTCCCGGGTCGACCCCTGGTCGGTGATGAAGCTGGCATTCCTGCTCTCGATCGCGGTCGGGATCGGGATCGTGGTGGCCACCGCCGTGGTGTGGGGCGTCCTCAACTCGATGGGCGTGTTCGCCCAGATGCAGGGACTCATCGAAGAGGTGGGCGCGATGGCCCAGTTCGGCGAGCTGCTCGAATACCTCGAGTTCTCCCGGGTGCTCTCGGTGGCGACCGTGATCGCGATCGTGGACGTGGTGCTACTGACTGCGCTCGCCACGCTCGGGGCCTTCGTGTACAACCTGGTGGCGGCCATGGTGGGCGGGCTGCATCTGACCCTCACCGACGACTGACCGTGCTCAGCGCGCCGGCGCAGACGTGATCTGTTCCACGTCGATTCGTTTTGGAAGCGGCGGGCGCGCTGGGGTAGTCTCTGGGGGCGCCCCGGCGGTCAATCGCGGGGCAACGGGCCTATAGCTCAGACGGTTAGAGCGCTTCCCTGATAAGGAAGAGGTCGCTGGTTCGAGTCCAGCTAGGCCCACGTCGTATGCCAGGAGGGAGTCACCGTGAAAAAGGCACTCATTCTCCTGGTCGTGGCCGCCGGTGGATTCCTCGCGTGGCGCAAGGTCGCGGAAGAGCGGGCTGTGCGCAACGCGTGGGCCGAGGTCACCGACCCGCTCGACTGAGCGCCGTCTCGTCGTGGCGAGCAGTATCCTGAGCAGTACCCCCGAGGGGCCATGGCGCAATTGGTAGCGCACCTGCTTTGCAAGCAGGGGGTTACGGGTTCGAGTCCCGTTGGCTCCACAGAGATTCACCAGAATCGACACGTACCCTCCCCGTAGGCTTCTGAGCCATGGGTGAGGTTGCGGCTGACTCGCTGTATGAGACGGCATTTGTTCCGTCGTGGGACGCGAGTGGTCCGATTGGGCACGTCGTCGTGCGGCGCCTCGATGACCGAGCCACGGTGGCCGAGATCGCGGTGAATGATGAGGACGCTCCTCGCGCCGCACTGACTCGGGCCGAACACGAGCTGCGCGGTCCGAGTGTCACCTTTGAATAGGCCTGGGGAGTGTCGGCTGAGCGTGCGGCGGATCCTGGTCCGGACGTGCACCGCCGGCATGGCGATGAGCAGCATCGAGAGCCCGAGGCGGGCGAACGCATCGAACGCAAGGATGAGCGGATCACCCTCCTGCCCGATCCCGAGGATGTCTTTGCTGCCGACCAGCGCTGGCTCGGCCGCGTGCTGCACCCCCTGGTCTCCATCGACCTGAGCGCGATCGACCCCGCGTGGAGCGGACGCGTCCGTCCGAGGCTTCGCAATCTCTATGCCGAGGCCACACGGCAGTATCAGGGCACGAAAGCCAGGTATCAGCGTCTCGGCTCGCTGGTGTGGGGTGACGAGGACGATCCGAGCCGACAACGGCATGGATGAGGCACCGACCTCGCGCTGGTGGACCAGCTGGGCGGGGAACCCGGCTACGGCAACTGGACCCAATGCCCGCCCCCGCCAGGCCTCCAGCTGGACAGTCCCGACACGACTGTGCCGGTGTTGCGTCTCGCCGACGGCCGGCCGTCCACCTCCGTGGCCGCCACTGCGGGGTACCCGTGGCGGCATCACGGGGCTGACGCAATTCTGACGTTCTACGAGCCGACCACGCGGACGGTCGTGCTGACCTTCGACTGGGGCTGAGGGCACTCCAGAAACAGAATATAGACACTATGTACAGATTTGGGCGATTCGTCTACGATCGCGATCGTGAGTACGGCTGATCGAGTCTTCGAGACGGCGCGCGCGATGGTGCCCGGGATCGCCGCCACGTTCGGTCGATCGTGCGAGGTGGTGCTGCACGACTACCGGAGTCCGGAGCGTTCGGTGATCGCCGTCGCCGGCAACGTGACGGGCCGGCGCATCGGCGACCCGATGAGCGACATCGGACGGCGGGTGCTCGCAGCGGGCGACGCCGCGCGCACGGAGGAGAACTACCTCACCCGTACTCCGGACGGCACGGTGCTGAAGAGCACCACCATCCCCCTGCGTGACGACGACGGAACGCTCCTCGGTGCCCTGTGCATCAACGTGGACGTGACAGCACTCGCGCGGGTGAGGGACGCCGTCGGCGATCTGATCGGGGCGGCCGAGCCGGGTGCAACCGGTGACCCCCCGGTGACGGCGTTCACCCCCGACCTCGCCGCGAGCACCGACAGGATCGTCGCGCAGCACGAGCGGGCAGTAGGTCTGCCGGCGAAGGGATTCGACCGGGCACGGCGGCTGATGGCGATCCACGACCTTCGAGACGCCGGCGTGTTCGAGTTGCGTGGCGCTCCGGGTACGGTCGCGGCCCGATTGGGGGTCTCGCGTGCCGGGCTCTACAACGACCTGCGCACCATCAGGGAGGCGCCGGATGCTGCGACGGCACCAGAGCTCGTCGATGAGGACCTGGACTCACGGAGGACACCACCATGACGACCCTGCAGGCCCCGGACACGCCCTTCCTCGCGCTCGACGTCGACCGGGTGGATGCGAACATCGCGCGACTACGCCAGCACCTCGACCTGCTTGGCACTCCGCTGCGCCTGCACGTGAAGACGGCGAAGTCGGTGGACGTCGCGGCCAGGGCGTTCGGTGGCGGCACCGGTCCGATCACCGTCTCGACCCTCGCGGAGGCGGAGTACTTCGCCGATGCCGGCTGGACCGACATCCTGTATGCGGTGGGTCTGGACCCGCACAAGCTGCCGCGGGCACAGGCACTTGTTGAGCGCGGCGTGGATCTCACCATGTTGCTGGACAGCATCACCCAGGCGGACGCACTCGTGCAGCACTGCCGTACTCATGGGGTCACGATTCCTGCACTGATCGAGATCGACTGCGACGGGCACCGTGGCGGGATCCGCCCGGACAGTGCTGACCTGATCCCGATCGGACGACGGCTCGCTGATGCCGGCTGCCTCCGTGGCGTGCTCGATCACGCCGGCGAATCCTACTTCGCCACCACAGCGGATGATCAGCGGGCCGCGGCCGGCGTGGAGCGGGTCACGGTCCTCGACGCCGCCGACCGGTTGCGTCAGGCGGACTTCGCGTGCCCGGTGGTGAGCGTGGGATCGACCCCGACGGCGCACGCCACCGCTGAGCTGACCGGCGTCACGGAGGTTCGGGCCGGCAACTTCGTGTTCTTCGACCTGGTCATGGCCGGGATCGGGGTGTGCCGGGTGGCCGACCTTGCACTTTCAGTGGTGGTGACCGTGATCGGGCATCACGGCAACGAGGGGATCTTCACCGATGGCGGATGGATGGCCACCTCCCGCGACCGCGGCACCGCGCAGCAGGCGGTCGACCAGGGGTACGGGCTCGTTGCTGACATCGACGGAGTGCTGATCCCCGACCTGCTGATGGTCGGAGCCAGCCAGGAGCACGGCGTCCTCTCGATCCGACCAGGGAGCTCCCGAAGGCTGCCCCATCTGCCGATCGGGACCCGCCTGCGCATCCTGCCGAACCATGCGTGCGCCACCGCTGCCCAGCACAGCCGGTACCTCGTTCATCATGGTGGGAGCACCGACGTCGTCTCGCAGTGGCCGCGCCACAACGGGTGGTGAACCGATGTCGGTGGCCGGTCCTAGGGTGACTGCCCATGGGACGCATCCTCTTTGACACCGCGACCACCATCAACGGATTCATCGCTGACGAGCAGAACTCCCTGGCGTGGCTCTTCGCCGTCGACGGGGGTGAACACCCAGACGAGGGCCTGTTCCCCAGCGGCGCGCGCGTGCTGGTCGAAGGCTCGACCACGTACGAGTGGCTCCTCGAACACGAGGACATCCTCGCCCACCCGGAGAAGTGGAGGGAGTTCCACGAAGACCGACCCGCCTTCGTGTTCACCACCCGCGATCTGCCCGTGCCCGAGGGCGCCGACGTACGGTTCGTCTCTGGCTCCGTCGCCGACGCACTCCCTGCGATCCGGGAGGCAGCGGGCGACGGGGACATCTGGGTGGTCGGCGGAGGCGACCTCGCCGGCCAGTTCCTCGACATCGGTGCACTCGACGAGATCGCACTGTCCGTCGCACCGGTGGCACTGCCCGGTGGAGCGCCGCTGCTGCCACGCCGGATCGAATCCGATCGTCTGCGCCTGAAATCGGCCGCGGCCGTCGGGCAGTTCGCGCGTGTGGTGTACGAGGTGCAGACCGGCTGACCTCGCGGTGTTCAGCGGGAGGACCCGCGCTCCACCAACTGAACGGGCGCGATCAGGTGCTCGGCCGCCGTCGGGGGCGAAGGGCTCATCCGGGCCTCCAGCAGACGGATGGCCTCGGTGATGATCCACTCGTTCCCGGGGTCGATCGTGGTCAGACCCGGACCGATGTGCGCCCCTAGGCGGAGGTTGTCGAAGCCGACCACGCGGACATCCTCGGGTACGCGACGGCCCGCATCGGCCAATCCGGCGAGTGCACCGATGGCCACCTCATCGGTCACGCAGAACATCGCGTCGATCGTCGGATCCTGTTCGACCGCGCGTGCCACCGTGCGGCGCGTGACCCCGGTATCGATGAACTCCAGTTCCAGGAGCAATCGCGGATCGACCTCCACACCGCGTGATTGGTGTGCCTCCACCCAGCCGGCAGTGCGTGCGGACTGCATTCCGTCGGTGGGCTCACCGTGCCGGCCGCCGACGATCATCACGTGCCGTGCGCCCCGGTCGAGGAGATGCTCCGTCGCAAGGCGGGCGCCGGAGACGTTGCCCATCATGACGTGGTCGAAGCGCGCCGGGACCTCCTTCTCTCCGAGCAACACCACAGGGAGCGAGTCGCGGATCCGGTTGACCTCCGCGTTGCCCAGCCCCACCACGCTGAGGATGGCGCCGTCGTACTGATGTAGCCGCGCCAGCGACAAGGCGGCGAGTTCCCCCTCCTGGCTGGCGCTACTCTGCTCCACCACGAGGTGACGACCACGATCGATGACGGCGTCTGCCGCTATCGCGCCGAGCTGACCGAAGTAGGCGTGGTCCAGTCGCGGCACGATCAGCGCGACCGTGCCGCTCGAGCCCGAGCGTAACTGCTGCGCGGTCAGATCGACCTGATAGTCCAGCTCGGCCATCGCTGCCAACACACGCTCACGCGTGCCGGGGCTGACCTGAGGGCGCTGGTTGACGACGCGGGAGACCGTCATCATCGACACGCCCGCGAGCCGTGCGACGTCGCGGATCGTCGGCATCGGCTCCTCCTGATTCGGCCGCATCGGCGCTCCGCGCACCATTGCACCACACCAGGCGCGCCAAACACCCGCCTATTTCCGCCGGTGCTACGGCTGTCGAGGCGACGCTGTCGACCTCCGCACCCTCAGGTGCACATCTTCTTCCACCTGTACCGATTCGGTGCGTCCCCCGATCCGTTCCAGAAGGAGCCGGACCGCTTCGCTCCCGATCTGCGACCCGGACTGGTCCACGCTGGTGAGCGAGACCATCGGATGACTGGCCATCGTGATGTCGTCGTAGCCGACGACGGAGACATCCTCGGGACCGAGTCCCGCTGCTGCGATCGCGCGGAGGCTGCCCATGGCCAGCGTGTCATTTCCGGCAAAGATGGCGGTCGGCGGGTCATTCGTCGTGAGCAGTTCCGCGGTCACCGTCTGGGCCTCGAGCTCGTCACCGCCTGTATACGTCACCTGTGGATCCAGTCCCCGACGGCGCATGTGGTCGATGTAGACCGCGCGCCGGATGGAGTGTGGCTCCAGATCCGACCGGTGCCAGTTCGTGGGGTCGTTGATGATGGTCTCGTGGTGGATGGCCTCCGTCGTCAGGTGTGTGATGCGACGGTGCCCGAGGTCGAAGAGATGCGTCATGACCTGATCCGTGCCGGAACGGTCCGCCCCGGTGACCGTGTCGTAGTGCGTGGAGACGTCGTGGCGGCCGATGATGACGACGGGAATCCGGTCGCTCAGGTCCTCCAGCCACGACTCGCCGACCATCGGCGAGATGGCCATGATCCCGTCGACCTGACGATCGGCGAGGCTTTGCAATGCTGCGCCGGCCTCGCTCGGTCTCCGGATGGGGGCCACGACCAACTGATAGGGAGTCGGAGCCAGAGCATCGAGGGCGCCTTGGACGATCATGGTGAGGAACTCGTTGCTCACCTGGGCGATCTCAATTCCGAGCGTGTACGAGGTGCCGCGCATCGCCCGGGCGGCGATGCGGGGCCGGTAGTCCAGGCGCGCGATCGCCGCCTCCACGCGGGTCCGCATCTTCGGACTCACGCCGTAGGCGTTGCGGATGACCTTGGAGACGGCGGCCTTGGAGACCCCTGCTGCGTCTGCCACGTCCTGGATCGTGGCGTTCCGAACTGTCCCACGCGCAGGGCCAGAGTTGGGTGAGGGCACGGCGTCGCGCAGCACGGACTCCCCATCTCTGTCGACGGCGTCCGGATCGCTGACCATAGATCACAGGTTAGTACCAAAAGTGTAGACCGGTTGACGAAGAGTCGGCAGACCACTTATCGTCGATCGTGAAAGGATTCAGTGAGCGAGCAGAACGTGCTGTCGCTCCGTCTTTGCGAGGAGGCAAAGTGATGAACCCCAGCTCTTTCCGACGTCGTCGTCTCGGTGTGGGAGCCGCATCGGTCGCCGCCGCAGCGCTCGTACTGTCCGCATGCTCCGGTGGTGGCAGTGACGACGGCAGTGTCGAGATCACGTTCTTGTCCACGTCAGACGAGGACAACACCGCACTCGCAGAAGCGCTGATCGAGGCGTTCGAAGCCGAGAACCCGGACATCACCGTCAACTTGGACGGTCGGCCTGGAGGCACCGAGGGTGACAACCTCATCAAGACCCGGCTGGCCACGGGCGAGATGGCCGAGGTGTTCAACTACAACTCGGGATCGCTGTTCCAGGCGCTGAACCCCGACCAGAACCTGCTGGACCTGAGTGATCGACCCTGGGTGGAGAACCTGACCGACGACTTCACGAGCGTGGTGAGTACTGAGAACGGGATCTACGGCGGATCCTACGGAAGCTCGTTCGCCGGCGGCATCGTTTACAACGGTGCGATCTACGATGAGCTCGGTCTGGAGGTCCCTGAGTCGTGGGACGACTTCATGGCGAACAATGAGGAGATCGCTGCGGCGGGTTATGACCCGATCGTCCAGACCTATGGGGACACCTGGACCAGCCAGCTCTTCGTGCTGGGTGACTACGCGAACGTGCATGCGGCGGATCCGGAGTGGGCGGAGCAGTACACGGCGCACGAGCGCTTCTACGCCGACGAGCCGGCGCTCGCGGGATTCCGCCACCATCAGGAGGCCTACGAGTCCGGCTACTTCAACGAGAACTATCCGTCAGCGACCTTCGAGGACGGTGGCGCGATGCTCGCCGAGGGAACTGGCGTGCACTACCCGATCCTCACCACGATCCTCAGCTCGATCCGGTTCAACCACCCGGACGCCGTTGAGGACATGCGCTTCATGGCAATCCCGGCCGATGACCCGGCGAACACCTCGGCCACGATCTGGCAGCCGGACGGTCTGTACGTCCCGAACAGTGTCGAAGGTGCCGAACGCGACGCCGCGCTCGCATTCGTCGACTTCGTGACCGGACCCGACGCGTGCTCGGTCTTCATCGAGGCGGTCAACCCCACGGGTCCGTATGTGAATGGTTGCGAACTGCCGGCGGATGTGCCGCCGTTGGTGCAGGACGTGCAGTCGTACTTTGATGCGGGGAACACGGCGCCGGCGTTGGAGTTCCTCTCCCCGATCAAGGGCCCGAACCTGGAGAACATCACCGTCGAGGTCGGTTCCGGCATCCGGGATGCTGAGGAGGCTGCGGCGAACTATGACCGTGACGTGGAGAACCAGGCGCGTCAGTTGGGTCTCGAGGGCTGGTGACAGCTGAGGCCACCGAGGTGCGGGCCAGCAGGGTTCGTCAGGCCCGCACCTTGGGTGTTGCTCGTCATGCGTATCCGCTGTGGTTCTACCTGCCTGCGGCGGTGTTGTTCCTGGTGTTCTTCGCAATACCGACCTTCGCCTCGTTCTACTTCAGCCTCACCCGCTGGACGTTGTTCGACCAGGAGTTCATCGGGCTTGAGAACTACATCCAGTTCTTCCGTGAGCCGCAGCTGTACCAGAGCTTCATCAACACCTTGATCTACGGGTTCGTCACCTCGGGGCTGAAGGTCGTGATCGGGTTAGCGTTGGGGGTGCTGCTGACCTCGGCGCTGGTGGGTCGTAACTATCTGCGGTCGGTGATCTTCTTCCCGGTGCTGGTCTCCACGATCGGTGTGGGGATCATGTTCAAAGCACTGCTGGACCCCTTCGATGGTGTGGTCAACGGCGCCTTGGAGGTGCTCGGGATCACCGGTCCGGGATGGCTGACCGACCCGAACCTCGCGCTGTTGACGATCGCCGGGATCGATGTCTGGAAGGGGCTCGGGATCGCGTGCCTGATCTATATCGCCGGGCTGGTGGCGATCCCGAGTGAGTACTACGAGGCCGCCCGGGTTGATGGGGCGAGCAAGTGGGCGGTGTTCAAGAGCATTACGTTGCCCCTGGTCAAACCCGCGACCGGGACGGTCATCATCCTCTCCCTCATTGGCGGGCTGCGGTCCTTCGACCTGATCTGGGCCACCACCGGTGGCGGACCCGGCTTCAGCTCGGACGTGATCGGGTCGGTCATCTACAAGCAGTACCAGGCCGGCTTCTACGGCCTCTCCACCGCCGGCAACGTGGTGCTGTTCCTCGTGGTGACCGCGATCATGGTCCCGATTTCTTTGATGTTGAACCGCCGGGAGGTGGAACAATGAGGCGCGAACGGGTCATGCGGTGGGTGATCGGGATCGGGGCCGTGGTGGCGTCGATCGTGATCTTTATTCTGCCGTTTGCGTTCATCGTGATTCAGGCGATGAAGACGCGGCAGGAAGCGTCGGAACTATCGTTCACCTGGCCGAGCCAGCTGGCCTTCGTGGAGAACTTCATCGAGGTCATCACTCAGCGTGATTTCATCGTGGCTCGAGCGTTCGTGAACTCGACCGTGCTGACCGTGGTGAGTGTGACGTTCTTGGTGATCATCGCGGCGATGGTCGGGTATGTGATGCAGCGGCGTGCGTCGAAGATTCGCACGGTGGCGAACTTCTTCGTCCTGGCTGGTCTGATCGTGCCGCCCGCGGTGGTGCCCACGGTGTGGGTGCTGCAGACGGTGGGTCTGTTCGGCACGCTGCCGGGGTTGATCCTGATCGAGATCACCTTCGGTCTCGCGTTCTCGATCCTGTTGTTCCGGGCGTTCGTGTCCACGATTCCACGGTCATTGGATGAGGCGGCGATCATTGATGGGGCGAGTCCGTTCCGGATCTTCTTCGGGGTGATCCTGCCGTTGATGAAGCCCACGGTGGTCACGGTGATCGTGGTGCAGGCGGTGCAGATCTTCAACGATTTCGCGAATCCGTTGTACTTCCTGCCCGGTGATGACAATGCGACCGTGCAGCTGACGTTGTACAACTTCCAGAGTCAGAGCAATAACCAGTGGAACCTGTTGTTCATGGATATCCTGCTCATCACGATTCCGCCACTGGTGATGTATATCTTCTTCAACCGCCAGATTGTCGCCGGTATGACTGCCGGTGCTGTGAAGGGCTGATCAGCAAGGAAATGGGGAATTCTCAGATGAACGCCCGTGTCACCCGGGTTCGGGTGGAACGACGTAATGACGCACCATTGGCCGATGTGCCGGCGCCGCGGCTGAGCTGGATCGTCGAGTCCGACCAACCGTGGCGCCAGGCAGCGGCCGAGCTCCGGTTGGACGGCGGTGACCCGGTTCGGTTGGAGACGGGCGAGTCAGTGTTCGTGGACTGGCCATTCCCGCCCCTGGCTCCGCACGCTCGGCACGAGTTACAGGTGCGCACCACCTCTACCGATGGGGTGAGGACGGAGTGGTCCGAGCCGCTGACCGTGCGCAGCACCTTCCTTGCTGACGGCGAATGGCAGGCCTCGTTCATCGGGCTCGCCGAGCCTGCTGGTGTGGCCTGCCCAGGCCGGGCACGGACGGAAGTCGAGGTTGCGCAGGATGTCGTCCGGGCGACCCTGTATGCCACCGGTGGTGGCGTCTATCAGGTGAGCATCAATGGCGCGGATGTCGATGATGCGGTGTTGAAGCCGGGGTGGACGGACTATCACGAGCGGCTGGTGCACGAGGCCACTGATGTGACCGGCCTGGTGCGCACAGGTACGAACGCGATCGGGATCCGGTTCGCCGGCGCTTGGTGGACCGAAGAGTTCGGCTTCCACGGAGGCGGCCGTCGGATCTATGGTGATCAGCCGGTGGTGGCGGCGCAGTTGCACCTCGAGCTCGCGGACGGGACCACCCAGGTGATCGTGACGGACGAGTCCTGGCGAGGGGCCGCCGTCGGGCCGATCACGGCGAGCAGCCTCTACCAGGGTGAGGCGATCGATGCCCGGCGCGCGTTGCCGGGCTGGGACCAGGCCGGCTTTGACGACAGCGGCTGGCCGGCCGCCGTCGTGAGCGATATCTCCGTGGTGCCGGAGGCTGATCCGGCCGAGCCGGTGCGACGTGTGGGCGAGGTTTCTGTGGCTGAGGTGATCGCCACGCCGTCGGGTAAGACCGTGCTCGACTTCGGGCAGAACCTCGTGGGACGACTGCGGGTGCGGGTCACCGGTCTGGAGGGCCACACGATCACCCTGCGGCACGCGGAAGTGCTCGAGCACGGTGAGCTAGGGACTCGCCCGTTGCGGTACGCCAAGGCCACCGACACACTCACCTGTTCTGGCGGGGCGGATGTGTTCGAACCGGAGTTCACCTTCCACGGGTTCCGGTATGCGGAGGTGGAGAACTGGCCCGGGGAGGTCGACCCGGGTGCGTTCACCGCGGTGGTGATCAGCTCGGACATGCGCCGCACCGGGTGGTTCGAGTCCTCGCACGAGCTGGTGAACCGGCTGCACGAGAACGTGGTCTGGGGAATGAAGGGCAACTTCGTCTCCATCCCCACCGACTGCCCCCAGCGGGATGAGCGCCTTGGCTGGACTGGCGACATCCAGGTCTTCTCCCCCACCGCAGCGACCCTGTTCGACTCCGACGGCTTCCTGACCTCGTGGCTGCGCGACGTCGCCCTCGAACAGGCGAGGAGTGGTGGGGTCTGCCCCTTCGTGGTGCCGAACGTCCTTGGTGACCCGAAGCCGGCCACCGCGTGGGGTGACGCGGCCACGGTGGTGCCGATGGTGCTGTTCCAGCGCTTTGGGGATCGTGCCGCATTGGCCGAGCACTATCCCTCGATGAAGGCCTGGATGGAGGTGCTCGTCGACCTGGCCGGGGACCGGCTGCTCTGGGAGGGTGACTTCCAGTTCGGCGACTGGCTCGACCCGGCCGCACCCCCGGACCAGCCGGGCGGCGCGCGCACGGACAAGGACATCGTGGCCAGTGCGCACGTGGTGCGTTCGGCCACCCTGCTGGCTGAGGCAGCCACGATCCTCGGTCATGGTGAGGATGCGGCCCACTACGGCGACTACGCCGAGCGGGCCCGGCAGGCCTGGGTGAACGAGTACGTCACCGGCGCCGGGCGGATCGTGTCCGACTCCCAGACCGCGTATGCGATGGCGATCTCCTACGGTCTCGTCGACGCCGAGACCACCCAGGCGATGGGGGACCGCCTCGCCGAGATCGTCCGCCGAGACGGGTACATCATCGGCACCGGGTTCGTCGGCACCCCGATCATCGCCGACGCACTGTCTGTGACTGGGCATGCCGATGCGGCGGGGCGGTTGTTGCTGCAGACCGGGCTGCCGTCGTGGCTGTATGCGGTGACGATGGGGGCGACCACGATCTGGGAGCGGTGGGACTCCATGCTCCCCGATGGCACCATCAACCCCGGCGAGATGACCTCCTTCAACCACTACGCCTTCGGCGCGATCGCCGACTGGCTGCACCATGGCCTCGCCGGTCTCGCTGCGGCGGCACCGGGATACCGCGCGATCACGATCGCCCCGCTACCGATCGAGGGCATCGAGCACGCCTCGGTTCGCCAGGAAACCCCGTACGGGCTGGCCGAATCCGGTTGGGCCGAAACGGGTGAGGGCACCCTGCGGGTGCACGCCACCATCCCCGCGAACACGACGGCGCAGGTCACCCTGCCCGGGCGCGAGCCGTTCGAGGTGGGGTCAGGATCGCACGAGTGGGAGGTGGCCGACCCGCGGACCGTTTCGTCGGTCGAGTCGATCGGCTGGGGCACACCCCTCGGGGCGATCGTGGACGACCGCCGCGCGCACGAGGCACTCCTGGCCGAGGTGGCCGCCGTGGACGCCGAGCTCGGGGACCGGCTACGGCACGGCACCGCATGGGCCGACGGTCAGCCGTTGGAGACGATGCTGTTCGGTGTACCCGGCGAGGTACGCGAGCAGCTGCCGGCAGCGTTCGAGCGGGTGAACGCAGTACTCGCGCGCTGATCGCCAGACACGCCCTCCCCCCTGACCTGGGGTGGAGGGCGTGTCTGCGCGGTGTCGTTGCTTATGGCCGGAGCTGTGCGGCGGCGTATCGACTCGGCGGCACGCCGAACACTGCCCGAAACGCCCGGGAGAAGTAGAGCGGGTCTGCGAAGCCGACGCGCTTCGCGACCTCATTCACGCGCATTCCGGTGGTGCGAAGCAGAAGGGCAGCCTCGTCGATCTGCCGTCGCCTCGTCCAGGCCAGCACGGACTGGCCGGTGTACCGCGCGAACAGTCGCTGTGCTGTGGTCGTGCTGCAGCCACCGGCTCTGGCGATGTCATCGACGGTCAGTGCGCGATCAAGGTGTGCCCGGACATGCTCCATCATGACCTCGAGAACCGCGGGCACACCGGTGTCCTTCGGGGAACTGGCGTACACACTCGCCTCGGCGACCAGGACGCCCAGAGCGCGGAGCGCATCGTCGTCCAACGGTCCTTCAAGGAAACGTTCTATCGCGTAAGAGCCCATGGTGACGATGTGACGGCCAGAACCATCGAGCCGGCTCAGCAGCTGTGGATACTCGCCCTGCTCACCGCGACGCCAGTCCGCATACAACAGCGGCTCTCCTGGGCGATGCGCCACCTGTTGGGAGACGGGCACCTCATCGTGATGCCAGGGCACGAGATGGACCGTGCCGACCTTGAACGGTGATCGTTCGTCCGCCACGTACTCGACATCGTGGCGCCAGGGCAGCCGCAGGAGGCAGGTCGAATCCAGGTGGAACCGCTGCCCTCGGCTCGTGATCTGACCCGAGCCGGTCAGTGGCCAGATGAAGGCGACACTCGCCACCTCCGCGTGACGGATCTGCTCTCCCGCCACAAACCGATACCAGTTCGCTCCGACGATGGCCGGTCCGCCCGATGGCGCGGATTCTCCAGGCATTGGACCCTCCCTTCGCGGACAGAACGATCTGAAATGCGCGAATCCATTGTTGAACATCGGATCAGTCTTGGACTGAACTCATCGCCGAGCTGCTTGTATCGTCCATATTCTGCCCGATGTTGCCATGGTCACATCGGCGCCTCCTTCCTACGGTTGAGACAACGTGTTGCTGGCAGGGATCGACTCCTCACTCGTGCGTCGGAACCAGCGAGCATTCCCTCAGACAGCCGGAGAGACGACTCATGCACATCAGTGTGGACCGCTCGGCCTGCGTCGGAGCCGGGCAGTGTGCCCTCGTGGCCGACGAGGTCTTCGATCAGGACGACGATGGCATCGTTGACCTGATCGAGGCCGAGCCCTCGGCCGCCGACCAGCCTGCCGCCCGGCGTGCCGCAGCGCTCTGCCCGGCTCGTGCGATCTCCATCGAGATGTGACGTCATGCAACTCACGAAGAGTGGAACCGGCACGCCGCACATCGTGATCGTCGGAGCATCCCTGTCCGGCCTTACGACAGCAGAAGCTCTCCGCGAGCGTGGAGAGAAGGCGCCGATCACCCTCATCGGCGCCGAACAGCACCTGCCCTACAACAGGCCGGCCTTGTCCAAGCAGGTGCTGCTCGGCACGTGGACCCCTGAACAGGCGGCCATCACCGATCGGGTTCGCCTCGACGCACTCGACGTGCAGTTTCTGCCAGGAATGCGCGCCGAATCGCTCGATCTGGCATCGCGCACCGTCAGCCTCGATGGACGCGACGTCCCTTACAGCACGCTCATCGTGGCGACCGGTGCTCGTCCGCGAACGTTGCCGCACGTGCCCAGCGCGCACACCGTGCGCACACTGGACGACGCCGCCGCTCTCCGGGCAGCCTTCGATCGAGCGTCTCGAGTGGTCATCGTGGGAGCGGGAGTCCTCGGATGTGAGATTGCTGCCGCGGCCCGCTCGCAGGGCCTTGAGGTCACACTGCTCGGACGCGGGGACGCGGTACGGCTTGGCGCAGTCGGGAACCTCCTGGAGCACCGGGTCGACAAACTTCTCGGCGAGCACGGCGTCGATCTCAGGCTGTCCCGCGAGGTGCTTGGCGCCCACGAGGGATCCGACCACACCACGCTGTACCTTGCAGACGGTCAGCTGCGCGCCGATCTGGTCGTGGGAGCCATCGGCTGCGAACCTGAGGTGGAGTGGTTGCGCGGAAGCGGTCTCGCTCTCGATGACGGCATCCTCTGTGACGCAACAGGACGCGCGGCGCCAGGGGTGTTCGCGGTCGGTGACGTCGCACGGTGGACCGATGCGGCCACGGGTGCGCCCATCCGGGTCGAACACCAACTCAGGGGTATCGAACATGCCCGCGCCGTTGCTGAGCAGATCGCCACCGGCACATCGAGCCCGGTAGGGCACCCGTTCTACTGGACGGAGCTGTTCGGAACCCGAATTCAGGTGCTCGGCACGTTCCCTGGCGACGTCGAGCTACGGCCCGAGGCCGGGGACATGAACGGAGACCGGTTCGTGGCGGTCGCATACGTCGGTGACACGGCGACGGGTGTCATCGGATGGAACATGGCGCGTGCCTTTCGGGCCGCACGCCTGAGGCTGCCGGACCCCCTCACACACTCGCCCGCCCAGGACGTCACCTCGATACCCGACCTCGTCGGCTCCGGGAAAGGACTGTGATGAGCTCGACCGCTCGATGCCCCATGCATGGCGTACGAACGCTGCCCGATGACGGCACCCCGTTGCGCCCATCCCGCACACTCAATGACTGGCGCGACGAGGCTGCAGCCACACCCCTTCGATACGCTGACGGGCACGACGGGCTGATAGTGACCAGACATGAGCTCGCCCAGGCCGTGCTCGCGGACCCGCGATTCAGCCAACAGCCACAGCGCATGCCGCTCGAGACGGAGTCGAGTGCGGATCCGCCTGATCTCGCGGCACAGCGATCGATGAGAGAGGCGGGCTTGTTGGGGTTGGATGGGGGCGAGCACGCACGACTGCGGCGGGCAATCACCAGCCGGTTCTCGGTGCGTGCGGTACGCGGAATCCGCGACGTCGTGGCCTCCACTGTCAGCGACCAGCTGCAGCGCCTACTGATGGGCGGCTCGCCGGCCAATGTGACGACCGCATATGCCGAACCCATATCTGCTCGGATGCACTGCCACGTGCTCGGCATACCGAACGAGTTCGCGGACACCTTCAGCACGCTGTTCGTCGGAGGCGGGACCACTCAGCAGAAGTTCGACTTCATCCGGGAGGTGATCGACGCCAAGCGCTCGCACCCTGGCGAGGACGTCCTCAGTGACCTCGTTCGTGGAGAACTGAGTCAGTCAGAGATCGAGGGCCTGGCATTGGTCTTGATGGCCTCGGGCCGCGACTCTGTCGCATACATGATCGCCACCACGACGGTGGCGTTGCTGACGCACCCGGACCAGCGTGCCGTGCTTCGCACTGACCCTGCGCTGATGAAGGGGGCTGTCGAGGAGTTCATGCGCTACGGGGCGATGTTCCTGACGCTCTTTCCCCGCACCGCACTCGAAGACGTCGAGCTCGACGGCGTACGGATCAGGGCCGGCCAGTCCGTCTCCGTCTCATCGGTCGGTGCGAATCGTGACGAGCGTAGATTCGAGGACCCGGACCGATTTGACGTGAAGCGCGACGCCTTCGGCCACCTCGGATTCGGGCATGGGCGCCACGGATGTGTGGGTCAGCAGTTGGCGCGCGTGGAGATTACCGAAGCAATCAGCCAACTTTTTGCCACCGTACCTGATATGCGTCTCGTCGAGGCGGAACAGATGTCCCCACAGCCCTTCGCAAATCCTGTAGGTACGTATGAGGCGGGCGACGTGATCGTCGCCTGGGGTGGTATGTCGTCGTAGCAGACCGATCGCCAAAGTATCGACCGGGTCACCAATGCGGTGCGCCCGGAGGAACGAGAACAGTTTCCACACAGTGGGGCGGAGAAGCGCCCCACATCGTCCTTTGCAAGGAGGCAAGGAAATGAACACCACTCCCTTTCGACGCTGGACCGGTACGGCCGCGGCTACTGCCGCCGCTGCCCTGGCTCTGGCCGCATGCTCCGGCGGCGGTAATACTGACGGAAACGTCGAGATCACGTTTCTCACGAGTGCGGGTGACCTGAGCATCGCCACCGGGGAGGCACTGATCGAGGCTTTCGAGGCCGAGAATCCCGGAATTGTGGTCAACCTGGACACCAAGCCCGACGGCACTGATGGTGACAATCTCGTCAAGACGCGCTTGTCTACTGGAGAGATGGCAGACGTCTTCATGTATAACTCGGGATCGTTGTTCCAAGCTCTGAATCCGGAGCAGAATCTCGTAGAGATGAGCGATTTTGCGTTCGCAGACTCGCTGACGGACGATTTCGCCTCCGTCGTCAGTACGGAGAACGGCCTGTATGGCGGTGCATACGGGGCGTCACTGGCGGGAGGGATCGCCTATAACGGTGCGATCTACGATGAGCTCGGTCTGGAGGTGCCTGAGTCGTGGGACGACTTCATGGCGAACAATGAGGAGATCGCTGCGGCGGGTTATGACCCGATCATCCAGACCTATGGGGACACGTGGACCGCTCAGCTGTTCGTGCTCGCTGACTTCGCGAACGTCAATGCCGCGGACCCTGAGTGGGCGCAGGGGTATACCGCACACGAGAAGTTCTACGCGGAGCAGCCAGCCCTGGCTGGCTTCGTGCACCATCAGGAGGCCTACGAGGCTGGGTACTTCAATGAGAACTACCCCTCGGCCACATACGAGGACGGGGCGCGGATGCTCGCCGAGGGCACGGGTGTGCACTACCCGATTCTGACCGGAGTGATGGACACTATTCGGGCCAACCATCCGGATGCCGTCGGTGATATTCGATTCATGGCCCTGCCGGCCGATGACCCGGCGAACACCTCGGCCACGATCTGGCAGCCGAGCGGCGTCTATATCCCGCAGACCACTGAGGGCGAAGAGCGTGAGGCAGCTCAGGCGTTCGTGGAGTTCGTGAACAGCACGGAGGCCTGTGAGATCTTCACCGCGCAGGGGGCGCCGACCGGTCCGTATGTGAACGGGTGCGAGCTTCCCGGTGATGTGGATCCGTTGGTTGCGGATGTGCAGGCGTACTTTGATTCTGGGCGGACTGCTCCGGCGTTGGAGTTCCTCTCCCCGATCAAGGGCCCGAACCTCTCCCAGATCACGGTCGAGGTGGGTTCCGGTATTCGTGGCGCCGAGGAGGCTGCGGCGAACTATGACCGTGACGTGGAGAACCAGGCTCAGCAGCTGGGCCTCGAGGGCTGGTGACAGCTGAGACCACCGAGGTGCGGGCCAGCAGGGTTCGTCAGGTCCGCACCTTGGGCACTGTTCGCCATGCGTATCCGCTGTGGTTCTACCTGCCTGCGGCGGTGTTGTTCCTGGTGTTCTTCGCGATCCCGACCTTCGCCTCGTTCTACTTCAGCCTGACCCGCTGGACGTTGTTCGATCAGGAGTTCATCGGGTTGGAGAACTACATCCAGTTCTTCCGTGAGCCGCAGCTGTACCAGAGCTTCATCAACACCTTGATCTACGGGTTCGTGACCTCGGGGTTGAAGGTGGTGATCGGGTTAGCGTTGGGGGTGCTGCTGACCTCGGCGCTGGTGGGTCGTAACTATCTGCGGTCGGTGATCTTCTTCCCGGTGCTGGTCTCCACGATCGGTGTGGGGATCATGTTCAAGGCGCTGCTGGACCCCTTCGATGGTGTGGTCAACGGGGCCTTGGAGGCCTTGGGGATCACTGGTCCGGGGTGGTTGACGGACCCGAGTCTGGCGTTGTTGACGATCGCCGGGATCGATGTGTGGAAGGGCCTGGGTATCGCGTGCCTGATCTATATCGCTGGTCTGGTGGCGATCCCGAGTGAGTACTACGAGGCCGCTCGGGTTGATGGGGCGAGCAAGTGGGCCGTGTTCACGTCGATCACGCTGCCGCTGGTCAAACCCGCCACCGGCACCGTGCTCATCTTGTCCTTGATCGGCGGGTTGCGGTCGTTCGACCTGATCTGGGCGACCACCGGTGGCGGGCCGGGCTTCAGCTCGGACGTGATCGGGTCGGTGATCTACAAGCAGTACCAGGCCGGCTTCTACGGCCTGTCCACCGCCGGGAACGTGGTGTTGTTCCTCGTGGTGACGGCAATCATGGTGCCGATCTCACTGATGCTGAACAGGCGGGAGGTCGAGCAGTGAAACGCGAACGCACCATGCGCTGGGTGACTGGAATCGCTGCCATCGCTGTCTCGATCGTCGTGTTCATCCTGCCGTTCGTCTTCATCCTTCTTCAGGCAGCGAAGACGCGCCGTGGGGCTGCCGAGCTGTCGTTCAGTTGGCCGACGGAGTGGGTATTCCTGGATAACCTGATCGAGGTCATCACCCAACGCGACTTCATCGTCGCTCGCGCCTTCGTGAACTCCACGGTCTTGACGGTGGTGAGTGTGACGGTGCTGGTGGTGATTGCCGCGATGGTGGGCTTCGTCATGCAGCGACGTGCTTCCACGATTCGCACGGTGGCGAACTTCTTCGTCCTGGCCGGTCTGATCGTGCCGCCGGCCGTTGTGCCCACGGTCTGGGTGCTGCAGACCGTGGGTCTGTTCGGCACTCTGCCGGGTCTGATCCTGATCGAGATCACCTTCGGTCTCGCGTTCTCGATCCTGTTGTTCCGGGCGTTCGTGAGCACCATCCCACGGTCATTGGATGAGGCAGCAATCATTGATGGGGCGAGCTCCTTCCGATTGTTCTTCTCGGTGATTATTCCGTTGATGAGGCCCATCGCGATCACGGTGATCGTCGTGCAGTCCGTCGCGATCTTCAATGACTTCGCCAACCCGCTGTACTTCCTGCCCGGGGACGACAATGCGACCGTCCAGCTGACGCTCTACAACTTCCAGAGTCGGTCGTCGAACCAGTGGAACCTGCTCTTCATGGACATTCTGCTGATCACCATTCCACCGCTGATCATGTACATCTTCTTCAACCGCCAGATCGTTGCCGGAATGACCTCCGGCGCCGTCAAGGGCTGACCAGTTCCGGAAGGAATCTTTGTGAGTATCCAGATCCGTCGTGTCCGTGTCGAACGTCGTACCGATGACGCCCTCGCGGATAGCCCGACCCCGCGTATCAGCTGGGAAGTGACATCCGACGTCACCGATTGGCACCAGCGCAGCGCAGAATTGCGGCTGGACGGCGAGCATGTAGCAGCTATCACGTCTGCCGACTCGGTCTTCGTGGACTGGCCGTTCGAGCCGCTGGTTCCGCACGCCCGGCACACGCTCGAGGTACGGGTGACCGGCATTGACGGCGTCACGTCGCCATGGAGCGAGCCCGTGGTCATGCGAAGCGCGTTTCTCGACGACGGCGAGTGGCAGGCCGCGTTCGTGGCCCTCGCCGAGCCAAGAGGCATGGCGTGCCCGGGCCAGGTTCGTACCGAGTTCGCGGTGACAGGGTCCCTGCGTTCAGCCACCCTGTATGCCAGCGCCTGCGGCGCCTATCAGGCGAGCATCAACTCCCGCGATGTGGACGATGCCGTACTCAAGCCTGGGTGGACGGTCTACCAGGAACGTCTGGTGTACGAGGCCACCGATGTGACGGATCTGGTGCGCCAGGGGACGAACGCCATCGGGATCCGATGTGCCGGCGCCTGGTGGACGGAGGAGTACGGCTTCGACGGGAACATACGCCGCTTCTATGGCGACCAGCCGCGTGTTGCGGCGCAGCTGCACCTGGTCTTCGAGGATGGGGCAACCCAGGTCGTTGGTACCGACGGGAGCTGGCGCGGTGCCGCCGTCGGGCCAGTCACGGCCAGCTCGATCTACCACGGTGAACAGGTGGATGCCCGGCGCGTGCTGCCCGGCTGGGACGCCCCCGGATTCGACGACTCGGAATGGCCGGCCGTTGCCGTGGCGCCGGACGTCTCCGTGGTGCCGGAGCCGGACGTGGCCGAACCGGTGCGGCGTGTGGGCGAGGTTTCTGTGGCTGAGGTGATCACGACGCCGTCGGGTAAGACGGTGCTCGACTTCGGGCAGAACCTTGTGGGCCGACTGCGGGTTCGGGTCACCGGTCCGGAAGGCCACACGATTACCCTGCGGCACGCGGAAGTGCTCGAGCACGGGGAACTCGGCACCCGGCCACTGCGTGCTGCAGAGGCCTCCGACATGCTCACCTGCTCCGGAGGGGAGGATGTCTTCGAACCCGAGTTCACCTTCCACGGGTTCCGGTATGCCGAGGTGGAGAACTGGCCGGGCGAGCTTGACCCACGTGCTCTGACGGCCGTGGTGGTGGGTAGCGATATGCGTCGCACCGGGTGGTTCGAGTCCTCGCATGAGCTGGTGAACCGGCTGCACGAGAATGTGGTCTGGGGGATGAAGGGGAACTTCCTTTCGCTGCCTACCGACTGCCCCCAGCGCGACGAGCGCCTCGGCTGGACCGGCGACATCCAGGTGTTCTCCCCGACGGCGGCCACCCTCTTCGACTCGGACGGCTTCCTCACCTCCTGGCTGCGGGACGTGGCGATCGAGCAGGCGAGGAGCGGCGGGGTCTGCCCGTTCGTGGTACCCAGCGTGATCGATGAACCGAAGGCAGCGGCGGCGTGGGGTGATGCGGCCACCATAGTGCCGATGGTGCTCTTCGAACGCTTTGGCGACCGGGCTGTGCTCGAGGATCAGTATCCCTCGATGAAGGCGTGGGTGGACGTGCTGGTCGGCCTGGCTGGCGACCGGCTGCTCTGGGAGGGCGACTTCCAGTTCGGGGACTGGCTCGACCCGGCCGCACCGCCCGACCGGGCCGATGGGGGGCTGACGAACAAGGACATCGTGGCCAGCGCGCACGTGGTCCGCTCGGCAACGGTGCTGACCGAGACGGCCACCATCCTGGGATACTCCGAGGATGCCGCGCACTACGGCGACTATGCCGAGCGCGCCCGGCAGGCGTGGGTGAACGAGTACGTCACCGGGTCGGGGCGGATTGCCTCCGACTCCCAGACTGCTTACGCCATGGCGATCTCCTACGGCCTTGTGGATGGCGAGAGCACCCAGGCGATGGGGGACCGGTTGGCCGAGATCGTCCGCCGGGACGGGTATGTGATCGGTACCGGTTTCGTCGGCACCCCGGTCATCGCCGACGCGCTGTGTTCCACAGGCCACGCTGATGTTGCAGGCCGACTGCTGCTACAGACGGGGGTGCCGTCCTGGCTGTATGCGGTGACGATGGGCGCCACCACGATCTGGGAACGATGGGACTCCATGCTCCCCGACGGCACCATCAACCCCGGCGAGATGACCTCCTTCAACCACTACGCCTTCGGCGCGATCGCCGACTGGTTGCACCGCGGCCTGGCTGGACTGGCCCCCGCGGCGCCGGGCTACAAGAGGTTGCGGATCGCGCCGACTCCGATCGAGGGCATCGAGCATGCCTCGGCCCGGCAGGAGACCCCCTATGGGCTCGCCGAGTCCGGCTGGGCCGAGATCGGTGAGGGCACCCTGCGGGTGCACGCCACCATCCCGGCCAACACGACGGCGGAGGTCGCCCTCCCCGGGAAGGAGCCGTTCGACGTGGGGTCGGGTGTGCATGAATGGACCGTCGACGATCCACGTGGGAGATCGACAGTGGGTCGGCATGACGACCTGCCGGCGGGTGTGACCGGGTAGCGGAGATGCTCGGCCAGTGACCCGCGGACACGCCCTCCGGACCCGGACATGGACGGGGGACGTGTCCGCGGCTCACGGCTCAAATAGATCCTCGATCCGGCACTCGAACACCTCAGCGAGGCGGAACGCGAGGGGGAGCGAGGGGTCGAACCGCCCCTTCTCGATGGAGATCACGGTCTGCCGGGAGACGCCGAGCTGTTCCGCGAGATGCTGCTGGGACCAGCCGTTCTCCTGACGGCGTGCCGTGAGTGAGTTCTGCATCCCTCACCCGGCCCGGCGGGCCAGTGCATACCGCACGGCGACGTCGGCGGCGATGAGTCCTCCGAGGACCATCAGGGCGACCGCTCCGGTGACTTCCCAGTCGGTCAGGCTCAGTACGGCGGCGCCGACGCCGGCGAGGACGAAGGTGTCATAGAGCGTGTGCTGGGTCGCCTTGTCCCACCAGTTGTTCTCGACCGATTCCTCCGGGCGATCCACCGCGCCTCGGATCGTCGATCGGTCGACCACCAGGACCCAGGCCAGCGCCAGGCTCGGGCCGGCGAAGCACAGCATGCCGATCCCGAGGGCGAGCCGGCGCTGCTCGGCATCGAAGCCGATGAGGCTGAAGGCGAGCGCGAAGACCACGGCGAGCACGATCCCGACCGGGGCGGCATGCCACCAGGCCGCTGGACGAGGGCTCCCCCAGCGGGAACGCCCCCAGCGGCTGCGCTGATCGGTCGGGGTGGATGATGAGTTGTCGGTCATGGCGACCTCCTTTCTGTCAAGGACACTTCACATCACGTCGGTCGTGATGTCAAGGTCGCTTGACGTGCCTGCGCGAAGGTGCGGGACGCCGTCGGGGGTGGTGCAACGGCGAACGGCGTGCCACTCTCGACACCATGTGCCGCAACATTCGAACCCTGCATAACTTCGAGCCGCACGCCACCTCCGAGGAGGTGCGTGCCGCCGCGCTGCAGTACGTGCGCAAGGTGAGCGGGATGACCAAGCCGTCTGCCGCGAACCAGGAGATCTTCGACCAGGCGGTGGCCGAGATCGCCCACACCACCGAGCACCTGCTCGCCGACCTCGTCACGAAAGCCCCGCCGAAGGATCGCGAGGTCGAGGCTGCCAAGGCCAAGGAGCGGGCTGCGAAGCGCTACGGGACCCAGGTCGCCAGCGCTTGAACCTTTATGTTGGCTACGCCAACAAAGTGTGACAACATGGGAGTATGGCTTCCAGTGTCGCGCCCCGTCCTGCCGTCGCGCTGATCGGCGCCGGGGCCATCGCGGCGGTTCACGTCCGCGCGATCAGGGCAGCTGGCGCCCGCCTCGTCGGCGTGCTGTCCTCTACCTCTGCCCGATCCAGCGCTGCTGCGGAACGGCTCGGCGCCGAGCGCTCTTATCCCCGTCTCGACGCACTGCTTGCTGACGATGCCGTCGAGGTTGTCCATATATGCAGCCCGCCCGGGGCGCACAACGAGCATGTGCGAGCCGCTCTCGCCGCCGGAAAGCACGTGGTCTGCGAGAAGCCGCTCGCCACCACGCCTGCTGAGGCTGCCGATCTCGCGGACCTCGCCGCACTGTCGGGTCGTGTCTGTGCGGTCCCGTTCGCCTACCGCTATCACCCGATGGCCGTCGAAGCACACACTCGGGCTCGGACCGGGAAGCTGGGACGCATCGTCAGCCTCCGTGGCGCCTATCAGCAAGAGTGGCGCCTGGTCTACGACGAGGACGGCTGGTGGAGCGATCCCGGGCAGACCGGGCCCTCTCGCGCCTTCGCCGACATCGGTTCCCATCTCGTGGACCTGGTGGAGTTCACCTCGGCCGAGCGGATCGCCCGTGTGCACGCGGTGATGCGCACCGTGCTCCCGCAGAGCCCCGCCGGTCACGTGCTGACCACCGAGGACGTCGCCGCGGTCACCGTCGAGACCACCAGCGGCGCGATCGGGACGCTGCAGGTTTCACAGATGAGCCTGGGTCGCAAGAACAGCCTGACCGTGGAGGTCTACGGCGCCGACGCTTCGCATACCTTCGACCAGGAGTCACCGGAGTCGCTGTGGACAGCCGATCGCCGCGGCGGGCGTGAGATCGTCCGGGACATCCCATCGCTGTCAGACGCGTCCGCGCGCCTGTCGATCCTTCCCGGCGGACACCCGATGGGATACCAGGATGCGTTCACCGCGCTGGTGACTGACGCCTATGTGGCGACGACCGGCGCATGCCCGGCTGAGCTGCCCACTTTCGACGACGGCGCGCGTGCGGCGGCGGTCGTGGACGCCGTCGTCCGTTCGGCCAACCAGGGCAGCTGGACCGACGTGGCCGAGTCCCCGACCCTGAGGAGCACGACATGACCGCCGTTCGACCGATCACCCTCTTCACCGGGCAGTGGAGCGATACCCCGCTCGAGGACGTCATCGCCCAGGCAGCGAGCTGGGGCTACGACGGCGTGGAGATCGACTGCGGGGGAACCCATCTCGACACCCTGCGCGCGGAGGAAGACCCCGACTATCTGGCCGGAATCCGGCGCCTGCTCGACCAGCATGGCCTCGGCGTCTGGGCTGTCTCGAACCACGCGGCCGGGCACGCCGTCGGACTCCCAGCCTTCGACTTCCGGCACGAACGGATGCTCGCCGCTCGGATCTGGGGTGACGGCAATGCTGACGGAATCCGAGAGCGTGCTCGGGAGGAGATGATCCGCACCGCGCGGGTGGCGCGCCGCCTCGGAGTGGACCGGGTGGTCGGCTTCTCCGGCTCCAGCATCTGGCCGTTCGTCGTAGGCTTCCCCGGAGTCGACGACGACGTGATCGATGCGGGCTTCGAGGATTTCGCACGCTCGTGGACCCCAGTGCTCAATGCGTTCGCCCAGGAAGGCGTGGTCTTCGCGCACGAACCACATCCCGGCGAGATCGCCTTCGACTACTGGACCTGCCATCGTGCGGTCGACGCCATCGCCGGTCACCCGGCCTTCGGGTTCAACTGGGACCCGAGTCACCTGACCTGGCAGGGCATCGACACAGTCGCGTTCCTGCTGGATTTCGCCGAGCGGATCCACCATGTCGACTGCAAGGACACCCGTGTTCGGCCCGCCGACGGCCGTTCAGGCATCCTCGGTTCGCACTTGCCCTGGGGGAGCGTGCGCCGAGCGTGGGACTTCGTGACCGTCGGGCGTGGGCAGGTCCGCTGGGACGATGCCCTCCGCGCACTGAACGAGATCGGGTACGACGGACCAGTATCGGTGGAGTGGGAGGACATGGCCATGACCCGAGAGGCCGGTGCCGCTGAGGCCGCCCAGTTCCTGCACGAGCTGCAGCGCACGCTTGCGGGTTCCACGACGACCGAGAAGTGAGGTCCGGATAGAGTCATGGCCATGCTCGAGACGCGGCGCACCGACGGGTCCGGGGGTGGCCGCACCGCGAACAGCCTCCGCCACAGCAACTTGGCGACCATCTTCGGAATGGTCCACCGAGCGGGAGCGCTCTCGCGGGCCGAGCTGACACGCCGCACAGGCCTCAACCGCTCGACGATGGGTGAGTGCCTCAGCGACCTGGCAGATCTTGGCCTCGTGGTGGAGGCCCGTCCCGAGACCGGTTCCGGCCGTGGTCGCCCCAGTCCGATCATCCGGCCATACCCGGGCACCGTGGCCGTCACGGTCAACCCGGAGGTCGACGCGATCCGTATCGGCCTCGTCGCGATGGGTGGGCGGATCATCGAGCAGGTACGTCTCGAGACCGACGGACCGGCAGACGCCAGCGAGGTTGTCCGCCGCAGCGCGGATGTCGTGGACCGGATGCTGGACGGGCAGCCGTACGTGGTTGCCGGCCTGGCCGTGGCGGTGCCCGGTCAGGTGCGGCTTTCCGACGGGCACGTGCGCGACGCCCCGCACTTCGGGTGGGTCGAGGAACCTCTCGCCGCAGACCTGGAGCGCGTCACCGGTCTGCCCACGTCGGCCGCGAACGCCGCCTTGCTGGGCATGTACGGCGAGTGCGCGTTCGGGTCGGGTCGCGGCGTTGACGACCTCGTCTACATGATCGGTGGAGCCAGTGGTATCGGAGGCGGAGTGCTCAGTGGAGGTGCCCTGGTGACCGGCTCGGCCGGCTATGCCGGAGAGCTGGGGCACCTATTCGTCCGGTCGGACGGCGCCAAGTGTCCCTGCGGCGCTCACGGTTGCCTCGAGGCCGAGGTCACCCAACCCGGCCTCCTCGACGCCGTCGGACTCGCACCCGCACAGGTCGAGCGGCTCGAGGCCGAGCTCCTACGGGCCGAGGACCCGGCGGTGCACGAGCTGGTGGACCACGACCGGGACCTACTCGCAATCGCGGTGCGTTCCGTCGTCAACCTCTTCAACCCCAGCGTGGTGGTGCTCGGCGGATTCCTCTCGACCTTGCACCGCGTGCGGGCGGCCCCGTTGCTCAGCGAGCAGGCGATCCGCGCGAGCCGGGAGTGCGTGGAGGTTCGCGATGCCGAGCTTGGCGCCGACCAGCTCACCGTCGGGACGGCGGAGCTCGCCTTCTCCTCCTTGCTCGCCGATCCTGCCTCGGCTCAGCTGATCTCCCGGGCCTCCGCCTGACCGGTCTCAGTCCAGGGTCGCCAGAGCGTGGCCCGCGGTGATGAGCCGTTCCCGTGTCAGGGTGCCGGTCCGGGCCAGGTCGAGCAGGCTCACCCCGGCGCGGGCGTGGACCAGCTCGGTCCCCAGCACCTCCGGAAGCGTTTCGCGCAGGATGGCGCGGGCCCCCGGATCTCCCGTGAGCGCCTCGACCGGGGCGGCGAGCCAGTGCCGACCCGGCAGGTCGGCAGCGGCCGGCAGCGGCTCGGCAACCGCCGCGGCCCGCTCGGCATGACGGCGGCAGAGCAGGTGCTCCGGGCCCGGTGGGCCGTGCCGGGGGAGGCCGAGGCGGTCGAACTGACTGCCTGGGGCGTCGTGGTGGCGCAGCCGCTCGAGCAAGAGCTTGACCATGCCCAGCTCGAGAGTCTCATCGCACAGCGGGTGCTGCTGGCCCGGATCGGTCGCGAGGTCGAAGAGCAATGTTCCGTGTTGCCACGAGCTCACCCAGCTGGCCGCAGCAGGTACCCGCATCGTCCGCAGGCCCTTGGTGAAGGAGAACGGCTCGGCCGGCTCCCAGTCGCTGAGCTCGCTCACGCCGAAGCGCGACATCATGCGGGTGGGCATGAGGGTGAACTCTTCGAGCGGCTGATTCTCACGCTCGACGGAGGACCGCATGTACACGTAGCGACCATCGGTGACGTTCACGTGGCCGCCGTGGCTACCGAACAGCACCGCCTCGTGCCCGTGCGTGAATCCCGACGGCGACCCGTCCTGTGCGAGCACCTCACCCAGGTCCTGGCCCACCATGTCGGGAGGCGGGTTCTCGCCGAACCACGTCAGGAGCGTCGGTGCAATGTCGATGGTCTGAGCCAGGGCGTCGCATGCCGTGCCGGCGCGACCGACACGGGGGTCCCAGAGGAAGAACGGCAGGTGGACCAGCTCGTTGTACCAGGGCATCATCGCCTTGGCCCACCAGCCGTGCTCACCGAGCAGGTACCCGTGGTCGGTGTTGACGATGAGCATCGTGTCTTCCCACAGGTCGTGGGTGTCCATCGCGTCGAGCACCCGGCCGAGCGAGTGGTCGCACATGGAGACGAGGGCAGCGTAGTGCCGCCGCGCCTCGGCCACGTGCGCCCCCGCCTCCGTGACCTTCTCGTAGGGGGGCCAGTCGAAGCCGACGTCGTCGGTGTGCTGGCCGTAGCGATCACGGTAGTGCTGGTGGGCGAAGAAGGGCTCGTGCGGGTCGAACAGCTCCAGCTGCAGGAACCACCGGTCGGCCTCGGCGTTCGCCCGGAGGAACTCGATGCCGGCATCCACGGTGCGGGTCTGGGAATGTTCGGCCTCGGTCGGCATCGCCTGTCGGTTGAGGACGTTCTGGCGATTCTGTTGCGCCGGTCCCACCACCCCCCGCCACGGATCATTCTCCTGCCCCCGGAACCCCTCCCAGGTGCTGTAGCGGGTGTGGTAGGTCGCTCCGCCGTCCTCCCAGTAGTGGTGGTGGTCGGAGGCGAGGTGTGTGTGCACGCCGGCATCGTCGAGGAGCTGGGGCATCGAGTCGTCGAACGGTTCGAGTGGTCCCCAGGACCGGTGCAGGAAGTTGTGCCGCCCGGTGTGCAGCTCCCGACGTGCGGGCATGCACGGTAGCGACCCGGCGTAGAAGTTCGTCAGCCGCACCGACCGCTGCGCCAGCCGCTGGAAGTTCGGCGCCTTGACCATCGTCTCGGCCACGTACGGATTCAACATGTGCCGGTTCAGGCTGTCGAACATCAGCATGATCGCGCGCATCGGGCGTCCTCGTCAGGTGAGAGAGTGGGTGAAGTCGGTCTGCTCGATGTCGAGCACGCGTGTGTCCGGGTCGTCGTGCCCGTCCAGTTGCAGCAGCAGGTAGCGCGCAGCGGTCCGCAGCGGCCGGCCCGGCTCGGCGGCGACGGTCGCCACGACGTCACGGTGGGGCGCCACCGCGTCGCTGGGGAGGGCAGTCAGGGCCTCGACAGCCCCGAGGCGGACGGCGGGACTCACGTCGGGCGTGAGGTGAGCCACCAACAGGTCGCACGGGACGTCGTCGCCGGTCTCGATCGCCCACACTTCGGCGGCCGATACCCGCACGTGAGGGTCGTCGTCGTGCTGAGCCGCCGCCGCCAGAGCCGCCACTGTCGACTGCGTGAGGCGGTGCGTGCTGCGATGTGCGTGCAGTGTCAGCGCCGCCCACCGGCGGATGGTCGCGTCGGGGTCGACGAGGGCCGTGACCAGGCGGTCCTGGATGATCGGATCCGGCTCGAGTATCAGGTCGGTCAATGCCAGCAGCCGGGGCAGTGGATAGGCGCCCGGCACCCGGCTGTCGTCCCATCCCTGATGCGGGGAGTCCTCGTGCAGGAACCCGTTGTCCCAGGTGTTCAGCATGGATTCCCGTAGCCGGGCGGCGAGCTCACGCTCGATGGCGGCGACCTCGGGACGTCCGGCAAGGTTCTCGAGCTGGCCCGGGTCGGCCCAGGTGTCGTAGAGCTCCACCGGTGGACGTGGGTGCCAGAACGCCTCCGTGGGTCCGGTGAGCCCGCCGCAGCGATGAGCCCGGTCCCAGGCTCGATAGCCGGCGGCATGCCACGCGAATCCTTGGTGTCGCCCGTTGGGGCGGAACGGCTGGTAGTTGCGCACGTACCGGTATCGCGAGCTACGGATCGTGCGCACCATGTCGTCGCGCTCGTCCATCCGGTTGCGCATCCCGACGGCGAACCCCTCCTGGGGGACGGAGCCGACCGTCAGCGGGCGGTGCTGCATGAACTCCGGCACGTCCGTTCCGGTGAGGGTGAGGATGGTCGGCGGGATGCTGATCGTCGAGACCGGGACCCTCACCCTGGAGCCCGGTGCGCCCAGCAGGTGAGCCCACCGCGGCGGAGCGGCGATGATCAGTGGCACATGCAGGCCGCTGTCGTAGCAGTAGCGTTTGGAGCGTGGGGCGACTCCGCCGTGGTCGGAGGTGTGGATGACGATCGTGGAGTCGGTGAGGCCGTCCTCGTCCAGTTGTGCAAGCAGGTCGCCCACGGCAGCGTCCATCCGGGCGATCCGGCCGTAGTACTGCGCGATGTCAGCACGGATCTCCGGCAGATCGGGCAGGCCCGGCGGGACGGTGACTTTGTCAGGCTCGACGGTGACGGTGTCCCGCGCGAACACCGCCGACTCGTGAGTGGTGTCCAGATTGACGACCGAGACGAAGGGGGTATCGGTGGGCCGGCTGCGCCAGTGCGCGGTGAGCGAGCTCTCATCCCACACAGCAGCCGGATCGACGTCACAGTTGTAGTCGGTCTTGGCGTTGTTCGTGCAGTGGTAGCCGCGACTGCGCAGGAGCTCTGGCCAGGTATGCAACCAGGGCGGGAGCGCAGCGTTCGCGCGCATCTGGTGGGCAGGTGCGTGGCTCTGCGGGGGAACCCCGGTCAGCAGCGCGAACCGCGACGGCGCACAGACCGGCGCCGCGGAGTAGGCCTGGTCGAAGGTGACACCACGCGCAGCCAGCGCGTCCAGGTTCGGGGTTGCCGCCAGTGGGTCGCCGTAGCAGCCGAACCACGGCGGGCAGTCCTCGCTGACGGTGAGCAGGATGTGGGGATGATCAGTCATCGGTGGCCGTGCGTGGTGGTGCGGTGGTGCTGCGCCGAGGTCACCCACGATGCGCTGCGCCGGACGCTCTCCACCGGCGGTAGGACGGACCAGTCGACCTCGACGACGATCCACACGTGCGAGGGGAGCACGTCCAGGGCCTCCTCCAGCGGGGCGTCGCCAGTGCCCGGCTCACGCCACACACCGGCCGCGGTGGTGCGGCGGTAGTCCCAGTTGTTCGTGCGCGCTTCGGTGAGGAGGTCCAGATCGTAATCCTTGACGTGCACCCCGGCGATCGCCGCTCGGTGCCGTGTGAGTACGCCGCACACGTCAGCCCCGGCCCACGCGAGATGCCCCAGATCGGGACCGAACCCGATTCCGGAAGCGAGCACCTCGTCGATCTCTGATTCGGTCTCCACCCAAGATCCGACATGCGGGTGGAGGGCCGTGACCAGTCCTTCGGCCGCTGCTGCCTCGGCGGTGGCGACGAGGAGGTCTCGCGCCCGGGCCGTGCGATCGCCATCGGTGCTGTGCCCGTGTGCTGGACGATCAAAACGTGGGTGGCCGGGACCGGTGCCGAGGGAGAGGAAGGCGAGTGGCGATCCGAGCTCGGCCAGGCGGGCCGCGTCGACGCGTGCACGGGCGATGGTGTCCCGGTTCTGCGCAGGATCATCGGACAGATCGAGCGAGAGATAGCCGGGACCTGCTCGCAGACCCGCTTGCCCCAGGGTGTGGGCGTAGTTGGAGACGGCTTCATCGGCTCCGAGGTCAGGTTGCACCGCCGTGAAGCCGGCACCGGCCACGATCTCCAGCACCTCCTCGCGTGGCGGCGCCAGGGATGGATCGAACCAGCCGTCCCGGCTGGCGAGGAACTGCAGCGGGTTCACGGCCACGGGGTGCTGGCACAGGGCAGCCGCGCTCATGCGCCCGCCCCGGTGATCGTGCGTGCCGTTCGCAGCGCGAGCGCCACCATGCTCAGGGTCGGGTTGCTGGTATTCCGGGTGCTCAGCACACCGTTGCCCGCCACGTAGACGTTGTCGGTCCCCCAGATGAGGCCGGTCGGGTCAGCTGAACTGGTTTCGTCCGTCCCGATCCGGGTGCTCCCCATCAGGTGCAGGCTCCCCCCGGGGGCGGCCAGCGAGATGGAGAGGCCGTGGGTGCGGTCGCGGATGGCGTCGGCCACGCGCGCGTGATCGGCGTATGCCTCGTGCGTGCGGGCGCGATCGGTCTCCCCAAGACGGAACTGGGCCTGCACCGATGGCAGACCCCAGCGGTCGAGGTGATCGTCGTCGAAGACGAGACGGTTCCCGGGATCGGGGTCTACGCCGATGAACTGGCCGATGTCCGCGGTCTGCCACGCGGGCGTTCCTGGGAATGCCAGGCCGGTGGTCCAGCCGGGAACGACTTGTGTGTGGACCGGCCGCGAGGAGCTCGACGGTATCCATACGCCGAACAGCTCGTCCGTCTCCGTGACGCCTTCTACGACCGGTTCGGCGAGCTTGACCCGGGAGCTGAGCATCGTGTGATCGGTGAGATAGCGCCCCAGCGCAGGTGGGCGGATGCCCGAGGCCCACAGCACCGCTGGACTGGCGAGGGCCCCTGCAGCTACGACCACTACGTCGCCGGAGACTGCGACGGGGTTCGAGCCGTCCGCCCGGGCGGTGTGCACTGTGTGCGCACGACCACCGGTGTGGTCGATCCGGCGCGCAGGGTGCTCGGCGAGGATCTGGATCTCTCCCGCTCGGTCAGAGCCGTCCAGCAGCGCATCGATACCCGAGAACTGCAATGATCCGTCAGCGGTGCGGCGCGCGCCGATGGGTAGCCCTTGCACCTCGCGGCCGGCCGGCAGATCACCGATCTCAGCCGTCAGCGCGGCGACGAGGCGCTGGTGACGTACTCCGCCGATGCCTGCCTCGCTCCACAGCAGTCGCGCGGCTTCGTCCCACAGCTCGACAAGCTCAGCGAGCGGGATCGATGGCTCGGCCTCCGTCGCCGCGTCGGGAACGGCGCAGACGTGCGACCAGAACGTCAGCATGCCGCCAACGGCGTGCGTGAATCGTTGCCCCCTGAGTCCGGGCAGCGGTTCGGGGTCGTGCTGGTAGGGCACCAGATTTGCGAGGATACGGGGGCCGAACTCGGTCTGCAGCTGGCTCTCGGCAGGGTAGGAGTTGCGGATGTGGGCACCGAGGTGCTGATCGTGCGGGAGGCCCCCGGCCTCGATCATCACGACGGAGGCGCCTGCACGGCTCACCTCACCGGCGACCGCGGCGCCGGCGGCACCGGAGCCGATGATCACCACATCCGCCCGCAGCGGTTCGTCAGCGTGGGTCAGCACGCGGATTCGATCGGTGGACGTCATCGCTCCTCGTTCGAAAGTCGGACCGGATCTCAGCTTGGGGTTGCGTTCAGGGGCATCGCCGCGCTAGAAATGTTTGCACCGCCAACAAAGGATGTCAATCGGGTGCAAGGGCGCCATCCCGGATGCGGCCATCACCCCACCACACCACCCGGCACTCACGCCGGCACGTCGTCGCCGCGCTCGGCGCAGGCATCGACATCACGAAGGGAACGCCAGAGGCATGAGAGTGCACCAGGCACACCGGCCTGCCGGGGAAGGATCCTCGCACCGGCGCATCACCGCAGCCCGCCGCTGCGCTCCACCGCCGGGGAGATCGGAGTGAGCGCCGCAACCGGAGCACCCAGAACCAGGCGCCGTCGCCGGGACTGGACCGGCTGGATCTTCGTCGGCCCTTTCATGGCGGTCTTCGTCGTCGTGATGGCTGCCCCGGTCGTGTACGCGATCTACCTCAGCCTGTTCCAGACACGCCTCATCGGCGGGACTGCCTTCGTCGGCCTGGCGAACTACCTCGATGCCCTGCAGGACCCGACCTTTCACACGGCACTGCTGCGAGTCATCGGCTACCTGCTCGTCCAGGTCCCGGTGATGCTTGTCCTTGCCGCGATCGCCGCTCTCGCGATCGACAGTGCCCGCCTCTACCTCTCCTCCGTCTTCCGGATCACGATCTTCCTGCCCTACGCGGTTCCGGCGGTCGTCGCCACCCTGATGTGGGGCTTCATGTACGGCACCCGATATGGGCTGATCGGCAACCTCAACGATGCGTTCGGGTGGAGCCTGCCGAACCCGTTGTCCGCCTCCTGGGTGATCGTGGCAATCGGCAACATTGCCGTCTGGTCCTACGTCGGCTACAACATGTTGATCCTCTACTCGGCGTTGCAGCTGATCTCCAAGGACCTCTACGAGGCCGCCGAGATCGACGGCGCCGGTACGTTCCGGGTGATCCGTGCGATCAAGTTGCCTGCCATGCGTCCCTCGCTGGTGGTCTGCATCGTCTTCTCGGTGATCGGTTCCTTCCAACTCTTCAACGAGCCGAACGTGCTCAAGACTTTGGCCCCGAACGCGATCGCCTCCGGCTACACCCCGAACATGTACGCGTACAACCTCGCGTTCGCAGGGCAGCAGTCGAGCTACGCCGCAGCAATTGCGATCGTGCTCGGCATCGTCACCGTGGTGGTCGCGTACATCGTGCAGGCCGTCGGCATGCGACGGGAGGGGACCCGATGACCACGCAGACCTCCGCCCGCGCCACCACCTCGCATGCAGGCCCACGGGCTGCACGCCGGACACAGCCGTTGCGCGACCGACGTTCCGTCCTGGCCACCGGGCTGATGAGCGTGGTGCTTCTATACGCCATCGTGCCGTTGTTCTGGTTGGTGGTGAACTCCAGCAAGACCCGCGACGCGCTCTTCGGCTCTTTCGGCCTGTGGTTCTCAGGTGACTTCGCCCTCTGGGACAACATCGTTCAGACCTTCACCTACAACGGTGGCGAGTTCGGACGGTGGGTACTCAACACCCTGCTCTATGTGGCAGCCGGAGCGTTTGGTGCCACGGCACTGGCGGCGGTGGCCGGCTACGGGCTCGCTCGCTTCCGCTTCCCCGGGCGGCGCGGGGTGGTCGCCGTGGTGCTGGGCGCCGTCGCGATCCCTGCCACGGCGCTGGCCGTGCCGACGTTCTTGATGTTCAGCGCGTGGGGCCTCACCAACACCCCCTGGTCGGTCATCCTGCCCTCGTTGATGACACCCTTCGGGCTCTACTTGGTGTGGTTCTTCGCCGACGACGCCGTACCGGCTGAACTGCTCGAGGCGGCCCGTATCGACGGTGCTCGTGAGATGCGGATCTTTCGCTCCATCGCGCTCCGGCTGCTCATGCCAGGGCTCGTGCCCGTTCTGCTGTTCAACTTCGTCAACACCTGGAACAACTACTTCTTGCCGCTGATCATGCTGAGCGAGTCGGACTGGTTCCCGCTCACCGTTGGCCTGAACAACTGGAGCCTGCTGAACACCCAGGCCGCTACCGGCATCGGCGAACCGATCGACAACATCATCATCACCGGATCGCTCATCACGATCATCCCCACCGTTCTGCTCTTCCTGTTCCTGCAGCGCTTCTGGCAGACGGGTCTGACAGCAGGAAGCGTCAAGCAATGACCACCCCCACCGAGAGGAACACACGATGACTCACGTGAAGAAGCGGTTGAGCCTCGTCGCGGCCGGCGTGACCGCGGTCGCCGCCCTGGCTGCTGCCGGCTGCAGCCCCGACTCCGAGGGCAGCACGGGCGGCAGCGATGCCGTCACCGACGAGGAGATCCAGGCGGCACTGTCCGAGGACGTCACGCTCGACTTCTGGTCCTGGTCTCCCCAGGCCGAGCCGATGGCCGAGGCATTCATGGCCGAGTACCCCAGTGTGACGGTCAATGTCGAAAATATGGGCGACCCCGGCGTTCTCTACACCCGGCTGCAGAACGTCCTGCAAGCCGGGTCGGGTGTTCCTGACGTGACGTACATGGAGTACTTGGCGATGCCACAGTTCGTCCTGGGTGAGTCGATCTCGGACCTTACTCGGTTCGGTCTGGACGATCTCGAGAGTGAGTTCTCCTCGAGTGCCTGGGATCAGGTGCAGAGCGAGACCGGCGTGTACGGGCTGCCGGCCGACTCCGGTCCTCTTGTGATGTTCTATCGCGAGGACGTGTTCGCAGAGCTTGGGCTGGAGGCTCCATCCACATGGCAGGAGTACGGCGAAGCTGCGGTCGCGATCCACGACGCTGATCCGAGCCGGTACATCGCGGCCGACACAGGTGACCCGAACGGAACAGTGGCGATGATCTGGCAGGCCGGTGGCCAGCCGTTCTCCTACGAAGGTTCCAACCTCACGGTCGACCTGGCTGATGAGGGCACGTTGCGCTGGGCACAGATGTGGGACGGGCTCCTCAAGGACGGACTGGTCGACACCGAGACGTCGATGTGGACTCCAGAGTGGTTGAGTGCACTCGAGGATGGTTCGATCGCCACCTGGGTGACTGGCGCTTGGGGCGGTGCTTCCCTTCAGACGCACGTACCGGGAGCCGCCGGACAGTGGCGGGTGGCGCCCGTGCCCACCTACGCCGACGGCGAGGCAGCCAGCGGCGTGTTCGGGGGTTCGGGACTCTCCGTTCTTTCCGAGAGTGACGAGCAACTCGCAGCGGCGGGATTCGTCGAGTGGATGACGACGAGCGAGCAGGCCATGGACATCTGGGTCCACGAGGCGGGCCAGTTCCCTGTGGTGAGCTCTGTGCTCGAGGATGAGGCGTGGTTGAGTGCACAGAGCGAGTACTTCGGGGATCAGGAAGTCAATCGCGTCTTTGTCGCTTCCGACGAAGCGGTTCTTCCCGGATGGCAGTACCTGCCGTTCGAGCCGTACGCGAACACCATCTTCAACGACTCTGTGGGCGGTGCCTACGGCGGTGATCTCAGCATCGCCGATGGGTTGGTCGGCTGGCAGGAGGACATTGTGCAGTTTGGCCAGTCACAGGGGTTCACCGTCAACGAGTGATCAGGAGGTTCGCCGGCGTACCCGCCTTGCGCGGGTGCGTCGGCGTTGTGCAGGTTCAGACTGGCTGGGCCGCCGGCAGTAGGTCCAACAGATAGGTCGCGGGCGACTCGGTCTGGTCCCAGGCCGAACTGAGCACCGAGACCGTCCAGCGCGGCGAGTCCGCCTGGGCGAGCGGCCGGATGGCCAGCGTCTCGGCCCGTGGTTTCGAGGCCACGTGCTGCGGCACCACGGCGATCCCCAACCCGCGCCCGACCAGGTCCAGCAGCGTGTGCACGTCGTTCACCGTGCAGCGCACCCGCCGGTGCAGCCCGCGGCTGCTGAACGCGTCGTCGTTCAGGGTACGCACGCCCCAGGACGTGCCGAAATCCACGAAATCCTGGTCCTGCAGCGCTTCCCAGGGGATGTCGGTGAGCCCGGCGAGCGGGTGGTCCGGTGGCGCCACCACCACGAGCGGCTCCTGCCCGATCGTGGCGTGCCGGAGCGAGCCGAGGTGCTTCTCAGTGGCCACGAAGGCCACGTCCAGCGACCCGGACCGGATCATCGCCACCAGATCCAGTGATCCGGCCTGGGCGAAGTGCGTCTCCACGAGGGGGTGCCGCCGGTGGAACCGCTCAAGCAGCCCGTTCACGTCCACCATGCCGAGGCACTGCTCCGCGCCGATGCGCAGCCGCCCGGAAAGGGCCGCCCCGGCGCGCACGACGGCGTCCCTCGCCCCCGCGGCCTGCTCCAGCATGGATCGGGCGTACGGGAGCAGGGCGTAGCCGGCCTCGGTGGGCTCCACCTTGCGGGTGGTGCGGGTGAACAGGCTCGTGCCCAACTCGCTCTCCAGGCTGCGGATCGCCGCGGACAGGCCCGACTGGGAGATCCCGGCGACCACGGCCGCCCGGGTGAAGTGACGTTCGTCGGCCAGGGCAACGAGGTACTCCATCTGCCGCAGATCCATCACATCACCCTAGGTTCTCAATCTCATTCGAGAGAGTTGTTGGACTTCTCAATCGCGAGGTTCCTAGGCTAGAGCACGGTGACAGACCGTCGCACTCGTCTCGTGGAGGAGATCGCCATGCAGGAACGCAAGATCGGTAACCGTCGTGTGTCCGCCGTCGGGCTGGGTGCGATGCCCATGTCGATCGAGGGGCGCCCCGACCCGGAGCGCTCGATCGCCACGATCCACGCCGCGCTGGACGCCGGTGTCACCCTCATCGACACAGCCAACTCCTACCACCGCGACGCCGGCGAGGAGGGCCACAACGAAGAGCTGGTCGCCCGCGCGCTCCGCCAGCGCAGCGTCAGCCCGGATGAGGTGCTGGTGGCCACCAAGGGCGGCACGCAGCGCCCCGGCGACGGGTCCTGGATCAAGAACGGCCGACCGGAACGGCTGAAGGAAGCCGCGAAGGACTCCGCCCGCCGGCTCGGGGTGGAGGCGATCGGCCTGTACCAGTTCCACCGGCCCGACCCCGAGGTCCCCTTCGCCGACTCGATGGGCGCGATCGCCGAGCTGCTGGACGAGGGCGTGATCCAGATGGCCGGCATCTCCAACACCGACATCGCCCAGATCGACGAGGCGAACGAGATCCTCGGCGGCCGCCTGGCCAGCGTGCAGAACCAGTTCTCCCCGCGGTTCCGCTCCAGCCAGGGCGAGCTCGAGCACTGCGCGCAGCTCGGCGTCGCGTTCCTGCCGTGGAGCCCGCTCGGTGGCATCGCCAACGCCGCCGAGCTCGGCGAGCAGCACGCCACCTTCCAGGCCGTGGCCGACGAGCTCGGCGTCAGCGTCTACCAGGCCACGCTCGCCTGGCACCTCGCCCTCGCCCCCGAGGTGGTGCCGATCCCCGGCGCCTCCCGCCCGGAGAGCATCATCGACTCCGTGGGCGCCGCCGACGTCCAGCTCACCAGCGAGCAGGTCGCCCGGCTCTCCGCCGCCTGAGCTGCCTGACACCCGCACTCCCACCAGGAGCACTCATGAAGACCTTCACCATGCCCGGCACCGACCTCACCGCACCGAACGTGGTGCTCGGTCTGATGCGCATCCAGGACAAGTCCGACGAGGAGGTGCGCACCCTGGTGCGCACCGCCACCGACGCCGGCATCACCTTCCTCGACCACGCCGACATCTACGGCTCGGCCACGCACGGCTGCGAGCGACGCTTCGCCGAGGCGATGCAGCTGAGCAGCTCCCAGCGCGAACAGCTGATCATCCAGTCCAAGACTGGCATCGTCCGCGAGGACGGGCCCTACTTCGACTTCTCCTACGAGCACATCATCTCCGGGGTGAACGGGTCGCTCGAGGCGCTGGGCACCGACTACCTGGACATCCTGCTGCTGCACCGGCCGGACGCCCTGGTCGAGCCGGAGGAGGTGGCCCGCGCCTTCGACGAGCTCGCCGCCGCCGGAAAGGTGCGTCATTTCGGCGTCTCCAATCACACTCCGCGCCAGATCGACCTGCTGAAGACCGCGGTCACGCAGCCGATCGTGGCGAACCAGATGCAGCTGTCCATCACGCACTCGCCGATGATCGCCCAGGGTGTGGCGGCGAACATGCAGAACCTCGACCAGTCGATCGCACGCGAGGACGGCCTGATCGACTACTGCCGCCTGAACGGCATCACCGTCCAGGCGTGGTCGCCGTTCCAGGCCGGGTTCTTCGACGGCCCGTTCCTCGGGTCCGAGCGCTATCCGGAGCTGAACGCGGTGATCGATCGGCTCGCGGCGAAGTACGACGTGCCTGCCATCGCGATCGCGGTCGCGTGGATCACCCGCCACCCGGCGCAGATGCAGGTGGTCATCGGCACCACCACACCGGAGCGGGTCACGGCCTCAGCGGCCGGCTCGGACATCCCGCTCACCCGGGCCGAGTGGTACGAGCTGTTCCGCGCCGCCGGGTACACCGTCCCCTGAGGGCTTCGGCACGGTGGTGGTCGCTTTCGGCCGGAAAGTGGCCACCACCGTGCCCCACCGGGGGATGCCCGACGGCGGCCCTACAGGTAGTGCCGCTGCCTCGCTCTGAGCTCGGCGTAGGCGGCGTAGGCGGCCCGGGTGCTCTCCAGCCGGGCCACCTCGGCCACTGGCACGTCCCACCCGTTCGTCGCCGGCGGGTTGGGGCCGACCGGGTCGGTCTCGATCACGATCACCGTGGCATCGTCGGCCGCCGCAGCCTCGGTGTACGCCTCGCGGAAGTCCGCGATCGTGTCCACCGAGACGGTCCGCACCCCGAAGCTGGCGGCGTTCGCGGCCAGGTCCACGCCCACATGCTCGCCCGCGAGCCGGCCGGAATCGTCCCGCATCCGGTACTCGGTGCCGAACCGCTGCGAGCCCACCGACTCCGACAGCGCCCCGATCGAGGCGAACCCGTGGTTCTGCAGCACCACCACGATCACCTTGAGGCCCTCGGCCACGATGGTCGCCAGCTCGGTCGGCATCATCTGATACGTGCCGTCCCCGACGATCGCCACCACCTGATGCTCCGGCTCGGGCCGCGCCAGCCGCACCCCGACCGCGGCGGGCAGCTCGTACCCCATGCAGGAGTAGCCGTACTCCAGGTGGTACTGCGCCGGACCGGCGGCCCGCCACAGGGCCTGCAGGTCCCCGGGCATCGACCCGGCGGCATTGATCACCACGTCCTCGGCACCCATCAGCTCGTTCAGCGCGCCGAAGACCTCCACCTGGGCCGGGAGCCCGCCCGGCGCACCCTGACCGGGATGGGTGAGCTCCGCCGTCACGCGTGCCCAGTCCTCGGTGCGGGTGCGTGCCTCGTTCGCGTACCCCTCGTCCACGCGGTACCCCTCCAACGCCGCATGGAGCGCCGTCAGCCCCTCCCGGGCATCGGCCACCAACATGGAGGCGCTGTGCTTGGCGGCATCGAAGGAGGCCACGTTCAGGTTCACGAAACGCACGTCCGGGTCCGCGAATGCGGTGTGGGACGCCGTCGTGAAGTCCGAGTAGCGGGTCCCCACACCGATCACCACATCGGCCTGCGCGGCGAGCGCGTTCGCGGAGGCCGCGCCCGTGGAGCCCACACCGCCGACCGCGCACTCGTGGTCCGCGGGCAGCGCTCCCTTGCCGGCCTGGGTGTCTGCCACCGGGATGCCCGTGGCGTCGGCGAAGGCGGCGAGCGCCGCGCTGGCGCCAGAGTAGATCGCACCGCCACCGGCGATGAGCAGCGGCCGCTTCGCCGAGCGGATCACGTCGGCGGCACGCTCCAGCGCGGCCGGTTCGGGCACGGGGCGGGCCACGTGCCAGGTGCGCTCACGGAAGAGCTCGAGCGGGAAGTCATGCGCCTCGGCCTGCACGTCCTGCGGCAGGCACAGGGTGACCGCACCGGTCTCGGCCGGGTCGGTGAGCACCCGCATCGCCTGCGGCAGCGAGGCGATCAGCTGCTCGGGCCGGGTGATCCGGTCCCAGAACCGCGAGACCGGTCGGAACGCGTCGTTCACGCTTACCTCGGGGGAGCGCGGGTCCTCAAGCTGTTGCAGCACCGGGTCCGGACGGCGGGTGGCGAAGATGTCCGAGGGCAGCAGCAGCACCGGCACCCGGTTGATCGTCGCCAGCGCGGCCCCGGTCACCATATTCGTCGAGCCCGGGCCGATCGAGGCGGTGCAGGCGAAGGTCTGCAGCCGATTCCGGCTCCGGGAGAACCCGACGGCGGAGTGCACCATCGCCTGCTCGTTGCGCACCAGATAGTACGGCAGGGCCTCCTCGCCGTCAGCAGGATCCACCGCGTTCTGCAGCAGTGCCTGCCCCACCCCGGCCACGTTCCCGTGCCCGAAGATCCCGAACGCACCGGGGATCAGCCGCTGGCGCACCCCGTCGCGCTCGGTGTACTGCACGGAGAGGAAGCGCACCAGGGCCTGCGCCACGGTCAGCCGCACGGTCTCGTTCTGCACGGTCATGCCCGTGTCTCCTCGGAGCGGCCCGCGAGCGGCAGCCGCGGGTCCACGGTCTGCTCCGGCCACGTCTCGCGCACCCAGGTGTAGTGCGGGTCGTCGGTCATCTTCCACACGCCGTCCCGTTCCGGACCGGCCATCACGTTCAGGTAGTACATGTCATAACCCGGCGGCACCATGCACGGCCCGTGATACCCGTGCGGCACGAGCACCGTGTCCCCGTTGCGCACCTCCGCGAGCAGCTCCATCGGACGCTCCGGCGTGCCGTGCTGACGGTGATAGCCGACCCCCTCGCTGCCGGCCGCCTCGGGCGCGTGCGAGCGGATCCGGAAGTGGTAGATCTCCTCCAGGATGCGCTCGTCCTCGGTGTGCTCGTCGTGCTTGTGCGGCGGGTAGGAGCTCCAGTTCCCGCCCGGGGTGATCACCTCCACCGCGAGCAGGCGGTCCGTCTGGACCGCGTTGCCGAGGGCGTAGTTGCGCACCTCCCGCGAGGCCATCCCGGAACCGCGCAGCTCGAGCCGCACCTCGTCGCTGGAATGGTAGGAGGCGGTGAGCGTCTCCTCGGCGCGGGCGGTGGGCACGGCGAGCCGGCTGGTGGTCAGGTCACCGGTCGCGCGCACCTCGGCCGTGGTGCCGCGCGGCAGGTACAGATAATCGGTGAGCGTGGAGAACTCGTCGGGCCGCCCGTGCAGGGCGAACGTCTGCTCGCCCACGGTGATCTCGTAGGACCCCGCCATCGGCAGGGCGAGGGCCTCGTCGTGCTGCGTGGAGATCGTCACGGCAGCCCCGGTGGACATCTCCAGGACCTTCAGCCCCGAGTATGCCCAGCCGGCGCGCTCGGGCGTGATCTCCAACACGTACGGGCCGTTCGGCGCGCTTCCCGCCTGCACCAGCAGCTCGGCATCACCCATGATGTGCGATCCTCCTCGGTCGTTCTGATCAGTTCACAGCAGTCGTGCGAGCAGTGCTCGTCAGAGCAGCCCGACGGCGGCGTCCACCGCCGCTGCCACGTCACCGGACGGTGGGTACAGCAAGGTCCGCCCGATCACCAGGCCCAGCACGTTCGGGCAGGCGAGCGTGGCCTGCCAGCCTGCCATCGCGACGTCGGGGTTCTCCGGCACCTCCCCGCCGAGGATGAGGCTCGGCATCGTGGTGGCGGCCATCACCCGCTCCGGTTCGGCCACGGAGGGCAGCTTCAACCAGGTGTGCGCTGAGGTGCGGCCGAGCCCGCTGGCCACCGCGATGGAACGGATCACCGCATCCGGGGAGAGGTCGTTGCGCAGGCGGCCGTTCTCGGTATGGCTCCAGAACGGTTCCACCATCGAGACGAGCTCACGGTCGGCGAGGTCGTTCACCGCGTCCGCGCAGGCGGTCAGCGTGGCGGCGGTCCCGGGTTCGTCCGGAGCCACCCGCAGCAGCATCTTCCCGCCGTTCAGCCCGGCATCGGCGATCCCGCGCGCGTCATAGCCGGTGAACCGGTCGTCGGCCTCGAACACCGCCCCGGGCAGCCCACCACGGTTCATCGAGCCGAACACGAGCTTGCCCTCGAGGGCACCGAGCAGCGCCAGGTCCTCGATCAGATCGGCGGTGCCGAGGAAGCCGTGCACGCCGGGGCGGGACAGCGCCTCCATGATGCGGCCGAGCAGATCCGTGCGGTCGGCCATCGCCATGGCGTCCGGGCCGGCGCCGAGGGAGCCCCGGGCCGGGTGGTCGGCGGCGATGATCATCAGCTGCTCGCCGGGGGAGGGCATCCGCCCGGGCGCACGGGCGGCGAGCGCCTCGGCGATCCGCCGGGGCGTGTGCGCGCGGATCTGCGGCAGATCCGCGATCAGCGCCGGTGCCGTGGTGGCCGTCATCGGTGCTCTCCTCCGTGTGAACGCTCCGGTGCCGGGCAGTGGCGGGCCTGGTTCATCGACCGGCCTGCGCGTTCACCTCGGTGACCGGGGTGCCCGCGAGCACGGCCTCCACCTCGGCCAGGGTCGGCATCGCGGTGGAGCACTCCAGGCGGGAGGCGACGATGGCCCCGGCGGCGCTCGCAGCCTCGATCATGCGCTGCAGCGGCCAGTCGTTGACCAGCGCGTGCACCAGGGCGCCGCCGAAGGCGTCCCCGGCGCCCAGGCCGTTCACCACCTCGATCGCGGTGGGGGGAACCTCGACCCGCTCGGTCGCCGTCTTGGCCAGCGTCCCGGCCGGTCCCTGCTTCACGATCGCCAGCCGCACACCGGCCGCGAGGAGGGCGTCAGCGGCACGTTCGGGCTCGGTCTCCCCGATGGCCACCTCGCACTCCTCCCGGTTTCCGACGGCGACGCTCACGTGGGCGAGTGCCTCCTGCATCTGCGCCGTCGCCTCACCCGGCTCGGGCCAGAACATCGGCCGATAGTCGAGGTCGAGCACGGTGTGGCCCTGCCCGTGCGCGGCGCGGTGCGCGAGGGCGGCGTGGTGCGCGGACCGGCTCGGCTCGGTGCAGAACCCCGTGCCGGACACCCAGAAGAGGTCGGCCTCGGCGATCTGGGTCATCGGCATGTCCGCCACGCGCAGCTGCAGGTCCGGGGCGCTGGGGCGGCGGTAAAAGTAGAGCGGGAAGTCGTCGGGCGGGAAGATCTCGCACAGCGTGATCGGGGTGGGCAGGTCCGAGTCCGTCACCACGTGCTCGTCGCTGACACCGAGCCGGCGCATCTCCTGGCGGACGTACCGGCCGAACGGGTCGTCACCCACTCCGGTGAGCACGGCGGCGGGGCTGCCCATCCTGGTGGCGGCCACGGCCACGTTGGTGGGGCTACCGCCGAGGAACTTGCCGAAGGACTGCACGTCCTCCAGGCCCACCCCGACCTGCAGCGGGTAGAGGTCGACGCCGGAGCGTCCCATCGTGACGACCTTCATGACCAACCTTTCCAGCACTCATGCGGTGTGCGTCGGTGCCGCCCGCGCGGCCCGATCCCCATGATTGTGCCCTACTCAGGCCGATTGGTACACCCGATTGTCCTAACATAGTGTGCTGTCACGTGTAGTTTGTATGCTCAGACATATGTGACGTGCGACCAAGGAGGCGTGATGGGGTCCGACGAGACCGCCATCTTGCGGGTGGAGCTGGACCGAACGAGCGCCACACCGCTGTATCAGCAGCTCGCCACCGCGATCGAGCAGGCCATCGAGGGCGGGGCGCTGGTGCCGGGCCAGCGATTGGAGAACGAGATCGCGCTCGCCGAGCGGCTGCGCGTCTCACGCCCGACGGCGAGACGAGCCCTGGCCGAGCTGGTGGACCTGGGCATGCTGGTGCGCAAGCGTGGCGTCGGGACCCAGGTCGCGCCCGTACGGGTGCGCCGCAAGGTCGACCTGTCCAGCCTGTACGACGATCTCGAGCGGTCCGGACGTAAGCCCACCACCTCCGTGCTGGATTACAGCGTGGGGCCCGGCTCGGCCGAGATCACGGCGGCACTGGACCTGCCCGACGGAGCGGACGTCGTCACCATCCGGCGCATCCGTAAGGCCGACGGTGAGCCGCTCGCCCTGATGACCAACTACATCGCCCTCGAGCTGGCGCCCAGTTACGAACAGCTCGGAGCCGTGGGTCTGTACCACGCGCTGCGGGAGGCCGGGGTGGAGATCCACATGGCACACCAGCAGATTGGCGCCCGTGCGGCGACCGCTGCCGAGGCGCGAGTGCTCGAGGACAAGCCGAAGACGGCCGTGCTCACCATGGAGCGGACCGCCTTCGACGCCACCGGGCGTGCGATCGAGCACGGCCAGCACATCTACCGCGCGAACCGCTACAGCTTCTCCACCACCCTGTTCGCCCAGTAGCCGGCACGCCCCGACGCCTGCGCCAGATCGACGGGTAATTTCGTGCTACTCGAAGGGCTGGCAACCGGCGTGCGTGTCAGGATCGAGGGTATGACCAACGCCCAGGAACCGACCGCGCGGTGGTCGGCGCCACGCCGTCTCCAGCTGCCGATGTGGCTGTACCCGCTGGTGGGCGTGACCGCGGTACTCGTGGGCCTGCTGCCCTGGTTCCGCCGTGGCTTGCGGTTGCCGGTGCAGAACCTCTGGGCCGGCGAGCTGCCGGGGACGATGCCGTTCGCTCTGCTGCCGCTGAACCAGTACTACCTCACCGCCATCCTCGGGCTGATGGTGACCGCTGGGCTCCTCGCCGGGCTGGTGGTGCACGCAGCGCCTGCGAAAGAACGTTCCAGGGCCACGGCGCTCACCGCCCTCGGCGTCAGCATCGGCTACCTCGGCGCAGGTCTGCAGAGCGGGTGGGTGTTGGCCCACGGACTGCAGGAGAGCACCCTCGCCCGCGCCTACCTGGCCTTCGTGATCGGCTGGACCGTGGTCAGCGCCTTCGGCGGGCTGATCGTTCTCGGCCTGCTGGGCCGAGGGCGTCGGGGTGGAGTCCCGTTGGCGGTGGCGCTCGCCGCCCCCGCGCTGGGCGCCTGGGCCGCGATGCTGATCTCGCCCTCCCCGGCGACCGCGACACCGTTCGCGTGGGACGCCGTCGAGATCTTGCGGTGGCTGCCCGCTGTGGCGGTGGGCGTGGCACTGGGTTGGTGCGGCGCGCGCACCGTGGGGCGCCTCGGCGCCTGGATGCTCAGTCTGGTGCTGCTCTACGTGCTGCCGGGGGTGCTGACGGCAATCTCCTCCGCGGCGGGCTATCGGGTGGCCGGTGACCCGTCGGAGCTGATCGCTGCCGGCCTGGACGCGCTCTCTGCGGCGCTCGCCCCGGATGTGGCGGGCCCACCCGTACTGGTGGCCGTGTCCATCGCGATCGTGGGAGCGATCATCGAGGCCGTGCTGGCCTGGCGCCGGTCCAAGCAGCCACGCGCACCGCGGCCCGCGGCGGGTGAACAATAGGTTCTCGCTGTGTCGGTGGGCAGTCGTAGAGTGCCATCTTGTGACCGAACCAGTGATCAGCGCCCGGGGGCTGCGCAAGACGTACGGTGATTTCGCGGCCGTGGACGGGATCGACTTCGAGGTCCGGCCCGGTGAGAGTTTCGGGCTGCTCGGACCCAACGGAGCCGGCAAGTCGACCACGATGCGGATGATCGGCGGCACCCTGGACCGCACCGGCGGGGACCTGTCGGTGCTCGGGCTGGACCCGGGGCCGGACGGACCTACGGTGCGTGCGCACCTGGGGGTGATCCCGCAGCAGGACAACCTCGATGAGGAGCTCCGCGTGCGGGAGAACATCGTCATGTACGGGCGCTACTTCGGCCTCTCCCGCTCGTTCCTGGCGGCGAAGGCGGACGAGCTGCTCGCGTTCGCCCAGCTCGAGGCGAAGGCCAAGGAGAAGGTGCAGGCTCTCTCCGGCGGGATGAAGCGGCGCCTGACGATCGCGAGGGGACTGGTGAACGAGCCCCAGATCCTGCTGCTCGACGAACCCACGACCGGCCTGGACCCGCAGGCACGGCACGTGCTCTGGGACCGTCTGTTCCGGCTGAAAGAGGCCGGTACCACGCTGGTGGTGACCACCCACTTCATGGACGAGGCCGAACAGCTCTGCGACCGGCTCATCGTGGTCGATCACGGCCGCATCATGGCCGAGGGCAGCCCGCGGCAGCTGATCCGGGAGCACTCCACCCGGGAGGTGGTCGAGTTGCGCTTCGGCTCGGCTCGTAACGCTGAGGTCGTGGCCGAGATCTCCGGGATCGGGAGCCGGATCGAGGTGCTCCCGGACCGGGTGCTGATCTACGCCGATGACGGCGAAGCCGCCCTGGAAGAGGTGGCTCGCCGTGGCCTGACCCCAGTGACGTCGTTGGTGCGCCGTTCCTCGCTGGAGGACGTGTTCCTCCGCCTCACGGGAAGGTCACTCATTGACTGACCGACCTGTGGTGGGCCACCACCACGATGATCTGGACACGACCGCCCTGGCCTACTCCGGGCAGGCGCCCAGTCACGCCGAGATGGCACGACGGGTCCGCCGGTTCGGGGCCTGGTACTACGCCGAGGCCACGTTGCGCGGGATGCGTGCCTACCTGGTGCCGATCACGCTCACGGCGATCGGCCAGCCGCTGCTGTACATCATCGCGATGGGCTTGGGCCTCGGCGCCCTGGTGGGCAGCGGTGTGGGCACCGTGGACGGGGTGGACTACCTGACCTTCGTGGCACCGGCGCTGTTGGTCTCCACGGTGGTGATGTCGGTGACCGGAGAGATGACCTACCCGGTGATGGGCGGGTTCAAGTGGAAGCGGACCTACTTCGGCGCCAGTGCCACCGGGCTGGCACCGAGTCAGATCGCTCTCGGGCACCTGTTCGCGGTGGTGATCCGGTTCGTGGCGCAGGCCGGGATCTTCTGGATCGTGGCGGTGGCCTTCGGTGCCACGCCGCTGGGCCTGTCGGTGCTGATGGTGCCGATCGGGGTGCTCGCCGCCCTCGCCTTCGGCGCCCCGTTGCAGGCGTATGCGGCAAGCATCGAGGGGGAGGGGTTCCAGTTCTCCTTCGTACAGCGGTTCATCGTGATGCCGATGTTCCTGTTCTCCGGCACGTTCTTCCCGCTGAGCGTGATGCCGATCTACCTGCAGTGGATCGGGTGGCTCTCACCGGTCTGGCACGGCACCCAGCTCGCCCGGGTGGCCGCCTACGGCGCGGACGTGCCCGGCTGGCTCATCGCCGTGCACCTGGTGGTGCTTGCCGCGGCCGCGATGGCCGGGATCTGGTGGGCGCGGAAGGTCTACACGCGGAGGTTGACCTCATGAGTGTGCTGGACCGGACCGGAGCGGGTGGATCGGCGGCGCGGAAGCCGCTGGCCGAACCGGGCGCTCGCAGCAGCGTGGCCTCGGTACTGGAGCGCGGGTTCACGGTAATCCGCAACCAGAACTGGATCATCCTGGTCTCCGGCTTCTTCGAGCCGGTCTTCTTCCTGCTCGCGATGGGCATCGGGATGGGCATGCTCGTGGGCGCGGTCGAAGGGCCGGGCGGCCGGGAGGTCACCTATGCGGCCTTCATCGCCCCGGCACTGCTGGCCACCTCGGCCATGAACGGCGCCTTCTACGACTCCACCTGGAACGTCTTCTTCAAGCTGCGCCTCGCGAAGCTGTACGAGGCGATGCTGCAGACCTCGCTCTCCCCCTGGAACGTGGCGCTCGGAGAGATCCTGATGGCGCTCTTCCGGGGCCTGCTCTACGCCGTCGGGTTCCTCGGGGTGCTCGCGATCCTGGGCCTGGTGACCTCCTGGTGGGCGCTCGCGATGGTGCCGGTGGCGGTGCTGATCGCCTTCGGGTTCGCCGCGCTCGGGATGGGCGTGACCAGCTACCTCACCCGATTCCAGCAGATGGACCTGCTGAACTTCGTGATGCTGCCGATGTTCCTGTTCTCGGCCACCCTCTACCCGATCACCGTCTACCCCGAAGCCGTGCAATGGGTCGTGATGGCGCTCCCGCTGTGGCACGCGGTGGAACTGATGCGCCAGCTCTCCGTCGGGTACCTCACCTGGACCACCGCCGTGCACGTGGCCTACTTCGTCGGGATGGCCGGGGCGGGCCTGTGGTTGACGACGACCCGGCTCCGGGCGCTGTTCCTGCGGTGAGGTGGGTGCAACTATCGACTGTCCTGAGCGCCATGCTGCCCTATTCGGCAGCAGATCGCTCAACGCCGTCGATACTCTCAGGCCTCGGGGAGTTCCAGCTGCCGCAGCCGGGAGTACGCCCCGCGCATGTGGTCGGCCACAGCCTCCCGGGCCGCCGCCGGGTCGCCTGAGGCGAGGATGTCCCGCAGCTCCTTGTGCTCGGGATAGCCGACGGTGGGGAAGTCGGGGAAGTTGATATTGCGGGTGTGCAGGAAGAAGGCCACCTGGCTGCGGATCGAGGTCCACACGCGCAGCAGCCGCACGTGGTCGGCGGCGTCGTAGATCACGTCGTGGAAGGCGAGATCCAGCGCCACGGCCTCCTCCGGCTGCACGGCCCCCGAGGTGCTCTTCATCTCCTCGAGCACCCGGTCCAGCTCGGCCAGGTGCGCCGCGGTGAGCCGGGTGGCGGCCCGCTCACCGGCGAGGGTCTCGACGGCGGTGCGCAGTGTGTGCACCTCGTCCACGTCGCGCTGGGTCAGGATCGAGACGAACGCGCCGCGGTGCCGTTTGATCTCCACCTGCCCCTCGGCCTCGAGCAGGGCGAGAGCCTCGCGCACCGGTCCACGGCTGACGTCCAGCGCCTCGGCGATCTCGGCCTCACGCAGCCGGGCGCCCGGGGCCAGTTCCCCGCTGGCCATCTTCTCCCGGAGGATCTGCACCACGTGCTCGCTCAGGGACGTGCGCGGACCGATGGTCCCCAGCGTCATCGCGTGCCCCTCCCTCGTCGTCGGTTCGTCCGGTCTGCGGTGCGCTCTCCGGCCCGTGCTCTCATGATCGCCTCTTTCGCCCGTGGGTGCCCATCATTCCGACGCGACACCCTTGATGTAGAAAATATAGCGTTGACAATCTGCAACTGGCCAGACTAGCGTCATCGCAAGCGTCGTCACCGAGGACGACCGCCCCACTTGCGGGGCCGGCGCCGAATCACCGAGAGGCATCCACCGACCGTGAGCTTTCGCACCGAGACACCGCCGCAGCACACCGGTAACGACACCGGCGCCTCGCCGTACCCGAGGTCCGCACCGAGCGATCCCTCCGCCGCTCATGTGCACCAGGCCCAGGTGCGTGTGGACGCCACCGCCGACGCGGGCCCGATCGCCCGGATCTGGGAGAGCATCGGCTACGACGAGTTCAACTGGACCTACACCTCCACCGGTCGCACCCTGCTGCAGACCTTCGGCGAGATGACCGAGCGCGGCTACCACGTGCGCCCGCACTACGTGTTCTGCTCCGGCAGCGGCTTCGGCATCCCGCACTGGGGCAACGGCAACGTGTACCACGAGGACGCCGAGGGCAACATCTCCTACGACTTCACCATGGTGGACCAGGCCTATGACGCGATCGTCGAGGCCGGGCACCACGTGCTCGTCGAGCTCGCCTTCACCCCGCGGGACCTGTTGCCCGATCACGCCGACGAGCTCACCGTGGTGCCCAGTCCCACGGTGTACAGCCCGTACGAGGCCGGCCAGTGGGCCTACCCGCCGCGGGACTACGGCCGCTGGGGCGACCTGGTGGCCGCGCACGCCCAGCACTGCCTGGACCGCTACGGCGCCGACGAGGTGGACACCTGGTTGTGGGAGCTGTGGAACGAGCCGGACATCTCCTACTGGCGCGGCACCCCGCAGGAGTTCTACGACCTGTACTCGGTCACCGCCCGCGCCGTGCGGCGCGTGCTGCCGCAGGCCAAGGTCGGCGGCCCGGCCGTGACCGGCGCAGGGGTGGAGTTCATGCGCGGGTTCCTGCAGCACACCCGCGCCCAGTCCGACCCCCTGGACTTCGTCTCCTTCCACACCAAGGGGTCGGCGTTCACCCCGTGGCGCGCCTACGGGCACACCGGGGCTGAGGCTGCGGAGCGGCAGAACCCCTCGGCGAACAAGATGATCTTCGAGGTGCAGCGCCTGCTCCGGGTGATCGGCGAGTTCCCCGAGTACCACGGCCTGCCCGCGATCGTGGACGAGTGCGACGCCGGCGTTCCCGCGCACTACTCCTTCTACGACAACGGCAACTTCGCCTTCCAGAACACCGAGTACTTCCCGGTGTTCCAGGCCAAGCTGATGAAGAAGCTGCTCGACCTGAATGCCCTCGAAGAGGTGCAGGTGGCCGAGGCGACCTCCTGGAGCTTCTACTTCGAGGGTGAGCGCTACTTCGAGGGCACCCGCGCCTTCCTCACCGCCGGGGGCATCGAGAAGCCGCTGCTGAACGCCTACCGGATGCTCGCCCACCTGGGCCAGCGCCGGCTCGCCGCCACCAGCGACGCGGCGGTATCCGTGGCCGAGATCGACCACGCCAGCGGCGCCAGCATGCCCGAAGAGGTGGACGCGCTCGCCACCGCCACCGAGGACGGCCAGGTCGCCCTCCTGGTGTGGCGGCACACCGACGACCAGTACGCCACGGACGAGGTCCAGACCGAGGTGAGCATCGCCGTCGACGGGCTCAGCGGGACCGGATACACGCTGCGGCACTGGCGCATCGACGCCGACCACTCGAACGCGCACACCCGGTGGAACGAGCTCGGTTCGCCGCAGCTGCTCAGCGATGACCAGCTCGCCACCATCAAGGCCCGGCAGGGCTTGGAAGAGCTCGAACCGCCACAACAGATCACGACGGCGGAGGGCACCTTCGCCACGACGGTCACCCTGCCGTTGCCGTCAGTGTCGCTGCTGGTGCTGGAGCCAAACTCATGAGCGGGCAGACCTTCGCCCGGCAGGTGCCACTGAGCTCGGGCACCTCGATCCCGCAGCTCGGCCTGGGCGTGTTCCAGGTGGGTCCGGACGAGGCACAGGCCGTGGTGGAGCAGGCCCTGGAGGTCGGCTACCGGCACATCGACACTGCCGCCGCGTACGTGAACGAGTCCGGGGTGGGGGCGGCCATCCGCGCCAGCGGGCTGCCCCGTGAGGAGGTCTTCGTCACCTCCAAGCTGCGCAACGGCGACCAGGGCCATGACTCCACGCTGCGCGCCTACGCCGACACCTGCTCCCGGCTCGGCCTGGACCGACTGGACCTGTACCTGATCCACTGGCCGAACCCGGCCGCCGGGCTCTGGCAGGACAGCTGGCGCGCGATGGCGAGCCTGGCAGAGGCGGGTGAGGTGGCCGCCGTCGGGGTGTCGAACTTCCTGGTCGAGCACCTGGAGGAGCTGGCGGGCCTGACCGAGGTGAGCCCCGCCGTCAACCAGATCGAGGTGCACCCCACCTACGCCCAGCGTGAGCTGCGGGACTACTGCCGGCAGCGGCAGATCGCCGTCGAGGCGTACTCCCCGCTCGGGCAGGGCACCGATCTGGGGCACGAGACCATCACCGGGATCGCCGAGCGCCTCGGCGTCACGCCCGCGCAGGTGATCCTGCGCTGGCACCTGGACTCCGGGCACATCGTGATCCCGAAGACGGTCTCGACCGAGCGGATGCGCAGCAACGCCGACCTCGACGGCGTACCGCTCACCACTGAGGACCTGGCAGCCATCGACGCGCTCGAGGCCGGGCTGCGCACCGGCAACGACCCGCGCACGTTCGCCAAGTCCCAGATCCGCTGACCCACCCACCCGTTCGGAGAACTCGATGGCGAGTCCCACTCTGATCGCCGAGACGGCTACCCGGTCCGGCTCGGCGTCTGGCAAGACGGTCAAGCGCCCCGGCCAGCGCGTCCGGGAGCGCCGCCGCAACCTGTGGATCTACGCGTTCCTGCTTCCCACCTTCGTGCTCTACGGCCTGTACACGCTCTACCCGATGGTGGCCAGTTACTGGTACTCGCTGGTGGAGTGGAACGGCTTCTCCAGCCAGCAGACGTTCGTCGGGATCGAGAACTACCGGCGGGTCTTCGCCGACCCGCTGTTCTGGTCCTCGGTGAAGGTGACGTTGCTGTTCATGCTGATAGTGGCGCCGCTGCGGGTGTTCGGTGCGTTCTTGCTGGCGATCCTGCTGAACTCCCCGAAGCTGCCGTTGCGCTCGTTCTTCCGCACTGCCTACTTCCTGCCGGTGGTGACCACCACGGCCATCGTCGGTGTGGTGATGCGGTTCATCTTCGACCCGGCCAGCGGCCCGACGGCGGCGCTCGCGACCATCTTCGGGTTGGGCCCGATCGATCTACTGGGATCGTCCGAGACGGCGCTGATCACCGCTGGGGTGATCTACGTGTGGAAGTTCTTCGGCATCACGCTGATCTACTGGCTGGCGGCGCTGCAGACCATCCCGGCGGATCTGTACGAGGCGGCCCGCATCGACGGTGCCGGCCCGGTGCGGCTGTTCCGCTACATCACCCTGCCGATGCTGATCCCGTTCCTGCTGATCATCTCGGTGCTCACGATCGAGGACTGCTTCCACGCCTTCGACCTGATGCAGACGATGACCGCGGGTGGGCCGTTCTTCAGCACCGAGATCATCGAGATCTACATCTACCGGTGGGCCTTCGCGGCCTCCATCCCGCAGCTCGGGTTCGCTTCGGCGGCGGCCGTGCTGTTCGGGGTGATCGTGCTCCTGGTGGTCATCCTGCAGGTGTGGGCGACGGTGGTTTCACGACGGATGCGAGGTCGAGCATGAGTGCCACGACGGCGGAGCGCACGCCCCGCACGACGCGTCGCCTGGGCCGCCGGTTCTGGTGGTGGGTACTGACCGCCCTGCTGCTCGCGCTGGCGTTCGTGTGGGTGTTCCCCTTCATCTGGATGGTCTCGGCCTCGCTGAAAACCTCCGGAGAGATCTTCGGCGGTGGACTCGGGCTCATCCCGGAGGCCTTGCAGTGGGAGAACTACTCGCGTGCCTGGATCGATGGGCAGTTCAACGTCTACCTCCTGAACACGGTGATCGTGACCGTGGCGACCACGGCGATCGTGGTGGTGCGGTGCGCCCTGGCCGGCTATGTACTGGGGCGGTACCGGTTCCCGGGGTCGCGGCTGGTGATCGCGATCCTGGTGGCGACGTTATTCGTGCCGACCGGCTACACGATCATCCCGGTGGTCAAACTCTCCATGGAGCTGGGACTGCTGGACAGTCTCGCCGGGATGATCCTGGCGCTCGCGGGGGCGGCGAACGTGGCCTCGATCCTCATCTATGCCGGGTACTTCCGGGGGATGCCCGCCGAGCTCGAGGAAGCCTCGATCGTCGACGGCGCCGGCTTCGTGCGCACGTTCACCCAGATCATGCTGCCGTTGTCGATGCCGGTGACGGCGACCGTCGGCATCCTGACCTTCCTGTTCACCTGGAACGCGTTCTTCCTGCCCCTGGTGTTCTCGTTCTCCAACCCGGCGCTGCGCACCGTCAGTGTCGGCATGCAGGCCTTCGTCGGGGAGAACTCCACCGACTGGCCGGGAATGGCCGCAGCGGGCGTGATCTCGTTGCTGCCCATCGTGGCGCTGTTCGTGTTCATGCAGCGCTACTTCGTCGAAGGAATCGCCGGGGCGGTGAAGTCCTGACCGAACTCCCTTCGTCCCTGCCCCCTGTTCGATCCTTTTCCGATCTCGATGAGGAGATTCACATGACTCGCAACGCACTGAGCCGCCGTCAACTGATGGGCGGCGCCGGACTCACCGGAATGGCCGGTCTGCTCGCCGCATGTGGCGGGGAGAGCCCGCCCCCGGACCCCGCCGGTGGTGGCGGTGGTGGCGGTAACGGTGAAGGCCTGCAGTGGTGGGACCACTTCGGTGGCCTGCAAGACCTGCATGGCGAATGGGCCACCACCGAGGGCGACCGCATCGGCGTCCCGATCGAGTACTCCTACAACGAGCCCAGCCAGACCACCGAGGCACTCCAGGTGGCGAACCAGACCGATTCGCTGCCGGACATCTTCTCCAACGTGCTCGGCCTGCCGCTGCCGGCGCTGGTCGAGGCCGGCTGGCTCAGCCCGATCACCCTCTCCGACGAGGCGATGGCACGCCTTCCGGAGGGGACGTTCACCGAGGGCATCACCATGATGGACGGGGAGATCTACGGTCTTCCGGCCCTCTCGGACCGGCAGTACTGGGCCTGCACCTGGTACAACTCCGAGATCGCCGAGGAGGTCGGCTTCGAGCCACCGCAGAGCTACGACGAGCTGCGGGCGGCGTTGCAGGCGATCGCCGATCACGGCGAGTACGCCCCGATGACGCTGGCCCTCGGCGCTGCCGGGCGGATCCGCGACCAGGTGGACGGGCTAGCCCAGGGTGGTGGCTTCCCGGGCTGGCAGGGCCTGCGCTACGACACCGGTGAGTACGAGTACCAGCACGACACCTACGTCAACGCGATCGAGCTGTTGAAGGAGATCTCCGACAACGGCTGGCTGCTGCCGGGAACCAACTCCTTCCAGATCCCCGATGCTCGTGGACGGTGGGCGGCCGGTCAGATCGGGTTCTTCATCGACGGCCCCTGGTCGCCGGGCGGGGTGCGCTCGCTGAACGCCGAGCACCTGCCCCGGATGGCCGTGGCCGGCATGCTGACCCCGGGCGGGGAGGAACTGATCATCACCCGCGGCGCCCCGGCGCCGACCTGGTTCATCGCCGGATCCAGCGCCAACCCTGAGGCCGCCAGTCAGCTGGTGGAGACCTTCACCCGGGACGACTACCAGCGGGCGCTGGCCGAAGCGATGGACCAGCCGCCGTTGAACCTGGACGTGGTGGCCGAGGCGGACGTGATCGACCCCTACGCCTGGCTGATCGACGACTTCAAGGAGCGGGTCTTCCGTGCACCGGAGCCCGAGGTCCGCAACGTCGCCGCCACCGAGGCGCTGGCGCGCACCACCCCGATCGCCCCGCACCTGGGCGACATCATCCAGGGCTACCTGGGCGGGGATATCAGCGATCTGCAGAGCGAGCTGGTCAAGCTGAGCGACGCGTTCAACTCCGACCTCGACTCGGCGATCGATTCCGCGGCTGCTGAAGGCTTCGAGGTCTCCCGCGATGACTGGGCGTTCAGCGACTGGCAGCGCGGCACCGACTACACCTACTGACCACATCGAGTACGGAGGACGAGGGATGGACACCTTCCCCAACGAACGCACGGCGATCGTGACCGGGGCCGGATCGCCCCGGGGGATCGGCCGCGCCGTGGCGCACCGGTTGGCCCGCGACGGCTGGGCGGTCGGGCTGCTGGACATCGACGACGACGCCGTCCGCGGCCTGGCCGAGGAGATCACGGCTGCGGGCGGTCGAGCCGCAGGTGCGGGGGTGGACGTCTCCGACCGCGACGCCGTGCGCACCGCGGTGGCCGAGGTGACGGGCGGACTACCGCCCGTGCTGGCGCTCGCGAACATCGCGGGCGTCAGCTCCCCGGTGCCCTACCTGGACCTCGACGACGCCGAGTGGGAACGGGTGCTGCGCACGAACCTGTTCGGGGTGCACTACCTGACGGCGGAGGTCGCGCCGCTCATGGTGGCGGCCGGAGGTGGGCGGATCGTCTCCATCTCCTCGGTCTCCGCCCAGCGAGGCGGCGGTACCTACTCCAAGACCCCGTACTCGGTGGCCAAGGCCGGCGTGATCGGGTTGACCCGGTCATTGGCGCGTGAGCTGGGGCCGCACGGGATCACCGCGAACGCGATCGCCCCGGGTCCCATCGACACCGACATCATGGGCGGCACCCTCTCCGAGGAGCGCAAGGCCGAGCTGGTGGGCGACCTGGTGGTGAACCGCGTGGGCACCGTGGAGGACATCGCCGCCTCCGTGGCCTTCCTGGTGGGAGAGGAGTCGGCGTACATCACCGGGCAGACGCTGAACGTGGACGGCGGGATGTATATGCACTGATGCCAACAGTCCCATGTGCGGTGACGGCTTGGCGGAAGGTCAGTGGTACGTGCCGGATTAGCTTCGAGTGCAGGAGCACACCGGCCCCTCATGGCAGTCGGCAGAGCGTTGCCAGAGCGGCAAGATCTCATGGTGCAGATGGTTGGTCGTGCCAGGGTGGTGGGTATGACCCCCACGAACCGGGCAGGCCGTCGAGATCATCCGCCTCCGCGGACCGGTCCGAGTGAGAAGGAGGTGCTTGTCGGGTTCTTGGACTACCTACGCGAGAGCGTCGCCGCCAAGGTCGACGGTGTACCCGAACCGGAGGTCAGGGAACCTGGGGTGCCATCGGGCACCAACCTGCTCGGCCTGATCCACCACCTGACGCATGTGGAACGCGCACTGTTCCTCGGAGCGCAGGTGCGCAGTTGGCCCGCGACCTTCCGTGCACCCCGATTCTCCAGCGTCGAGGACGTTGTCTCCGCCTACTATGACGCCGTCGACCAGTCGAACGCGGTGATCGACGCCTGTGCGGACCTGGCTGGATCGGATTGGCGGCCAGAGGCGAAAGATTCCTGTCCGTCGCTGCGGTGGGCGTTGACCCACATGGTCGAAGAGACCGGCCGCCACGCCGGTCACGCAGACATCCTGCGCGAGCAGATCGACGGACGTACCGGTCGTTGACGAGCGTGCGGGCCTGAGTCCGGACCGCCCAAGCCCAACCTCTGTGCGGGGATCGTATCGTGGAGACGTCACTGGGCAGATGTTCAAGGCGGACAGAGGGATGTATCTGCGCTGAACGGCGGTGTGTGCTGGGTAGCCTGTGAGCGTGAGCCACCCACACCGAGCTGACCCGTTCGGCACCTCCTTCGGAGCGGCGACCACCGCCTACGAGGCGGGCCGCCCGTCCTACCCGAGGGCAGCCGTCGACTGGCTGCTCGCCGGTACCCAGGTGAGGGACATCGCCGACGTCGGTGCGGGGACCGGCAAACTGACTGCGTCCCTGGTCGGCCCTGGCAGGAGCGTCACCGCCATCGACCCGGACCAGGCGATGCTCACCACCTTGGCGAGCAATCTGCCGGAGGTGAGCACCGCCGTCGGGACGGCCGAGAACCTGCCGCTGGCGGAGGCGAGCCAGGACGCCGTGGTGCTCGGGCAGGCCTGGCACTGGGTGGATCCGGCGGCAGCGTCGGCGGAGATCGCGCGCGTGCTGCGCCCGGGCGGCGTGCTCGGCCTGATCTGGAACATCCGCGACGAACGCACCGAGTGGGTGGCCCGGATGGGCCGCATCATCCACCTCAGTGCCGCTGAACAGCTCATCTCCGGGGCCGGGCCGCAGATCGCCGACCCGTTCGGTGAGGTGGAGCAGCACCGGATCGAGTGGTCCCGCACCTTGGATCGCGCGACGATCGAGGCGATGGTGGCCTCGCGGAGCTACTACATCACCGCGGCCGCGGAGGATCGGCGGCGGATCGATGAGGGTCTGGCCGCGCTGCTGGACGAGTTGGGCCTGACAGGCGACGCGACCATTGACTTCCCCTACGTCACGGTGGCCTACCGCGCCACACGCTGATCCGCCTCAGGCATGTCCGGCGCAACGTCTGGTGCCGCGACCGGTGCAATGTCGCGTGGGCGCATGATGACGAGCGCCACTACGGTCATCACCGCCCAGAGTGCGGCGATCACTGCGACCGCGCCCTGCAGGCTCCACGCCTCGGTCAGCGCCGCGGCACCCATGATGCCGATGGCCGGTGCGAGGCTCAGCAGCGCGTTCTGTGTGCCGATGACGCGCCCGCGGAGCGCGTCCGGGATGTGTTCGAGGGAGAGCACCCCGAGGAGTCCCCCGAACAGTCCGCTGGCCAGGCCCACCACGAATGCGCCGATGAGGATCAGCGGTGTGGAGTGCAGGGTGGCGATGAGGATGAAGCCGAGGGTGGCGCCGACCATCCCCGTGCGCAGCCAGGCAGCACGACGCCCCTCGGGCTTGGCCAGGGCCGCGTAGATGCCACTGCCGATCAGCAGCCCGACGGCGAGCGAGCTGAGCACGAACCCGAGCATCGCCGTCTGATTCACAGCAGTGAAGTGCACGGGAAGAACGAGGCCCTGCAAACCGGTCAGCACCACTGCGCTGACCAGGCTGATCGCGGTGAGCAGGATCAGGATCCGGCTGCGCATCAGCACGAGCCAGCCCTCGCGGAACTGATGGACGGCGCTACGTGGTGCGGCCGTGCCCGCGACGGTGGTGATGGCGCCGAGGCGGCGCGGAATCGTGAGCGTGATGAGTGCGGCGACCAGGGAGGTGCCGGCCGTCACCCACAGCACGCTCGACCCTTCCAGCAGCGCCACGAGGGTGCCAGCGATGGCCGGGCCCACCACGAGCACGGCGGCGCCGATCGACTCCCGGATCCCGAGCAGCCGTTCCTTCGAGAGCCCGCTCTCGGCCACGATCGCCGGCAGCAGCGCCTCACGGGCGGTCTGCCCGGGGATGTCGCCGAGTGAGCCGATCACCCCGAACAGCACGAAGATGCCGACCGTGAGATCCGTGAACAGGTCGATGAACGGCAACGCGGCCACCGAGGCGGCCGAGACCAGGTCGGTCACCACCGAGGAGGTGCGCCGGTTGATCCGGTCGATCACCACGCCCATGAAGATCCCCGCCAGGAAGGCCGGGACCGCTGTGGCCGCGGCCACGGTGCCCGCACCCAGCACGCTGCCGGTGCTCTGCAGCACCACGAGCGGGATGGCGATCGAGGCGATCGAGTTCCCGAGCAGGGAGAAGACGTAGGACGCGAAGTAGGTGAGGGAGTAGCGCATGCCCTCATCTGAAACTATGACGTTACGACAAGGTCAAGGCCCGTGGTCAAGGCTCACGGTCGAGGCGTGCGAGGACGTCGAGCTGCGGCTCGGTAAACGCCTGCGCCCGGTACTGCTCGACGAGGTCGTTGACCCGGGTGTTCTGCAGGTCAGGCATCGGTGCGGCGGCGATCAGAGTCCGCAGTTCGTTCGCGATCCGATCCCGCTCTGCCTCGGGTGTGGACTCGGTGACGGCCAGCAATCCGCCTATCGCTGCGGACAGCAGGTCCCGCAGCCGCGGATCGGCTCCCATGGCCTCGGCGTGTGCGCGCACCTGCGCATGGGTGGCCGGATCGCCGGCGGTCATCAACAGGGTGAGATCGGCCTCGAGGCGTCTCGCTGCGGCGTTGGTGAGCAGGCTGCGCGCCAGCTCGTCCAACTCCCCGTAGTTCGCCGGCGCTTCGGGTAGCGGTGAGCTCCGGGCCGCGCGGACGATCTCGAGCTGGCGGGTGAGCGTGGCGATCTGATCACTCAGAGCCGCCTCGAGGCCGGCGAGCTCGTCCTCGATGCCGGTGCCGGGTGGATCGAGGAGCCCGCGGATGCGATCGAGCCCTAGCCCGAGTCCGACGAGATGGCGGATGCGCAGGAGGCGCGTCGCGTCCAGCACGGAGTACTCGCGGTAGCCGTTGATCCGCCGCTCCGGCTCCGGCAGCAATCCGATCTGGTGATAGTGCCGCACAGTGCGCGAAGTGACGCCCGCGAGCTCGGCCAGCTCTCCGATCCGCATCCGCACCTCCTGATGGCAGCCTATGCGGTGGTCATGACCCCCTGATATCTACGGATCTCGCCGTTTCACCACACCATGCTCGCCGTTCTGCCAGGCCCGGCTCGCCGTTCTGCCAGCGTGTGCGCGAGCCCTTACTACGCCGGGGGCGTGCGCTTTGGTGCGGGACCGAGGTCGCTGAGCAGGTCGCCCATGCGCTTGTATGCGCGGTTGCGGTAGGCGATCAACTCGGCCTTGGTCTCCTCGTCGAAGTCACCGGTGAGGCCCTTGCCGTTCTTCGCGCCGTGCCGTCCGGCCGCCACGGCGTCGGAGATCAACGACGGCGTCCCGAGTCTCTCCCCGTACGCCTCGCCCAGGGTGGTGTAGCCATTGGCGTAGACGTCCAGGCCGGCCTGGTCGGCGATCGCGAACGGGCCGAAGAAGCCCAGCCGGAAGCCGAACGTCGTACGCACAATCGTGTCGACGTCCTCGACGGTGGCCACACCCTCCTCGACGACGGCGGTCGCCTCCTTGAGCAGGGCGTACTGCAGGCGGTTCAGCACCATTCCGGGGGTGTCGGCCACCTGGGCGCCCTCCCGGCCGATGCGCACCAGGAGAGCCTTGATGGCCTCGACGACCTCCGCCGTCGTGGCCTCGCCGGCGACCAGCTCGACGCCCGGGATGAAGGGGGCAGGGTTGGAGAAGTGCACGGTGAGGAAGCGCTCGGGGCCCTGCACGGCAGGGACGAGCACGTGCACGGGGATGGTGGAGGTGTTGGTGCCGATGATCGCGTCGGGGCGGGCGGCGGCGCTGATGCGGGCGAGCACGTCGTGCTTGACGTCGGCGCGCTCGAAGACGGCTTCCTCGATGAGGTCCACGTCCGCCACGGCCTCCTCGAGGGAGTCGGCGGCGGTGAGGTTCGCGCGGATCCGTTCGGTGCTGCCCGGCTCGTAGAGGCCGTCGGCTTCGAACTCGGCGGCCTCGCGCAGGAGTCGCTCCAGGCCGGCTTGGGTGGCCTCGGGGGTGGTGTCGACGATCGTGGTGCGGATTCCGGCGTTGGCGAAGATCTGCGCGATCCCGCCGCCCATGTAGCCGGCGCCGACGACGGTGACGGTCTCGATGGTCCTGCTCATGCGGAGGCTCCCTGCTGGTTGGTGGGCAGGTCCGGGCGGTTCAGCGCCGAACCCAGCACCTGACGGATGTAGTCACGATTCTCCGCGCACACGCCGATGGAGTCGCTGCCGTAGTGCTCGGTGCAGAACGGGCCGCGGTAGCCCAGCTCCAGGGCGCGGCGGATGACCGCGCGGTAGTTGATCACGCCGTACTTCAGCGGCACGGGGGCGGAGGAGTAGGAACCGGTGGTCGGATCCTCGTCGCGGGTGTAGCTCTTGATGTGCCAGAAGTTGCAGTACGGCAGCACGGTCTCGAACAGGTCGATCATGCCGGGCGAGCTGGGGATCGGGCGGTGCAAGCGCACCAGGTTGCCGATGTCCGGATTGAGACCGACGGCGTCATGGCCGACGTCCTTGACGAACTGGACGGCGTCCTCGGGGGTGCCGACGTAGGTGTCCTCGTACATCTCCAGGCTGAGCTGGATGCCGTTGGCGGCGGCGTGGTCGCCGAGCTCGCGGATGCGTTCGATGGCGAGCGGGCGCAGCTCCGGGTCGTCCACGTGCCCGGGCTCGAGCCAGAACCACAGTGCCTTCTGCTGCGCCGCGGTCAGGCCCTGCATGAACCCGACGTTGACGATCGAGGCGCCGACCTCGGGGGCGATGTCGAGGAAGCGGTGCGCGTCGGCGAGGTTCTGCTCGCCGTTCTTGCGGTCGACCACGCTGCTGCGGGTCATGGAGATGGAGGAGATGCCCAGGCCCTCGTCGGCGAGCACGCTGCGGAACTCGTCCAGGCGCTCGGGGCTGAGCTTGGCCAGGGAGAGCCAGGCGTCGGTGGGGTCGATGTGGTCGAAGCCGAGCTCACGCACCTGGCGGAGCTGGCCGGCCCAGGTGACGGCGGGGGCGTCGATCGTGGGAGTGCCATCCGGCGTGGTAGCGCCGAAGGTGAGCATGTTGCAGGCGATCGGCCAGGTCTCGGCGGTCCAGTCTGCGGGGTCGGGGGGCGTCGTTGCTCGCGATTCCATATTATATAGAATATCACTCTCTGGTTTGGAGTGGGCCGGACCATGTGGGCGGTGATGCAGAGTCACCGGCCGTGTGCGTTCGAGTCGGCTCCGGGGACTGCCAGGATTTGAGGCTGCCCTGCGGTTGGTGCTGTGATTCAGACCGGCGTGCGGCTCCAGTAACTGGCCTGGATCGACAAGACGTCCCCATCCGCTTCTCCCCAGAGGTAGGTGGTGCGCGGGTCGAGCACATTGCCTGTCAGCTCCAACGATGGCGCCGACCCGACCTCAGTGGCGAGCTCGTCTGGGGACTGCCCATCCGCCGGACGGACCTCGACTGTCAGCCAGCAGCCTCCACTACCGCAGTCGAGCTCCTCGCTCACGACCTGAGCGTCGTCAGGCAGTGGGATCGCTGAGGCGGGCGGCACATCACCCTCACGTGCTCCAACGACGAGGAGCAACACGTGGCCGGCGTAGGTGAGCGTGCACAACACCAGGGCAGCGGCCGCGCCGATCCAGACCGCTCGCTTGCGGGTGGGAGCCATCAAGGGAAACAGTACCGAGGGCAGCCAATGGGCTCCGGTAAGCCGTCTCTCCGAGTCGAATGATGCTCAGACTCGGCTCTGCCCAGGGATAGACGCTCAGCGATACAGATGGCTCGTGCATGTGCTGTTCTAGTCGACCCGCTCGGCCTCATCGCAGGCGGAGCCGATCGTGAGCCATCGCGCTGTCGCCGGTTGGCGACCCATCACCGGGAACCTCTGCGGGCGGGTCCTGCGGGACGCTCCATTGTCAGGTGGGCGACTCGGTCGGCGATGAGATTGCATGCATTCGGTGGAGGTTCGGCCTACGGGACGGGTCGGCAGGCATGGGGTGCGGTCCGCTGCATTCCGCCCAGAAGGACGCTGCTATCTACTCAGCCATGAGCCCGATCGAGTAGTTCCGCAGACCCCTCTGCGCGCTGCGACGGCGTGCAGCCATTGCTACTCGGTATGGTGCCAGCACCAGCTAGGATATGGACAGAGCCCGACGCGTCGGTAGCAAGCGGCGACACTGGGCGTGCCGCTCAACCCGAACGCGAGGAACAAATGTCGTATGACCTAGGGAAGGTTTTCAACGAAGCGGGCCTGCCGGAGATCACATATGTGCCTCCGAGGGAGGCCCAGCAGCTGAAGGGCTCTTTGGCTACTCCGGGGAAGCATGTGACCTTGGTCGGCCCTTCAGGAAGCGGCAAGTCGACAGTCGCTGTGCGAACGCTCGCAGAATTGGGATTCAATGAACAGGAACTGCTACGCCTCAATGGTCGCAACTATGCGCAAGCTACGACCGTAACGGAAATATTTGGCGATGTGTTTGGTGTTGCGCCAAGCTTCGACGAAATCGAGCCATGGCTGAAACTCTACAAAATAGTTCTACTTGACGACGTGCACCACCTTAGGCCGGAAGCCCGAAATGAGCTCGCCAGCAAACTGAAACTGTGGCACGAGGATCATATCCGATTCTTCATGGTCGGTATAGCAAAAACCAGCGAGGCCATTCTTGGCCAAGACCCTGAACTCGCGATACGGAACGACGCCTGGCATCTAGATCGCCAAGATGACACATTTATGGAGGCACTGCTTAGCAAGGGGGAGGGTGCGCTGAAGGTCGAGTTCACCCAGGCTGGGCGGCGCACCGCGATTGCCGCTGCACAGGGGTCGCCGTCCATCTTTCAGGCGATATGTAGGATCACCTGTGTCGCCGGTGATGTATTTCGAACACAGGATGAGGTCAAGGAGGTCGACGTTGATCTACCAACTATTCGCGAATCTGTAGTCCGTCAATACGACGGGAGATACTTGACGAAGATCGTCAGTCTCGCTCGTGGACGCCGACAGGCTCGATCGGTTCACGACACGTACTACTCAATCGTCGAGCAAGTGGCACGGAGCGGCAAGCAGCAGATCTCTCAGGATGAGTTGTATCATAAAATCGTGGGGAGCGCGGATGCGCGCTTGAAGAGTAGAGCTCGAAACAGTTTCTACCGAGCTATGAAATCGCTGCCGAAAGTGATCGAAGAGAATAATCTCACGGATGTTCTAATTTTTGAGAATGGCACGCTCAGCATTGATGATCCGGTCTTTCGATTCTATCTCGACCACCTCGACTTTTCGCGTGTCCGCTCGCAAGTGAACATTCGTCGATTAGGCTACGAATACGATGTGGCAGTCTCCTTTGCCGGCTCCGACCGACCGATCGTCAGGGACCTAGTAGGACTGCTCGAGGAACGCGGGCTCGAGGTCTTCTACGATTTCGATGAGCAGGCGATGCTGTGGGGCAAGGACTTGCGCAAGGAACTAGCGAAAGTTTATGGGCAAGATGCCCAGTTCATGGTTGTCTGTCTCAGTAATGATTATCCGGAGCGCGACTGGCCATCGTTCGAATTGGAGATCGGACAAGACGCCTCAACTAAACGCACTGAAGACTACCTGCTTCCTCTGATCGTCGGCAACGAGCGGCCGAGCATTATAGGGCTTCCAAACACGGTCGGGCACATTAGCGTGGCAGATCGGTCACTTGAAGAGGTGGCGGATCTGATTCAGGAGAAGATCGTGAACCTTCCTCCGGTACGGCCCGACGTCGACGTTGCGGACTCCGAGGACTCTGTAACATGACGGGCATCCTCGAAGACAGCGTATACACCTAGAATTGTGGCCGAGGGACGCGGGGGCCGGGCCTGGGCGCTCAGGACCTCCACCACCGTGATTTCGATGGTCATGATGGTTAGTGAGGGTTTGAAGGCAGAGTCGGTGGCTGGTTAGATTCACACCTGACCGGTCGAGGGCAGCGGCACGCCCACCGGGTCGTCGAAGCGCTGGATACCCGAATCGATCCCGGGACCGCGCTCTTTACTTCCGACCTGCGACGCACACGGCAGACAGCAGATGCGATCGCCTCGCGACTCGGTGTAACCCCGCGGGCTCTCTCGGAGTTGCGAGAGAAGTCATATGGCGAGGGTGAAGGCCAGCCCCAGTCTTGTTTCGACCGCCGTTTGCACGTCGATCACCGGTTTGGCCGCAAGTCCCGGCACCGCGGTAGAACCGACGTGCTCGGTTGGGGCTACCAGCCAACGGGAGAGGGTGGCATCCAGCTCCCGGCACAGGCGCGCACCTCGCTGCCACTCAACGTGAGGTGGCTGAACATGGACCTGCTCTGTCGCCCACCTCGGCCACTCATGCATCAGGACATCGTGCCATTCGCCGATGGCAATCTGACACCCGTTCATCACCGAGCGTGGGTACCACTCGTTAACGTAAACGCATGTCTGATGACCTGTTCGGTGGCTGCTGGCAGCGACTCGATCGCGCAGCTCGACACCGCGAAGATGGTATCCGGCTGTGGAACGAGTACCTTGAAACGCATCCCTACGACTACACCGTCATCAACAAGCATGACGGTACGTACGTCGGCAGGGTCATCCAGGAAGCCCCAGTCCCAGCCGAGCTCGGCATCCTCATTGGCGAGTGGCTGTACAACCTGCGAGCTGCTCTCGACAACGTCATCTGGGCAACTGCCGCGTACGTGGCCGGCACTATTCCGCCACCCAAACAGCATGTCCTCCAGTATCCGATCTATGACACCGAGGGCGCCTGGACGAGGAATTTGTACCGGATCGCTGGCCTCGGTGACCATCATCAGCGAATGCTTCACCAGATGCAGCCCTACAAGAGCGACGTTGACGCGAACTACCTCGGCTGGGTGAACCGCCTCGCACGGGACGATCGCCATCGCCACCCCAACGCGATCACGTCCTACATCGCTGACCTCAGGCCCGTCGTAGCGCTCCCACCCGGCGCCCGAGCAACCCTCCAGTTCGGCGACCGCATCATCGACAACGGCGCCGCCGACTGCGTTCGTCTCACTGTCCACAACTGGGAACCTGACTTGGTGGTCAAGATCAACCCGCGCCTCGGGATCGACCCAGAAGTTCTCAACTGGTCAGCGTCTCCGTTCTGGCGCCGGTGGGACTTCAGTGAACGCCTTACGATGATGGAGATTTTGTCGCCGGCGAAGTGGCGGTGTACGAATATGACTGCACCGGCAACTCCCGCAAGGAGGATCTCCTTAGCGACGAATACAAGGCCGAGTGCGCCGGGCGCGGCCACCGCATGGCGCCAGTCCACGCCCATCGAGGTGGTGAGACCGAGTGGACCGAGCCCGAGAGCGGTAGGCCGGCCAGCGCGGAGACGATGAAGGAGGTCGGTTACCCGCGCGGACACGGGCCCGACAACGAACCATGACCTCCTCACGGCCGGATACTCGGCCGAGTACCGACAGTTAGAATCAGCACCCCGAAAGTTGAGATATCGAGCCTTGCCTGCTCTAGCTATCCAACCGTTCCAGGAGAGGATCCTCTCTGATCCCGTGTGTTGTCTCTGACGTGCCCCGGCGGTGAGGTGAGCACGACCGTCGCGGTGCGGGAGTGTTTCCCAGGTCCTCGTTCCCCAGAAAGTGCCTTTGTCTGCATGGTCGGGCTGAACCGCGCGACCCGTGAATTATCTCCAGAGCGCACTCCCTCCTGGGCCAGAAGTGGGTGGGTCGTCAAGCTGAAACTGGGACCGCCAGTCCTCGACATCTGGGATGAGTTCGTCGTGGAACCGGTCATCGATACCTGCATACCGGGCCCATGGCAGGGATCGGTTGATGTGCCACAGTGCGCCTTTGTGCCAGCCCTGGCCGCGTCCGAGGGGGTCCATTGTGACGAGCCGCTCAGCGACTTCGAGGGTGACGTACGCCTCTTGCGGCCACGGGCGGAGACCGAGATACCCGCGGTCGGCCGCCATTGACAGGGGCCAGCGGCGAACCGTGCCGAACTCGTTAACGCGGTCCACCCACCCATACGGGTCGGGATCATCCATCTCGAACAGACTGGTGCGCCGCTTGTCCCACCGATGAAGTTGGGGAAGCCACCAGCTAGCCGGTTTCCCGGCTCCCTCAGCTATCGCGGCACCGATCTCTTCGTCGATATCGGCGTGGCTGTAAATGCCTGGACCTTGCGCACCCCCACCGGCAGCAGCGGCGACCAATTGCATCGCCAACTCTCCGCATATGAACACAGCAGGCAGGTGCGTACGAAGGTTTCGTTCCTCCGCCAGCGTGAGGGCGTCCGTGATAGCTGCAGCGGCGCGGTCCAGATGAGCCAACTTTTCAACGCTCTCGGCACGACGCTCCGCCTGAGCTTCCTCTGCCTGAAGCCTGAGTTCCTCCCTCGCCACCTCCGGGCGTGCGATCTCGAGTAGCCGTTGGGCTGCGCGAGTCACCGGACCGATCTCACCGTAGACGTCATAGGAGAACAGCGCTACATCCGCCGATTCCGCGTACTCCAGGGCCGTCGCCGTATAGCCAGACTGTGCGTAGAAAATCCTGACAGCTGCATCGTGCGCCGCACCGACCAGCTGTTGCACGTCTGGCGAACCGACCTGCCCGGCATAGTGCTTCACCTGCGCCGCTGCTCCCGTGGCAACAGCATCAAGCCCGCCGTCCGTCCCAGTTCGCGTGGGCACTGCATCGGGGAACCCGAGATGCTCGCGCATGTGCCACGCAGCCAACTCCTCGGCATCTCGCCAATCTGCGATCAGCACCTCGCGAACATGGCGTGACGAGCGGAAAGTCCGTCCTTCTGTGTCCATACCCAGCAACCTATCGGCTTACAGGACGCGTCGGGCTGCAAGCATCATGCCATTGTGCGCGGCCGAGCTGGGGTGGTCGGGCTCGATGGGAACACTCTGACGAACCCGGCCATCACAACCAACGTGAGTACGCAGACGATGGCGGCAGCCGTGGCACCGCCCCTGCCGCCATGGGCGGCAATCGCACCACCCCCAAGGGCTCCTGCGATGGAGATGCCTACGTACAGGGCGCTCGTGTTCAGCGCTATCGCTTCGGTACCTGCATCGCCGGCCAGAAGCAGCGCACGGGTATTCATTGGAGGGTTGAACCCCCATCCAGCGAATCCGTAGGCGGCGAGTGCGAGCATGGTGAGCCACAGTGGCGCAGTGCCGCGTTCCACCATGCCGATCGCAGCAAGACCAGCGATGCCTAGCGCCATCAACGCGAAGGCTGCGAGCAATGTTCGATCCGCGCCCCAGCGGTCAGTGAGCCGCCCGCCGGCGAAGGTGCCGAGCGCTCCGGCCACACCGACGACGGCGATGAAGACGGCAAGCATCGCGCCTCCCTGCCCACTGAGGTCGCGAGTGATGGGGCCGATATAGGTGTAGATCAGCAAGCCGCCGCTGGCACCCATCACCGTGCCTAGCACACAGGTGAGCACTGCTAGTTGACTGAGAATGCGCAATTGCGCTCGCACGCCAATTTCAGGGGCCCCGGGCAACGTGGGCAACTTGGCGGCGTTGGCCATGGCCACCACCACAACGAGCAGTCCCATCGCGATGAATGTGGAACGCCAACCGAACGCCGTGCCGAGCAACGAGCCGACCGGAACCCCAACGAACAGTGACACCGTCAAGCCGGCGGCAACAACACCCACTGCCCTGCCGATGCGATCGGGAGCTGCGAGTCGGGCGGTCATCGCGAACACGGCTGGGCTGATAGATGCGGCAACCAATGCCGCAGCGACACGTAGGACCAGGAGAGCGCCGTAGGTCGGGGCGAAAGCGGTGATGAGGTTGATGACGGCGAACGCGCCCAGGCCGCCCACCACCAGAGATTTTCGCGGTAACCGGGCAGTTGCAACGGCCAGCGGCGGTGCCGCTACGGCGTACGTTATCGAGAAGACTGTCACCAACTGACCGGCCGCTGCCTCACTGACGTGCAGGTCCCGTGCAATCTCGGGCAAGATCCCCGCGATGACGAAATCGTCGGTTCCGATCACGAAGGTGACCAGCATCAAGCACACCAGCCAGGTAGCGCCCACAGCACGATCGTTGTCAACAGATGTCATGCTGCAACGCTAAAAACCTGACCCTAGCGTCAAGGTCAACCCGGCGCACCAAGGTCAGCCCACGTCGAGTTCGTCCTCCAGCCCGCGGGAGCGTTCTACGAGCCTCTCCCGAGTCCGCTCCAGCCGACCGATCAACTCATCCACGCTGGCCAAACGCTGGCGAACTGTCTCAAGTTCGGCCGAGCATCGGGGAGCGGCCATCAACGGTTGATCCAAACAGCCCGCCACCAGGTACTGCCGGACATCGGCGCTCGTGAGGCCAGCATCAAACAGTTCCTTCACGTTGACTGCCCGGATGACGTCGGTCTCGTCGTAGACGCGATAGCCGTTGGCGCCACGCTCCGGCGACAACAGACCTTGTTGCTCATAGTGCCGCAACGACCGAGGACTTGTTCCAACGTACTCGGCAAGTTCACCAATCAACATCTGCATCGCACCCCCTCTCAAGCCACTTGTTCCAGTGTATGAAGGACCTTGACCGACCTCGCCATCACCCGCCTGGTTGATGGCATCTGCGTCGCTGGCCTGGATGGAGGAGAGCGTCTCCTGCCCCACGGGGTCAGGTCCGCTGACGATAGCCTGCAAGGTATCTACGTCAGTTGAAGGAGACCGCCCCTGTGGGACTCGTTTTGCCCGTGCTCGCGGTCGTCGTCGGGGTCCTCGTCGGCATGGTGGGTGTGGGTGGTGTGCTGTTGCCGCCGGGGCTTGTTGCCGTTGGTGAGTTGTCCGCCAATGAGGCGACGGCGACCAGTACGTGGGCCTTCATGTTCACCGGTGTGGTCGGCACAGTTGCCTATGCCTGGCGAGGGGTCGTGCCATGGAGCATGCTCGCCCGGTTGACCATCGGGGTCGTGCCGGCGGCGTTCCTCGGTGCCCTCGTCAACGCGAGGCTGCCTGCGTCCGTTGTCCTGCTTGGACTGGCGGCGATCACCCTGTTCGTCGGCGTGCATCAGTTGCGTCCGCGCACGGCTCGGCAGTCGCGGGACGAGCTGAGCACGGCTGCGCTGGTCACGGTCGGCGTTTTTGTCGGGTTCGGATCGGCGCTCACCGGAACCGGAGGGCCGGTTCTGCTCGTGCCGGTGTTGTTGATGCTGGGAGTAGCGCCGTTGCGGGCGGTAGCAGTTAGCCAGGCCGTGCAACTGCCTGTGGTCATCGCCGGCTCGGTCGGCTACCTGCAGACGGGCCTGACCGATATACGGCTGGGCACGGTGCTCGGCGCCCTCGCCGGGCTCGGGGTCGTGGCAGGAGCAGTGGTGGCCACGCGCATTCAGGCCGACGGGCTGCGGCGGATCATCGCGGTGGCATGCATCGGAGCCGGGATATTCCTGGTAGTTCGCGCAGCCATATGAATCGGCGGGGTCGGGTCCAACTGACCGCGACCGTGCGAGCAGACTGGCGCTGACCATCAGCGGATCGCGGACGGGCCCGCTCGGAGTGTGCGCCGTCGGCGACCACGAATTGCCGCGTCAGCGGGAGCGGCCGAGTGTGGCGAGAAGGTCTTCGTGAAGTTCGAACCAGATGCGGTGTGCGGACTCGCGGTCGGTCGCTGTCACCCAGGAGGGATCGGTGCGGGCACGACCGAGCGCGGCACTGAATCGGTCGCAGTAGCCGTCGAACCGCGGCAGATGGGCGACCAGTTGCCTTTCGAGCGCGGCCCACGCCTCGCCGGCGCGGGCGAGTTCCTCGACGGTCTCGGCGAGGCTGATGGCCTGCTCAGCCATACCCATCTCGGCCAACTGCCAACGCGTACATGCGCTGGTGACCTGACGGTTGAGCGATTCGAACTCGGCCATCACCGCTTCCACCTCGACACGGGCACCCGCACGGTCCAGCTCCTCGGCCAGAAGTACCTCGCCCAGTGTCTTGCCGGCTTCGGTGAGTGACCAGCCGCCGTCGTCGTCGAACTGGCTCCAAACCACTTGTCCGGCCGCCTGGGCATCGAGCAGGGCTTCATCGACCTGAGCGGGCGGGATGCCCGCCCGCTCGCACACGGCAGCGTTGCCCGCGTAGCCGAGGATCCGCACCGTGTGGAGGACCTGCAGCCGCACATCGTTCGGTGATGTCATCGGGTCTCCGATCCGGTAATGGTTCCGGCGGTGCCGTCGACCGCGACGAGCACGCCGTCCGGCAGGCCCATGGCGGTGGGGACATCAGTGATAGCAGGGATGCCCAGCTCGCGGGCAATGATCGCGGCATGCGAGAGCACCCCACCGCGCGTGGTCACGACCGCTGCCGCTCGGGCGAGCAGCGGCGTCCATGCCGGTGACGTGGCTTGGCATACCAACACCTCACCTGGTGCGAACCGGGAGAAGTCGTCCAGGCCCTCGATGATGCGCAGACGCCCGCGTGCGATGCCTGGGCTGGCAGGCGAGCCGGACGCCAAGCTCACCGTAGATGTCATCGCCGGGCTGGGGGCAGCCGCGGGGGCACGGTCGGTGGCCGAGGCCCCGGTGATCGGCCGGGCCTGCAGCACCCACACCTGACCGTCCGCGATCGCCCACTCCACGTCCTGCGGGCCGCCGAGGAGCTGCTCGGCCGACATCGCAGCCCGGCCCACCACTGTTGCCTGCTCGGAAGTGATCACGTTGTGTGCGGTCAGGCCCTGAGGGTCGCCGTCAGGCGTGAACCTCCACCGCCCCGGATCCGCCTGTCCGGACACGAGCCGATCTCCCAGGCCGTGGACGGCCTCGATGACGACGCCCCGTCGCCCGGTGACGGGATCGCGGGTGAAAGCCACACCAGCCGCGGCCGGGCGCAGCATCGGCTGCACGATCACGGCAACCCTGCCCGGGGGCGGCTGGCCGATGACGGACGCATATGCACCCGCCTGCTCGACCGAAGCGGCGGTCTTGCGGACCTCGGTCTCGACCTCCGCCGTCGGGACGTTCAGGCTGGTGTGGAACTGGCCGGCGAACGAGGACTCGTGCCCGTCCTCGACGGTCCCCGAAGACCGCACGGCGAAGCTGGTCCCGCCTAGCGCATCCAGGACGCCAGGCACCTCCTGCTCCCAGCCCACGCCCGCATTGACCGGCAGGACGAATCCATCCGGGACCGCGAACCCGGCCCGCAACAGTTCGCCCAGCACAACGGCCTTCGACCCGCACGCCGCGTCCGCCTCACGGAGCGGGACGAACGCGGTCACGACGGAGCGTCCAGGCGGGCGAGCACGCGCGACATCCGCTGCTGCGCGGCCTGCCCCGACCCCAAACCCAGGGCTCCGGCCATCTGCTGGAACGTGACGCCCGAAGCCCTGGCGGCGAACAACAACCCCGCCTCCACCTGGTCCAACTCAGCGCGCGCAGCGCCGATCAGCCCCAACCCAGCCATCACCACGTCAGCGTCGACATCCGTGGCGCTCGCCTTCCAGGCCGCGAGCCGCACGAGATCGCAGTCGCTCGCCGGCTGCCCAGGATGTTGCCACGGTCGCTCGGACAGTTCGTCGCCGCCGACAGCACCCAAGGCGGTGCGGTGAGCAGAGAGGGCAGCGGCGCGGGAGTGGTCATCCGAAGTCATGGACCCCATTCCAGGCTATCAACATTATGTTGTCAACATCGTGTTGATACAGGTGAGCTCAACATGGGCGGCAGAGCAGGTCTGGTGGACATTGCATCCGAACACGTCGACGACGAGTCGCTCGACGACTTCATCGGGCACCTGTGCCGCCGCGTTGGGCTGGGGGCTCCGAAAGGTCTCGTTCCGCCCCCGGCTAGTGTGGCTGTCATGCGTTTCCTCGCACGCTACGTCACCGGCGCACTCGCCGTCGTAGGAGCGGCCGCTCTCGTCGGCTGCTCCTCGCCCGCGTCGCTGGGCGAGGAGTATGCGTGGAACTCCATCGACAATCTGCTCGCTCCGGCGGTCTTCAATTCGCACGCCTATGACGTTGTGCAGTTCGCCGAACGCGTCCAAGCTGCTACCGAGGACCATGAGATCGTCATGCTCGGCGTTGAGGAAGTGGACGCCGACGAGCAGGTGGCAGGCGAGCCGATCGGTTGGATCACTGTTGGCCTGACCGCCCCCGACACGCGAGCGGCGCAAGGGTACTGGAACTCACCGGCCGAGCAGGACCCAGGGCCCTACTGCTTCCGGGTCACGTTCACCAATTGGGGCGTGGATGATGTCAGCAGCGCGGATTGTCCGGACTCGCTCGTGGCCGTACCCGCACCGCCGTCTGAGCGCCCGCGGGTCGCCGTGAACGCCGAGGAGGCCGTGCGGTCGGTGTTGACAGATTTGCCCGACGACCTGCCGTCAGAGGCGGATGTTGTTGCGGCGGTGACCGCCCTGTTGGAGCCGCACTCGAACGGCGTGACACCGCTCGCACAGGTCACGGCAAGCATCGAGGGCCGGGCGGTCGCCGTGGCCACGGGCGACGACGACTGCGTCCTCATGGCGCGCTATGCGACCGGCGAGGTAGACGCCGTGTACGTTCCGTCCGTCTATCTAGAGCGCGGCGAGCTCGGCTGCAGGGCCAGCACAGCGTTCGCAGATCTGCGGCCGCCGCACTGACCGCCACCTCGGCACCGTCGAGAACTCGCCGCGAAAGCGGCAGGAATAGTCAGGATGACGATCGGCCAGTGGCCGGCGCGGCGCCCGACGGACCCGTATCGGTTCGCCGTCAGTACGGGGTGACGAAGTTGATCCAGCCCTGCACAACTCCGAACCCGACGATCGCCACGACGACGAGGATCACCATCGCCGCACCGGTCAACCACCAGCGGCGACGCCCCACGGTCAAGGCGAGAGCGATCGACCCCGCGTAGACCCCCGCGATGATGATCGTCCACAGCACCCCGGTAGACGCCCGGTCTGCGACAGTGCAGCCCGGCGGCGGTGGATAGATCGCGGGGCAGGGAACTCCGACGGGGACCGCCACCAACCAGATCGCGGCCAAGGCGACCACCAAGACGACAGTTGCGAGAGCCACCCACCATCGCGCCCGAGCACCGCGCGATACCGCGGTTGAGCCATCATCGGTCATAACTCGATGCTAATCCGCCCCCTGGAGCGGCAACAGTGTGGATGACGGCATCGGTCGTGCTCGCAAGGTGTGGCTGCAGTGAGCGGATGCGCTGGGAGCGTTCAGGCCGCCGCCCGCTCCGCCTGCCGACGCCCCGCCAGAATCAACCCCACGAACGCTGCCGCCGCGGCGAGCATCAGCACCCCGTTGCCGGCGAGCACGAGCGTCCATCCGTGACCGAACCCGTCCACAGCCACCGACTCGCTGATCGCGGCGACGTCACCGGTGGCGAGGCGGTCCGCCGTCTGCGGTCCGACCCGGGCGGCGATTGCGACCACTAGGCCCGCCCCGAACAGGGCGAGCACGATGGAGGTCGCTCCTGAGCGCATCGTGTTCAGCAGGCCTGAGGCCATGCCGATGCGGTCGTGGTCGATGCGGGACATCAGCTGGGCGTCGCTCAGCGCCGTCAGTGAGCCGATCGCGAAGCCGAGGGCCGCCGTCGGGATGAGCGCCACCCACACCTCACCCACGGTGGCCAGCAGGGCAAAGGTGAGGTACGCCGTCGCGGCAAGGGTGAGGCAGCCGGCGGCGATCTTCGGGGCGGAACCACCGCGATTCACCCAGCGGGAGACGATCATCGGCACCACGAACAGCGGGATGGTGAACGCGAGCATCCAGGTGCCGGCGGCGGCCGCGTTCAGGCCGTGCACCACCAGCAGGTAGGTCGGCAGATAGACCGTGAACCCTGTCATTCCCGCCGTTGCCATCACCGCGCTGATCAGCCATGCCGAGGTGATGCGGTCGCGCAGCAGGCTCAGCTCCAGCAACGGAGCGGACACGCGCAGCGCGCGCACGATGAACAGGGTCAGCACCACAGCCGCGCCGACGAGCTGGCCGCCACCCACCGCCGTGTTGCCGGAGGTCATCGTCGAGATGCCCAGGAGCAGCAGGCTCAGCCCGACGATCAGCATCCCCGCACCGAGCAGGTCGAACGGGCGCGGCTTCTCGGCTCGCGTCTCCTTGATGAGGAACGTGCTCGCCACCATCAACAGCGATGCGGCCGCGAGCACCCCGAACGTGCCACGCCACCCGACGGCATCCACAATCCATCCCGCGGCCGAGGGTCCGATCGCCATCCCGATCCCGCCGGCAGCACCACAGAGCGCGAACGCCTTCACCCGGTCCGAGCCGGTGAAAGAGGTGGTCAGCACCGCGGCACCACAGGCCATCAGGCCCGCCGAACCCACACCGGCGCTGATCCGCGCGACATTGAGCAACACGATCGTGGGGGCGATCGCCGAGATGGCGATGCCGGCGGTGTAGACGCAGGCGGCCACGCGCAGCACCAGCCGCCGCCCGAACCGGTCCCCGAGGGCGCCGGCGATCAGCACCAAGCAGGTGGTCGCCAGCAGATACCCGGTCACGAACCACTGCATCGCAGCCGGTCCGGCCTGCAGCTCCGCCGAGATCGACGGCAGCGAGATCGCCGTGCCGGAGGCGGTCAAGGTTCCCACCACGTACCCCGACAGCACGCAGAACAACGCGGCCCACTGGCGCGCCGTCCACCCTCGACCGCGCGCGGCCCGGCGGGTCCGCAACCGAGCCGCAAGGCGGCGCGCAGGAGCGTGCTGAACGGGAGAGGTCACGGGCTCCCAGCCTACTGGCGGGCCCGGGCGTCGGTCGATGTGATTGTTACGACACCGGGCGCCACCTAGGCACCACGCCGGCCCCTCAGCCGGACCGGTGTGCGTCCCGCAACGTCCGCTCGCGGACCCCGGCCAGGTGCGTGGTCATCGTCGCCACCGCCTGCTCCCGGTCCCCGGCCGCGATCGCCTGCAGCACCGCGTCATGCTCGGCGATCGCCCGGTCGGCGTCGCTGTGACGCTGCTCGACGAACTGCCGCAACCGTTCACCGTGGATGCCGATGTGCCCGGACATCTGCTGCAGGTACCGGTTGCCGGTGGCAGCGAGGATGGCGTCGTGGAAGGCCCGGTCCGCCGCCAGGTAGGCCCGCAGGCCCGCCACGTCGCCGGCGTCCCGCAGCTGCTCCGCCTGACGGCGTTGCTCACCCAGGTGGTCCGCGAGCGCCTGTGCCAGATCCGGCCAGGCGTCCTCCGTGACCGCCTGCAGCGCCCCCACCTCGAGCAGCACCCGCGCGTCGAACAGCTCCGCGATCGCCTCCTCGGTCATCGGCGGCGCCACCTTGTATCCGCGCAGCGCACTCCGGGTCACCAGACCGGTGGCCTCCAGGTGCACCAGCGCCTCCCGGATCGGCGTGGGGGAGACGTCCAACCGGGTGGCGAGAGCCTCGATGCCGAGCTGCTGTCCCGCCTCCAGCTCCCCGGCCACCAGCAGCGTGAGCAGGGCGTCATACACCTCGTCGCGCAGCGCGCGCCGCGAAGCCCGTTGCCCCCTGGTGCCCGGTGACGTCACGCCCGGCTCACATCCGCTCCGGTGCCGCGATCCCCAGCAGGTCCAGCCCCTGGGCCAGGGTGCGCCGGGTCAGGTCCACCAGCGCCAGCCGGCGCTCGCGCACCGAGCCTTCCGAAGCCAGCACCGGGCACGCCTCGTAGAAGTCGGTGAACGCACGCGACAGGTCATACAGGTACGTGGTGAGCCGGTGCGGCTCCAGGTCCTCGGCCACCGCGGCGAGCACATCGCCCAGACCGTCGATCGCGAGCACCAGGGCCCGCTCGGCCGGCTCCAGGGCGACGTCACTGAGCGCGGAGGGAACGCCGTCGGGAACTGTCAGGCCGCGCTCGGCGGCCCGGCGCAGGATGGAGACCATCCGGGTGTGCGCGTACTGCAGGTACACCCCGGTGTTGCCGTTGAAGGCGGTCATCCGCTCCGGGTCGAAGACGTAGTCCTTGGTGCGCGAACCGGAGAGATCGGCGTACTTGACCGCGCCGATCCCCGCCTGCTCGGCGATCTCGGTCAGCGCCGCCTCGTCCAGCTCGGTGCCCTTGGCCTCGGCCCCCTCGCGGACCACCGTCTCGGCAGCAGCGACGGCCATGTCCAGCAGGTCCATCAGCCGCACGGTGTCCCCGGCGCGGGTCTTGAAGGGCTTGCCGTCCGGGCCGAGGATCGAGCCGAAGGAGATGTGCCGGGCGTCCACGTCCTCGCTGAGCCATTCGGCGCGGCGGCCCGCCTCGAACAGCAGCCGGAAGTGCAGGGTCTGCCGGGCGTCCACCAGGTAGAGGATCCGGTCCGCCTCGAGCTCGTCGATTCGGTACTTCAACGTGGCCAGGTCGGTGGTGTCGTAGCCGTAGCCGCCGTCCCGCTTGCGCACCATCAGGGCAGCGGGTTGGTCGTCGGGGCCTTTCACGTCCTCCGAGAGCACCACGAGGGCGCCGTCGGAGGTCTCGGCGATGCCGGCCTGCTCCAGCTCGGCGGCCACACCGTCGAGCATGGTGTTGTAGGAGGACTCGCCGCGGGAGTCCTCGGCGCGCAGCAGGATCCCGAGCCGGGCGTACACCTCGTCGAAGTAGAACTCCGACTCGTCCACGATCTCCTTCCAGACCATCAGGGTCTCTTCATCCCCGGCCTGCAGGGCCACCACGCGGGCCCGCGCGCGGTCGGCGAACGCCTCGTCGGCGTCGAAGGCCTTGCGGGCTGTCTTGTACAGGGTGTCCAGGGCGGAGACGGTGGTGGCCTCCGAATCGTCAGCTAGATCGCTGTGCCGCCACGGGTGCTCCGGGTGCTCAGTGATGTACTGGATCAGCATCCCGAACTGGGTGCCCCAGTCACCCAGGTGGTTCTGCTTGATCACGTCCGAGCCGAGGAAGCTCAGCACCCGGGTGAGCGCGTCGCCGATCACCGTGGAGCGGATGTGCCCCACGTGCATCTCCTTGGCGATGTTCGGCCCGGAGTAGTCGATCACCGTGCGCACGCCCGCCTGCGTGGCCGGCACCCCGAGGCGTGCGGAGCCGCGCCGTGCCTCCACCTGGGACCACAACGCGTCGTCGGAGATCGTCAGGTTCAGAAAGCCCGGTCCGGAGATCTCCACATTCCCGACGGCGGAGCCTGCGGTGATCTGTTCGCTCACCGTGGTGCCCACCTCGCGCGGGTTCGCCCCGACCTTCTTCGCCAGCGCCAGGGCGGCGTTGGCCTGCAGGTCGGCGTGGTCGCTCGGGCGGATCAGCGGGTCGGCGCCGGCCTGCTCGGGGTAGGCGGCCGTGATGGCCGCACCCACGGCGTCGGTGAGCTGCTGGGAGAGCGAGGGGACGGCGTCGGGGGCGGGGGAGATCTCAGACACGCCTGTCATCATCCCACTAACCTCCCGCGCACAGAATCACTCGTCGATCTGGTGGGTGAGCGGCGGGAGCTGTTGGCGAGGCATCAGCCGGCGCCCGATGCTGCCGCAGGTGTGCGTATCGCTGGCGGTTGGGTCCCACGAACTCTCCACCGGTGCTGGGATGGCGCGCCGACCACTCAGCGTGCGTGACCGTTCCCCCACACCTCGGCGGCGGGGTTCCAGTCGCCTTCCGCCGTCGTGGACAGGACGGGGTCAGCGAAGCCCGCGACTGCGGTGAGCGCGTCGGCAAATGCCTCGGGGAGCTCGTCTTCGCGGTGGGATCGGGTGCGCCAGGCGCGCCATTTCTGCTGCGATCGCTCGGCCATCGAAGCGAGTGCGGGCAGCAGGGTCCTCAGCGCGACCTGACGGTGCTCAGCGACGGCTTCCATTGATGCGCGGAGTTCTGTGGCATTCACGGTGTGCAGGCGGGTCAACGTGTAGACGTCGGCAAAGTCGCGCCAGCGCGTGTTGGCGACGCCGCGGTCGATGGCAGTGACGAGCTTCTCGGCTAGCACCATCGTGAGCGGATAGCCCAGCAACCTGACCGGCGGGAGCCCGAGAGGCACGACGCGGGGTAGATCGATGATGCGCGGTGCCGGCCAGATCGGGTCGCCGAAGTTCACGTCGATCCCGACCGTCAGCCGCGCTGTGCCGAGCGTCGCGGAGAGCTTGACCCGCACTCCGGCGTACTCGTCCTCGTCACGGATCCGCGTCGCGGTGACGCTGGCGGGGTCGAACACGAGGCCGTCGTCGACATCCAGGGCTGTGATGGCGCGGACGCGCTCGGCGACCTCCCCGGGATCGCTGGTGAGGCGGGTGGCTTGCAGGTCGATGTCCTTCGTCGGGCGGCGCGCTGCGAACGCGGCGAGGAGGACACCGCCCTTCAGCACGAGGTCGTCCCGGTACTCGGAGATTGCGATCCGTGCCAGGAGCCCTTCGAGTGCGTACAGGGTCATCAGCTCCTGCACGTCCCCACCGGTCCTCCGGGCGACGCCACGGATGGCAATGGTCGCGTCGCCTGCTGGGGTGCCGTGCTGTGGATTCGGGCTCACAACAGCACCTCAAGGGCGTGCAGGATCGCTGGGCGCGCCTTCGGGAAGTTCTCCGCCAGTGCCAGTAACTTCGCAGGGCTACTCCCGCGCCTGCGTAGCCATTGCTTGAGCGCACCGAGTGCGAGGTCACTGCCCCAGGCGTGTCTCAGCCGGAACACGTCGATCAGAGTGCGCTCTGCGGAGTACAGGCCGATGGACAGCCCGCTCGGCAGTGGGTGCTCGCCGCGGCCGATGCCGAACGTGTCAGTGTTGAAGTGATGCCAGGTGATGGGCGCGTGATGCACGGCGGCCGGCTGCGTGCCGCGCGGGATGGCGACGTCGCTCCGCGTGGGGATCTCGTCGGTCAATTCGTGCAGCGACAGTGCCGTGAGTAGGCACAGCGTCGCGTCAGGCTTCTTTGCGGCTGCAGCGATCCACGCTGCCGTCGTGTCGTCTGTGAGCCCTGTGCGCAGGAACAGGCCGGGCGCGATGCGTTCAAACGTCCCGGACTGGATCAGCCGGTCGAGTCCGTGCCGGGTGAGGCCTCGTGTCGCCAGGTCGTCGTACCGCAGCAGATCGGGCAGCGTCGTGGTGGTCACCACAACCTCCAATCCAACAGAATCCATCACAGATATAGCGTATCTGTGATGGATTCTGATGGCTAGCGCGCCTCGCACCGCTGCCTTGGTGCCACTCCTCGTCGCTTCCACGAGCGTGAGGCGACGAGCGGTGGCACCTACCGCCCCGGCTAGGTGCCGGTGGTTGTCGCCTCATGTGAACGAGGGCGACGACGATCGGCACCTACTGGCTCAGCTGCGGAACCACGCCTTCAGCGCCGGGTACAGCTGGGCGTAGGACTGCGAGGCGGGCGCATAGACCGCCACCAGCTCCGGGGTCGGCTGGACCCGCCGCTCCACGCCCGCCATCGACTCGGCCGCAGCCGCCACCCCACCGGGAACGAGATCCACGGCGCTCGCGGCCAGGATCGCCGCACCGAGCGCGGTGGCCTCGGTGGTGGCGCTGATCGCCAGCGGCCGGTTCAGCACGGAGGCGAGGATCTCGATCCACGCGCGGGAGGCAGACCCGCCGCCGAGCACCACGATCTCCTCCACCCGCCCGGCCGGCACCTCCAGCCGGTCCAGCAGCACCTTCGTCTCGAACGCCAGGCCCTCCAGCACGGCTCGGTAGAACTCGCCGGCCCCGTGACTCTCGGTGAACCCGGCGAACGTGCCTCGCGCCTGGTCATCCCAGAACGGGGTGGCCGAGCCACTCAGGTAAGGCAGGTAGCGCAGGCCGCCGGCACCGGGCGCGGTCGTGGCCAGCAACTCCTCGAGGTCGGCCGGATCCTCTGGGATCGCCCCGCGAACGCCTTCCGGAACCACGCCACCGAGAGCGCCCCGGAGTTGATGAAGCCCTCGATGGTCACGCCCTCACCGAGCGGCGAGCCGAGCAGCCGGTAGTCCCAGCTGGCGTCTGCCCCCTCGGCGGCGTGCACCCCCAGCGTGATCGACGTGCCCAGGCTCAGGTAGGCCAACCCCTTCCGGGAAACCCCGGCCCCCAGCCCACCGCTCTGTCCGTCCCCGGCGCCGGCCACCACCGGCAGGCCCTCCGGCAGTCCGGTGAGCTGTGCCACCTGCGCCGTGAGGTGCCCGACCACACCGCCGGGCGGGACGAGCGCCGGCATCTGCTCCCGGCGTAGCCCCACCCGCGTGAGCAGCTCCTCCGACCAGTCGTTGGTGGACATGTCCACCAGGCCCATCGGGTCCGCGGACGCCGTGGATGTCGCGAGGGTCCCGGTCAACCGGTGGCTCAGGAAGGCGTGCACATCGGCCACGTGCCGTGCCGCCGTCAGCGTCTCCGGCTCGTGGTCGGCGAGCCAACCGAGCTTGTAGAAACTGGGCGTGGTCGATGGGGGTTTGCCCGAGATGCGGTGCGCCGTGTCGTCGCCGAGCCGCTCTACCTGGGCTCCCGCCCGGGCATCGAGCCAGAGCATCGCCGGCCGTAACGGCTGCAACTGCTCGTCCAGGCAGACGAAGGACTCCCGCTGATGCGTGATTCCGATCGCGCGCACCGTGTGCCCGGCTTCCGCCAGCTCGCCTGCCGCGCCGGTGAGCACGTCCAGCGTGGAGTCCCACCACTGCTCGGCGTCCTGCTCGTGCCAGGTCGGCTCGGGGGAGTGCCGGTCGATCGCGGCGCGCGCCAAGGCGTGCACCTGCCCGTCGGGCCCGAACGCCACGGCCTTCGTGCCCGTGGTGGAGGCGTCGATCCCGATCACCACGTCCATGTGCTGCAACTCCTTCGTTGTCATTCCCGACGGCGGCCCTCGCCTGATCACGCACGCGCACCTGGTCTCACACTCGCGCGTGGCCGCACTCGCACCTGATCACGCACTCGCACGTGACCGAGTGCGGCCCATTGTGGCTATATCTCGAAGTATGAGCGAAATCGGCCGCACTCGCGGATAGGGGGTGGGGCTAGAGGGCCTGCCGGATCACGGTGAGTGGGTCGGCGGCGCCGTCCAGCACCGCCCTGATCGCTGCTAGCAGGGTGAGCCGGTCGGCGATGCTCTGGAGCTGGGTGGTCACCAACGTCTCGGCGAGCCCGCTGGCGGCGACGCCTTCGACCGTCTGGCCGGCCTCGCGCATCCGCTCCAGCGCTTCCGGTGCCGACTCTCCGGCACCGATCCGGGCGCCGTAGACCTTGTTCCGGCCCGAGAGCCCCGTGACCTCCAGGTCCCCGACGCCGGGGAGCCCGAAGGCCGTCTCTACCCGGCCACCGAGCGCCTCGGCCACCAGCCCCATCTCCTGGGAAGCCTTCGCGAAGATCGCGGACTTGAGGTTGTGCCACGGCTCACCGGTGGACTGCTCCAGCCCGTCGGCGAAGCCGAGCGCGATGGCGTACACGTTCTTCAGCGGGGCGCACACCTCCAGCCCGGCCTCGTCGTCGCTGACGTTGGGCCGGTAGTCCGGGGTGCGCATGACATCGGCTAGCCGGCCAGCTGCCTGCCCACCGTCGGTGGACGCGAACGCCGTCGCGGTGAAGCGCCCCGCGGCCACCTCGTTCGCCTTGCACGGTCCACCGATCGCCACCACGACGGCGCCGGAGTCCTCGATCGCCTCGCGCACGGCCTCCGGCATCAAGGCGATGGACCCATCGGCGCGCTGGTGGAAGCCCTTGCTCACCAGCCCCAGCGTGGGGCGGTGCGCCAGGTGGGCAGCAGCGAGCCTGCTGACCTCCAGCACACCCCCCGAGGCGACGGCCACGATCACCGCGTCCGAGCCGGCGAGCGCGTCGGCGATCCGGTCGCTGGTGAACACCTCGGTCCCCTCGGCCAGGGCCACCTTCGTTCCTGGGTGCGGGCCGCCGTCGGCGAGCTCGGCAAGGAAATGGTCATCGAACCAGGTGCCCCACAGGGCCACCTGATGACCGTTCGCGCGCAGCGGGGTGGCCAGGGCCGATCCCATGGCGCCGGCACCGAGGATCGTCACGCGCGCCATCAGGGCACCAGCGCAAACTTCGAGCCGCGCCCGGCGGCCATGTCTTCCAGGCTGTCCACGAGTGCCTCCAGGGGTCGTGTCTCGGTGATCAGGGACATCCCGTCCACCCGCCCGGTGGCCAGCAGCTTCACCGCAGTGGCCACGTACCGGGGCTGGTGGTGGAAGACGCCCTTCATGGTGAGTTCCTCGTAGTGCACCCGCGAGGTGTCCACGCTCATCAGCGCACCCTTCGGGGTGCCACCGAACCAGACGGCGGTGCCTCCCGGGCGCACCGTGTCCAGCGTCTGCTCCCACACCGGAGGCAGGCCGACGGCTTCGATGCCCACGTCCGCGCCGCGCTCGCCCGGCGTGTGCTCGCGGATCGCCTCCAGGCGGGCGTCATCGTCGAGGTCGGTGATGTTCACGGTGTGCTCGGCGCCCGCGGCGAGTGCCTGCTCCAGGCGCCAGGCGCTCTGGTCCACGCTGATCACGTGCGCACCGCGCAGGGTGGCCAGGCGCACGAACATCAGCCCGATCGGGCCGGCGCCGTGCACCACCACGGAGTCGCCGAGGCGGATTCCGGACTCGTCCATCCCGTGCACCACGGTGGCGAGCGGTTCCAGCGGAGCGGCCGCCTCGAACGGCAGGGTGTCCGGGATCTCGTAGGTGTTGCGGGCCACGATGGGGGCGGGCACCACGATCTCCTCGGCGAAGGCGCCGTTCAGGAAGAGCAGGTTCTCGCACAGGCTCTCCCGGCCGATGGTGCACGCCCAGCAGTGCCCGCACGGGGCGGTGTTGGCGGCGACCACGCGCATCCCGGGAGTGAAGTTCTCCACGCCGTCGCCCACCTCGGTGACCACCCCGGCGAACTCGTGCCCGAACCGGGCCGGCAGGGTGGGGAACAGCTTCGGGTGCCCGCGGCGGTAGGACTTCAGGTCGGTGCCGCAGGTGGCGGCGGCGCGCACCTCGACGGCGATCTCGCCCGGGCCGGGCTGCTCCCGCTCGATCTCCTCGATCGCGAGCTCACCGGGGCCGCGGAAGATGGCGGCCCTCATCGCAGGCGCCCGGATGGCTCGCAGGTGTGGTTCAGCATCCTGTCAACTCTCCTGTTCGGTTTCAGCGACGATGACGGTCTCGACGTGGTCGCGCAGGCGCCGCAGGTCGTCGGGATCGATACTGTCGTCGACGACGACGGCATCCATCTCGGCCAGACCTGCCTGGCGGTGCAGGGCACGCCGGGAGAACTTGGTGTGGTCGACCAGCAGCACCGACCGGGCGGCCTGGTCGATCAGGGTCCGCTTGACCTGCAGCGGCCCCTCTTCGGGGTGGAAGATCGCGCCCTGCCCGACGGCGGTGGCCGAGAGGAAGAACACGTCGATCTGGATCGAGCGGATCGCCTCGTGCGTACTCGATCCCTGGAACGACTGGAAGGCGGGGGAGAAGGTTCCGCCCAGGCCGAACATCGTGGCGTGCTCGGACGCGGCCACCTGCTCGATCACGGGGAGGAAGTTCGAGACGATCGTCAGGCCGTCACGGGCTGCGAGCTCGTCGACCAGGGTGAGCGCACTGGTGGAGTCATCGAGGGCCACTACCCGGGGGGCGTCGAGCGCGTCCAGCCACGCCAGCGCGGCGGCGGCCATCGCCCGCTTCTGCGGGAGCATGTGATGCCGGCGCAGCGCCACGTTACGTTCCACCTCCTCGATCGGGGTGGCCTTGGCGCCGGAGCGCACCTTCGAGACGACACCGCGGGCGTCGAGCTCGTCCAGGTCCCGGTGGATGGTCATCGCCGTGACGCCGAAGTGCTCGGCGAGCTCGTCGATGCGGATAAATCCCTTGGCCGAGACGATCTCGGAGATCTCGCTACGTCGCTCCTGCGCGGCCTGGCGCCGTCTCATGCTGCCTCCTCGCGATCACCTGTCGTCATCGGCCAAGTGTGACCTCTGCAGGGAATCTAACACAATGAATGTTAGATGAAAACACTTGTACCGTTAGGAATCATGCTCTACAGTCGCTTTTCATGTGATGCGCGATGTAGCGCTGACCGAGACAGCAGCGACCGAGACAGAGACACGCATACCGAGACGAAGGGGTCCCGCGTGGTACCAGCACTACAAGTGGAAGGCCTGTTCAAGGCCTTCGGCGGTGTGCCCGTCCTGCATGACCTGAGCTTCTCCGCCGAGCCCGGGTCCGTGGTGGTGCTCGCCGGTGAGAACGGCGCGGGGAAGTCCACGCTGTTCAACATCGTGATGGGCCGCCTGCCCGCCGACTCGGGAACGGTGACCCTCCGCGGAACCGAGCTGACCCACCCCTCGCCCCGCCACGCACGCGACCTCGGGGTCGCGCTCGTGCCTCAGGAACTGGCGCCATACGAGGACCTCACGGTGGCCGAGAACATCGCCGTCGGACGGGAGCCGCGCGCCGCAGGGTTCATCCTGCGTCGTCGGCAGATGCGAGCCCACGCCCGCGAGCTGCTCGCGGAGTTCGACGTCGACGTCGACCCGGACCTGCCGATGAACCGGCTGTCGGTGGCGTTGACCCAGATCGTGGAGATCGTGAAGGCCACCAGCTCCGGGGCGAAGGTCCTGCTGCTGGACGAGCCGACCTCCTCGATCCCCGAGGCGGAGGTGGAGCGGCTCTACCAGGTGATCCGCCGGCTCCGCGATCGCGGGGTCGCCATGGTCTACACCACGCACCGGATGCAGGAGATCGAGGCCATCGCCGACCGGGTGGTCGTCCTCCGCGATGGCGGACTCACGCTCGACGAACCGGCACGAGACGTCCAGCCCCACCAGATCGTCACCGCGATGATCGGCCGCGAGCTCGGCACCATGTTCCCCGAGCGTCCCGCGCCCGGGACCACGCCGGCCCTGGAGGTCACCGAGCTGCAACGCCGGCCGGGCCGGCCCACCGTCAACCTCACGGTTCACGCCGGTGAGGTGGTCGGTCTCGGCGGGCTGGTGGGCGCCGGGCGCTCAGCCACCCTGCAGGCGATCTTCGGTGCGAGACGGGCCGCCGCCGGCACCGTCACCGTGAACGGACACGCCCTGCATCGGCAGACCACGCGGGCCTCTATCGACGCCGGCCTCGCTTTCGTCCCGGAGGACCGCAAGCGGGATGGCCTGGTGCTCGGCCGCTCGATCCTGGACAACATGACCCTGCCCTACATCTCCGACTACTCCCGCTTCGGGGTGATGGCTGGTGGGGCACGTACTGCGGCCGCCACCCGGCACGTGGAGGACATGGGGCTGCGCTACCGCTCCCTGCAGCAACTCACCGAGACCCTCTCCGGTGGGAACCAGCAGAAGATCGTCATCGCGCGCTGGATGGACCGCTCCCCGGCGGTGCTCCTGCTCGACGAGCCCACCCGCGGCGTGGACGTCGGTGCGCGGAGCGAGATCTACCGCATCATCAGTGAGCTCGCGGCGACGGGCCTCGGCGTGCTCGTCGCGAGCTCGGACATGCCCGAGCTCATCGGACTGACCCACCGGGTGCTCGTCATGCGTGACGGCGCGATCGCCGGCGAGCTCGACCGAGCCGACCTCGATGCCCCCGATGCCCAAGCTCGCATCTTCCATCTGGCCAGCGGCGAGGACGCCGCCCGCCACACGACCGAGGAGAGTCGATGACCAGAACCATGCCCGCGTTCGCCGCGAACTTCCGCCAGTTCACCGAGGGCAAGTCCGCGCGCGAGGTGGCCACGGCGCTGCTCGTGCGCAACGCGATGGTGCTCATCCTGCTGGTGGTGATCTGCTACTTCGCCTATCGCAGCGCGCGCTTCGCCACGCTCGACAACGTCACCACCATCCTTATCGCTGCCGCACCGTTTGCCCTGATCGCCCTCGGGCAGACGCTGGTGATCCTCACCGGCGGGATCGATCTCTCGGTCGGATCGGTGATCGCCGTCAGTGCGATGAGTGCGGCCTGGATCGCGGTCCGGGTCCCTGACCAGCTCTGGCTCGCGCCGGTGGTGGCGACCGGTGTGGGACTGCTGGCGGGCGCCGTCAACGGACTGCTGGTGAGTAGATTCTCCGTGCCACCGTTCGTGGCCACGCTGGGGATGCTCACCGCCGCCTCCGGCTTCGCCTACGCTATCGGCAATGGCGCACCGATCAACGGCGTGCCTGCCGGGTACGGCGCCTTCGCCAACAGCGAGGTGCTCGGGATGAAAATCCCGGTGCTGCTGATGATCGTCGGCTTCATCACCTTCTGGTTCGTGCTCCGGCACACCACCTTCGGACTGCGCATCTACGCCATCGGCGGCAACGCCAGCGCCGCATCGCTCGCCGGTGTCCCCACCGAGCGCACCCGCGTCTGGGTGTATCTGATCAGCGGAGGCCTGGCCGGCATCTCCGGACTGATGATCTCCTCCCGGGTGATCTCCGGAGCCCCCACGCTCGGCCAGGGCTACGAACTGGACGCGATCGCCGCCGTCGTGATCGGTGGCGCCAGCCTCTTCGGCGGCCGTGGCACCGTCTGGGGCACCCTGCTCGGCCTGATGCTCATCCAGACCCTGAACAACGGTCTGCAGATCCTCGTGATCCCCCCGTACTGGCAGGCCGTCATCAAGGGCGCCCTGATCGCGGCTGCGGTCGCCATCGACGTCTGGGCCACCAGACGCACCCGTTCCTGACCAATCCCCCCTACCCCGCAAGAGATTCACCACCTGCAAGGAGGCACCACGGTGCGACACACGAAGACAACCATGATCGCGGCCGCTCTCGGCGGCGGGCTGCTGCTCGCCGGATGCGGCGCCGGTGATCCGAACGCCGGTGACGACGGTCTGCGGATCGGCGTCTCTGTCTACGACATGAGCTCGTTCATCACCCAGGGCCAGGAAGGGATGGAGGCCTACGCCGAAGCGAACGACATCGAGCTGCTGTGGAACTCCGCCGGGCTCGACGTCTCCACCCAGGCCGACCAGCTCGACCAGTACGTCAACGCCGGCGTGGACGCGATCGTCGTGGTCCCGGTGCAGGCCGACTCCCTCGGTCCACAGCTCGTCGCCGCCTCCGATGCCGGCATCCCCGTGATCCCGGTGAACGCGGCCCTCGACGACACGAGCAACGTCACCGCCTCGGTGCTGCCCGACGACGTCGCCGCCGGGGAGAGCGAGGCGCAGATGATGGTCGACGAGCTCGGCGGTGAGGGCAACGTCGTCATCCTGCAGGGCCCGCTCGGCCAGTCCGCCGAGCTCGACCGCACCGAGGGCATCGAGAACGTGCTCGCGGAGAACCCCGATATCGAGGTCCTCGCCATGGACACCGCGAACTGGACCCGGGACGAGGCCGTGAACCTGATGGCCAACTGGATCTCCGCCTTCGGTGAGGACATCGACGGCGTCATTGCCGAGAACGACGACATGGGTCTGGGCGCCCTGCAGGCGCTGAACGAAGCCGGGATGAGCGTGCCGATCGTCGGCATCGACGGTATCGAGGACGGTCTGGCCGCCGTCGCCGACGGCGACTTCATCGGCACCCACCTCCAGCACGGACGGGTCGAGCTCGGCGCCGGGCTGGCCGTGGCCGAGCGGGCCGCGAACGGTGCGGACGTCGAGGAGCTCTACACCTACGTCATGCCCACGGTGACGCCGGACAACGTCGAGGACGTGCAGGCCAACGTGGTCACCGACGTGGAGGCCTTCCTGGAGCGACTGCCGGAGCTGATCGAGAGCAACCTCGAATCCGGCGACCTGTCGAACGAGGAGTGACCCACCGCCGTCGGGTGCCGTTCCCGGCACCCGACGGCCCACCCGATCCTGAGGAGAACGATGACCATCCATGACGACGCCCTGGACGCCTGCGTCCGCGCCTCCCGCACCCTGGGCTCGGACCCCTCGTTGGTGCTGCACGGAGGCGGCAACACCTCGGTCAAGTCCACCCGCACCGACGTCACCGGCGAGACCGTCGAGGTGGTGCTGACCAAGGGCAGCGGGTACGACCTCGCCTCGATCGTGCCCGAGGGCTTCACCCCGTTGCGCAAGGACCGCGTGCTGGCACTCGCCGAACTCGAGTCCTTGGACGACGTCTCCCTGGTGAACGAGCTCAAGCAGGCGTCCATGGATGCCTCCGCCCCCTCGGCCTCCATCGAGGCGATCCTGCACGCCCTCATCCCGCACCAGTTCGTGCTGCACACCCACGCCGATGCGATCGTCACCCTGACGAACCAGGCCGACGGCGAGCGGCTCACCGCCGAGACCTTCGGCGAGGACGTGTGGGTGCTGCCCTACGTCAAGCCCGGCTTCGCGCTTGCTCGGCAGGTGGCCGTGGCGCTCGCGGACGTGGACGTGCGCTCGTTGCGCGGGATCGTGCTGCGCAACCACGGCCTTTTCACCTTCGCCGATGATGCCGAGGAGGCGCTGGCCACGCACCTGGAGCTGGTGCGCACCGCTGCCGCGGCGCTTCCGGAGATTCCCGACGGCGGCTCCTCGCCTGACGTGGATCCGCTCGCCCTGGCAGGGCTTCGCAAGGAACTCAGCGAGGCCGCCGGTGCGCCGATGGTGCTGCAGCGCCGCACCGGCACCGCGGTGGACGCCCTGCTGGGGCGCGCCGACATCGGCGAGATCACCCAGCGGGGACCGCTGACGCCCGAGCACGTCATCCACACCAAGCGGGTGCCGATGGTGGGCACCGACGTGGCGGCCTATGTGGCCGGCTACCAGGGGTATGTGAACGAGCACCGAGGGCTGGTTGGCGGGGAGCTCACCCCGATCGACCCGGCGCCACGCGTGATTCTGGACGAGACACTGGGGTTCCTCACCGCGGGCCGGACCGTGAAGGCAGCCAATGTCGCCGCGGACATCTACGAGCACACCGCTGCCGGGATCCTGCGCGCGGAGGCAATGAGCGGCTTCCGGACCCTCTCACCGGCCGAGGCGTTCGACATCGAGTATTGGGTACTGGAGCAGCGCAAGCTGCGCGCCAAGGGCGACCCGCCGCCGTTCGCGGGTGAGGTGGCGCTGGTGACCGGTGCCGCCTCGGGGATCGGACGCGCCTGTGCGCAGGCGCTCCGGGAGGCAGGGGCCGCCGTCATTGCCCTGGACCGGGACGCCGCCGTGACCGAGGCGAACGCGGCGGACTGGTACGGGATCGTCTGCGACGTCTCCGACGCCGACGCGGTCCGTGCCGCGGTGGCCGAGGGAGCGGGCCACTTCGGCGGTCTGGACATCCTGGTACCGGCTGCCGGCGTGTTCGCCGCCTCGCACCCGATCGACGGGTTCCCGGCCGAGCCATGGGCGAAGAGCCTGAACGTGAACGTCACCGGGTTGCTGACCCTGCTCGGTGCCGCGCACCCGTATCTGGCGCTCGCGCCGCGGCAGGGACGAGTGGTCCTGGTCGGGTCGAAGAACGTCCCGGCACCCGGTCAGGGTGCGGCGGCCTACTCGGCGTCCAAGGCCGCGGCTACCCAGCTCGCCCGGGTGGCGGCGCTGGAGTGGGCGCCGGACGGGATCCGGGTGAACACGGTGAACCCGGACGCCGTCTTCGACACCGCGCTGTGGTCACCGGAACTGCTGGAGCAGCGTGCCGCGAAGTACGGGATGTCGGTGGCCGATTACAAGCGCCGGAACCTGCTGCGCGCGGAGATCACCAGTGCCGATGTCGGTGACCTGGTGGCGGCCATGTGCGGGCCACTGTTCCACGCCACCACCGGTGCACAGGTACCGATCGACGGCGGGAGCGACCGGATCGTGTGACGGGCATCGGGAGGAGCGGTCACCGCCGGTCGGTGACCGCTCCTGCCCGGTGCAGTCACGCCGTCGGCAACCGGTGTGCGAGCACCTGCAACGCTCAGTGGTTGCGGAGCATGCCGATGAGCTCGTCCTTCGTGGCGTCGGAGTAGCCGGAGAGGTCGAGCTCGCGGGCCCGGTCACGCAACTCCTCGACCGTCCACTCCTCGTAGGCGGGAGCGTGTCCGCCGCGGCGGCCGACCTCGTCGGCGCCCTCCTGCGCAGCGGCATTCGCGATCCGGGCGGACTTCTCCTTCGACGCCCCCTCCTCGCGGAGCTCTTCGTACATGTCCGGGTTCTTGATCGGATCGTTCTGACGCATCGTGCTCTCCTCTCCAGGTCGGCGACGGGTGACAGAGGTGTCCTGCCGGACGTTCTCTGTGCACGGTACGCCCGCCCGCCCGGTCCTGCAGCCGGGGCGGTCACGGCCGCCGAGGCGGTCTGCTGATGACAGGAGCCGGTTGCGGGCATACCGTCGAGAGTGCACCACCGAAGAACGAAGGAGGACTGCCATGACGACGTGCACCAGCTGCGGGAACGACTACGAGAAGACGTTCACCGTTGTCACGCCGGAGGGCGAGCAGGGTCCGTTCGACTCTTTCGAGTGTGCGATCCACGCCGTCGCGCCGCGCTGCAAGCGTTGTGGGGTGACGATCCTCGGCCACGGTGTCGAGGTCGATGCCCAGACGTTCTGCTGCAGCCACTGCGCGCGGCAGACCGCTGACGTCCCGATCACCGACCGGGTGGTCATCGGCTGACTCGCCCACGCATGAAGAATCCCTCGTCGATCTGGTGATCGACGAGGGATTCCTCTGTGGTCAGGTGGCCGTCAGGCCTTCGAGTCGCCCGACTCCTCAGCAGCGTCCTTGACGTCGTCCGCGGCATCCTCGGCGGCGTCCTTGGTCTCCTCGGCGGCCTCGGCCACGGCTTCGCCCGCCTCACCGGCGGCGTCCTTGGCGTCCTCGGCCACGTCCTGAGCGGCGTCGGTTGCGGAGTCCTTCACCTCGCCGGCCTTCTCGGCCACCGTGTCGGCAGCATCTCCAGCCGCCTCCTGGGCGGTCGCGGCCGCGTCACCGGCGGCAGCGCCGGCTTCCTCGGCCACGTGCTTGGCCTTCTCCACCGGGGCCGGAGCGTCGTCCCAGTACTCCTCGGCCCACGGGTCGTCGACCGGCTGTGTGCGCTTCCAGATCAGTACACCAGCGCCTGCCACGGCCGCTCCGGCCAGGACCCAGCCGATCGTCTTGCCGACCTTGTTCCCGCCCTTGGCCTTCTTCTGCTCGGCCGCGACGGCGTCCGAGGCGGCATCGATCACCGAGTTCGCCCGGTTCTGCAGCCCGTCGGCGCCACCACTGGCTGCCTTGGCGGCATCGTCCATCGCCTGCACCACGCGGGGGAGCACCCTGTCCACGATCGCGTCGTGGGCGAAGTCGACCGCACCCTTGCTCTTCTCGGCGTACTCGGCGACCTTCGGAGCGGCAGCCGTGACGCCGTCTCGCCAGGCCTTCTCCACGCGCGGCGTGGCCCACTCGACGGCGGAGTCCACCTTGGGGCCGGCCCACTCCCTGGCGGAGTCGACCCGGGGACCCGCCCACTCGACCGCGGAGTCGACCCGAGGACCGGCCCACTCCTTGCCCTGGTCGGCGAGCTGCCGCGCGACCTTGCTGGCTTCCTCGGCCTGAGCCCGAAGCTGCTCGGCGTTGACCTTCTCCTTGCGCGACATATGACTCCCTAGCTCACGTCCCGCGGGGCGGGGCACGGATCATTTGGTGTGGTTGGGCCTGTCCACTTCCTATCGTGCCACCCGGTCACGGGAAGTGCACACAACTGCGTGCGAAGATGGTTGGCATGGACGCAATTCTGCACACTTCCGCCGGCGACATCACCGTCGAACTCTTCCCGAACCACGCACCCAAGACGGTGAAGAACTTCACCGAGCTCGCCACCGGGGCACGCACCTGGACGCACCCGGAGACCGGCGCCGAGAGCAACGACCCGCTGTTCAACGGCACGATCTTCCACCGGGTGATCCCGAACTTCATGATCCAGGGCGGAGACCCGCTCGGCACCGGAACCGGCGGCCCCGGCTACCGGTTCGACGACGAGATCCACCCCGAGCTGCACTTCCGCGAGCCGCACGTGCTCGCGATGGCGAACGCCGGGATCCAGATGGGGCGCGGCACCAACGGGTCACAGTTCTTCATCACCACGGCGGCCACGCCGTGGCTGCAGGGCAAGCACACCATCTTCGGCAAGGTGAAGGACCAGGCTTCGGCCGCCGTCGTGGATCAGATCGGGGCGGTCTCCACCGACCCGCGCAACGACCGCCCGGTGGAGGACATCGTCATCACCTCGATCGAGATCATCGACTGACCCTTCGATGAGCAGCTACCCCTCGGCCCCGCCTCCGGGAAGCGCCGGGGGCGCGGCCGGACCGCCGGTGTGCCCCCGGCACCCGGATCGTGTCTCGTACGTGACGTGCCAACGGTGCTCCCGGCCCGCCTGCCCCGAGTGTCAGCGGCCGGCCGCAGTGGGGGTGCACTGCGTCGACTGCGTGCGCGAGGCGAACCGTTCGGTCCGCCCGACGCGCACGGTGCTCGGCGGGCGGGTGGCGGCCAGCGACCGGCCGGTGGTCACGATGACGATCATCGGGATCTGCCTGGCCGCCTTCCTCGCCTCGTACCTCCTACCGGGACTACGTGCGGCATTCTGGCTCCGGCCGTCGCTGGCTGGCGACGAACCGTGGCGGCTGATCACCTCGGCGTTCCTGCACGCCGGCTGGCTGCACCTCCTGGCCAACATGTACGCGCTGTGGATCGTCGGGCCCTTCCTGGAGCAGATGCTCGGGAGATGGCGCTACATCGCGCTGTACCTGGTGAGTGCGCTCGGTGGGTCGGTGGCCGTGCTGCTGCTCACCGCCCCGGAGAACTATCAGATCCCGACCGTCGGCGCTTCGGGGGCCGTGTTCGGGCTGTTCGCCGCGGTGGCGGTGGTGCTGCGCCGCACCGGCCGGGACGCCCGGCAGATCCTCGTGGTCATCGCGATCAACGTGGTGATCACCTTCACTGTGGCGGGTATCTCCTGGCAGGCCCACCTGGGCGGCCTCGTGGTGGGTGGTGCACTCGGTGCGCTGTTCGCCTACCTGCCCAAGGAGCGGCGCTCCGTGGGGGCGGTGCTCGGCGTGGCCGCGATGCTGGCCCTGCTCGGCGTCCTCACCGCCGTCGCGCTGGCCTGAGCTTGTGATCGGCCAGGTACGGCCGGTGGGATCGCCACCGGCCGTACCCCGGCCGGATCAGCCGGCCTCGGCCTGCCAGTGCTGCTCGGGCGACCCGTCCACGGTCTGCTGCACCACGGACCCGTCGGCATCCACGCCGATCGCCAGGCCGCTGTGCCCGGCGGTCAGCACGAGCTCACCGCCGGACTCGGTGATCTGGAACCGCTGGTTCGCGGTTCCGGTGCAGGAGTACTGACCAACCAGCGTGCCCGGCTCGGTGGCCGAGTAAAACACGTCCATGCACTGGCCGCTGCCGGCGTTCTTCACCTCGTAGGAGCCGTCGTCGGGATTCCTGGTGAGGATCCACTTCTGCGACGGCGCGGTGGACGGTTCAGCCGTGCCGAGCTGCGACGATTCCGAGCCAGGCGCCTGCAATGCGAGTCCGGTGGCCGCGTTGCCGAGCGTGTACTGGCCGTCGGCGATCGGCGGCGGGACCACCTCCTGATTCCCGATGCTCATCGCGAACACGTGCACGGCGCTGTTACCCGGCAGGGTGACGGCCACGACCTCACGTTCGGGGTCGATGGCCGCCGTGGTGGTGAACAGCCGGTACTCCACGCTCGGGTAGGCGGGCCCGTCCGGGGTGTTCTTGCCAAGCGTGGTCACGGCGATCTCGGCGCCGTACCGGTCCGGGGACAGGCAGCACCAGTTCGGGAACCCGAGGGAGATCTGCTCGCTGGACCCGTCGGCGTAGTGCACCACCCCCGGGCCGCCTGCACTGCCGCTCGTCCCGGTACCGAGGAGCGCCAACGCGTTCCCCTGACCGGAGACCCCGATCGTGTGCCCGGCGGAGGCCACGTTGTCCGGGGCGCCGGGCTCGACGTCCGGCCACTCGAAGGTGAAGCCGTTCAGCTCCAGGGCCGCACCCGGCTCGACGCCCTCGGCGGCCAGGCGCTCGGCGATGAAGCTCGAGCCACCGCCGTCCAGATCACCCGGTGCCGGGTCGGCCTCCCGGGTGACGCCCACGTTGTTCGCCGCGCTGGGCACATCGGCGAACGCCAGCGTGGTGCTCGCCTGGGCGGCGACCTGGTGGGCGTTGCTGCGCACCCGGTAGTCCACCTGGGCGCTGATCTCGTACGAGCCCGGCTCGGCCGCGGCATCCGGGGTGAGGGAGAAGCCGAGCACGGTCTCCTCGCCGTCGGCCAACTCGAGGCCGGCCGCATCGGCGGACTGCACCTGCCAGCCCTCCGGGGCGTCGAGCTCGAGGGACTGCACGCGGATGTCGGCTCCGGTGTCGTTGCCGAGCGCGACTTCGACCTCACTGGCCTCGCCGGCCGTGGCGATCGCGGGGAGGGACAGGTCTGCCGTGACGTCCCGCTCCTGCGGGTGGGTACCCCCGACGGCGCCCGCTCCGACGATCTCGATCGTCGCCTCCGCCGAGGTCGGCAAGGCAGCGGTGCGCACGCTGATCACGCCGCTGGCCCCGTCGTAGGACCAGCCGGTCGTCTCGTCCAGGGCGCCCGCAGAGGGCACCTCGGACAGTGCCGTGCCATCGACCGTGACCCGGGCCGGGGGAGCGTCGGTGTGCAGGTTCAGCAGATAGTGCCGTTCGTCCGGCATCCCCGCGTAGCTCCCGTCGAGCGCGCCCAGGGTGACCGTGACGGGACCGCGGCCGGACTCCGGGGCCTGCACGGAGAACTCCTGCTCGGCGGACTCCCCGTCGGCCCAGGCCTGGGTACGGCCGTCGTCGGCGTACAGGGTGAACGAGGACGTCCCCTGCGGGTAGATGTCCAGATCGAGCTGGTCCGCCGCCAGGCCCTCGGCCCAGTCCATGGTGCCCTCGGGGAACATCGGCACGATCGCCCCGGCCCGCACGAACAGCGGCAGACGCTCCAGCGGTGCGGGATAGTCGTTCAGCGTCTGGTTGCCGGCGTAGACCCGCCCGGTCCAGTAGTCGATCCAGGTGCCCTCCGGCAGGTAGATCCCGTCCCGGGTGGTGGCGTCCTCGTACACCGGGGCCACGAGGAAGTCGTCACCGGCGAGGAACTCGTACTTCACCGCATCGCCCCAGGTGGCCGGGTCGTCCGGGTAGTTCACGTACAGCGGCCGGGTGGCGCCCAGGCCCGTCTGGCTGGCCTGCGCGGTGTGCGTGTAGAAGTACGGCAGCAGCCGTTCGTGCAGCTGCAGGTATCGCGCGTTGATCGCGTTGTGCCGCGGGCCGTAGTGGTAGGGCTGCTTGTCCGTGGCGGCCCAGCCGCTCATCGCGTAGGTGTTCGGCAGGAACATCTTCCACTGCAGGTCGCGCACGTAGGTGTCCGGGGAGCCGCCGAAGATGCCGTCGATGTCACCGGTGGCCAGGTGCTGGCCGGACATCGTCGCGCCGGCGTAGGTGGGGATCTGCCAGCGGATGTACTCCCAGGAGCCGGCCTGGTCACCGCTCCAGGTGGCCCCGCAGCGTTGCGTGCCGGCCCATCCCTCGACCGTCAGCACGAACGCCCGGTCGTCGCTGTTGTCCTCGATGCCGGCGCGGGACTGCTCGCACGCGTCCAGGGCGAAGCGGTATCCCGGGCCCACCCAGGCGACGTCGGTCTTGCGTACCCGCACCCCGTTGCTGACCTCGTACTCCTGGTCGGTCAGGTCCGCCTCGGTCCACAGGCCCAGCTCGGCGCCGCGGTCGTTCAGCATCTGCCCGGTCTCGCCGAGGTCTTCGTATCCGCAGCCGTAGCCGTCGTTGACGAGCATCCAGCCCAGCGGCATGTCGTTCTCGACGTAGCCGTCGGCGACGGCCTGGGAGTCGCGCAGCGTCTCCCGCTCGCCGCGGTTGGCGTTGTGCAGGTAGCAGTCCGCGTCGCCCACCTCGAGGGCGTACATGGGCACCATCAGGGGACGTCCGGTCAGCTCGGTGTACCCGTCGATCACCTCACGCGTGTCGCCCACGAAGTACCACGCGTCGAATCGCTCCTCGGAGTGGGTGGTGCGCACCGGCGCGCTGAAGTCGTAGCTACCGGGGGCGAAGGTGTTGCGGAGCACTCCGTACCCGTTGCTGGAGAGGTAGAACGGTGCTGCGTTCGGATTGCCGCCGTCCTCCCAGTTGAAGTCGCGGGAGATGGTGATCTGATTGTCCCGGTGGCTGAACCGGCCGTTCTGCATGCCGCCACCGAAGAACTGCTCCTGCTCGCCCTGCTCGAGCGTCTGCGTGGTGCTGCCTTCGTCCCAGCGCAGCGGCGCGGTCTCGCTCCACAGCACGGCTCCGTCGTCATCGGCGAGCTCCATGGTGAGCGGGTTCTTGGTGACGGTGAGCTGCGCCTGGTCGGTGCTGATCAGGTACGCGCTCTCTGTCTCCTCCAGCCGTGACGCGCCGCCGGTGTAGCCGTCCTCGACGACAATGGTGGCCGAGGGGTCGCCGGGCTCGGCGGGCGGTTCGCTGGCGGGGTCGGTGAACTCGCCGTCCGGGGCCAGCCACACGCGCAGCAGGTCCTCGTCGGGCACCTGGATCCGCAGGGCGGCGTCGCCGGAGGTGAAGGTGTAGGTGTCGCCGTCGGCGGTCACCCCATCGACCGCTCCGAGCTGCCCGTCTGCCGCGTGCGCGGAGCTCGCGGTCAGCGGGACCAACCCGACGGCGACCAGCGCCGCCGCGCTCAACGCGCCGACCGCTCGCGAGCGTGTGTGATTAATAGTGATCATTTCGGCGCCCTTTCAAGCATCATTGCTCAGTAGGGTCCTCACGCTATGGCGCGCGTGCTGCGCGCGTCAAGAGAGGCTTGGCTTGCCCCCTGGGTTGGACACGGCGCCGACCAGGAGTGCGTCAGGGGGCAAGTGACACAGGTGTAGTTCTCCACAGGTGTGACCACAGGTTGGGGAAGTTTCATCCGTGTAGTTCTCCACAGGTCTGTGCACAGCTGGGGATAGTCACACCGATGTGATTCCCGGCCTGATCGGGGTACGCGGTGTCGAGCCATCCGGGACAGCCACCAGTAAGCGCTAGAAAAAAGTTCGTAACCGCTCTGGACTTCTGGATCTACAGCGCTGTAATGTTCCGGTCAGCGACGACGGCGTCCCCCGACGAGAGGAAGACAGACGGTCATGGCAGCGAGTACCAGCCAGCCCCACATCGTGGTGCTGATGACGGACCAGCAACGGGTGGGTCTCACCGGTGTTGAGGGGGGCCCGGACTCGATGCCGCGGCTGGATGCGCTGTTCGCCGACGGCGCGCGCTTCGACCGTGCCTACACCAGCTGCCCGGCGTGCGTGCCGGCCCGTACCAGCCTGCTGACCGGGCGGTTCCCCTCCGCGCATCGCGTGCGGCAGAACAGTACGGCTGAGCATGCGTTCTACAGCAAGGATCTGCTGGATGTGCTGCGGGCGGCGGGCTACTCGTTGCACTTCAGCGGCAAGCCGCACATGCATCCCGGACCGGGGGACTTCGACACCTTCCACGGCCCGTTCATGCACGGCGGTGGGCCCGCGGAGAGTGCCGCGCACGAGGAGTTCGATGCGTGGTTGCACGGGCTCGACCACGCCGTGACCGAGGAGCCGACGCCGTTCCCGGTGGAGTCCCAGCTGCCCTACCGGATCGTCGATGGCGCGATCCGGGCGGTGGACAGCGCACCCGCGGAGGATCCGTACTTCCTGTGGCTGTCGTTCCCGGAACCGCACAACCCGTATCAGGTGCCCGAGCCCTACTTCAGCATGTTCGACGAGGCCGAAGTACCGGAACGGCTGGCGGGTCCGGAGGTCCTGGACGCGCTGGGCTGGCGGTTCCGCTGGTTGCACCGGCTGATCGAGGAGAAGCGGCCCGGGTTCGACCAGGTGTGGAGGCGGTACCGGGCGAACTATCTGGGCATGCTGGCCATGATCGATGACCAGATCGGGCGCCTGGTGGATCACCTGGCCGCCCAGCCCGGCGGGCTGGAGAACACGGTCTTCGTGTTCCTCACTGATCACGGGGACTTCGTCGGGGACTACGGGCTGCAGCGCAAGGGTGCCGGCCTGCCGGAGGCTCTCACCCGGATCCCGCTCGCCGTGACCGGCCCCGGGGTCGAGACCCAGCACCGCAGCGAGCCGGTCTCCATGGTGGACCTGCTGCCCACGATCGCCGAGTGGGTGGGCCAACCGATCCCACCCGGGGTGCAGGGCCGGTCCCTGGCGCCGCTCCTGCGCGGAGGTGAGGCTCCGCCGTCGGAGTTCTCCACCATCTACGCCGAGCACGGATACGGCGGCGTCTCCTACGACGAGAGCGACCGGCCCCCGCTGCACTTCCCCTACCAGGGCACCACCTTCGACGAGCTGAACAGCGTCACCCAGAGCGGGGAGATGCGCATGGTCGTCGGGGACCGATACAAGCTCGTCGTCGACGATCGGAGCGAGGTCTTCCTCTACGACCTCGAGGCCGATCCCGCCGAGACCGAGGATCTCAGCGACGACGCCGCCCTGGCCGGCGTCCGGGAGGACCTCTACCGCCAGCTCGTGCAGTGGTTGCTCCGCGTCGCGGACGACCTGCCCGCGGGCAGCTACCAGCCGAAAACCCGTCCCCACAACTGGCGCTGGGCCTGAACCCGGTGCCGCGACCAATGGAGGTCACCATGGCACACATCGACCGACGCACGTTCCTCGGAGCGGGAAGCGCTGCCCTGGCCGCCGGAGCCCTGGCGGGCTGCGGTTCCGATGGCGGAGGCGAGTCGGGCGACTCGAACTCCCTGCGGGTCGCCTGGTACGGCGGACAACCTGCGCACGAAGGCGTGGAAGCCGCGCTGAACGCCTACACCTCGGACAACGCCGACATCAGTCTCGCGACCGAGAAAGCAGCCTTCGGCGACTACTGGGACAAGCTCGCCACCCAGGTCGCAGGTGGCCAGGGGCCGGACGTGCTGCGCATGTCGATGTCCTATTTCGCCGAGTACGCCGATCGTGGCGCCCTGCTCGACCTGAGTGAGTATGCCGGCAGCACGATCACCACCTCGAGCCTGGATCCGGACGTCGCCACCAGCGGTGAGATCAGCGACGGGCTCTACGGCATCGGACAGTCCTCCATCACGCACGCCACGTTCCGTAACCCCCAGCTCGTCGACGAGTACGGTCTGGAACTGCCCGCCGAGTGGAGCTGGGACGACTTCGTCGAGTTCTGTCAGGAGTTCTCCGACGCTGCGGGGCCAGGGAAGTACGGGACCACCGATGCCGGTGGCAACTTCCAGATCTTCGAAGTATGGGCACGTCAGCACGGCACCGAACTCTTCGACGAGAGCGGTTTGGTCGTCACTGCCGACATCGTCGAGGAGTGGCTGGTGATGTGGCAGAGCCTGCGTGAGGCCGGCGCTGCCCCCACCTCGGACATCACAGCGGAGAGCACCGGATTCGAGACCTCTCAGCTCGCCCAGCTGGGCGCCGCGATCGAGTTCGGATGGGTCCAGCAGGTCGCCTTCTACCAGCCGGTGGTCCCCGACCACCCGCTCGAGGTCTTCGCCGTGCCAGGGCTCACCGCAGGCAGTCTCGAGGGCCAGTTCCTCAAGGCGCTGGACTTCTGGTGCGTGACCAGCGAGACCGCGAACGCCGACGGGGCCGCCGAGCTGATCGAGTTTCTCCTCAGTGATGAGCGCGCCGTCAGCTCCATCGGCCTCACCCTCGGGGTGCCGCCCTCGTCTGTCTCCCGCGATCTGCTCGGGCTCGGCACCGACACGGCTGAGGGGCGCGCGATCGCCTACGTCGACGCCATTGCCGGGTCGACCGGGCCCTCTCCCCAGCCGTGGCCGACCGGGTATGGCGAGCTCCAGGCGACGGCCTTCCCCAGCCTCAACGAGGATGTCGGATTCGGTGATGCGACTCCGGCAGAGGCGGCCGCCCGGTTCATCGACGACGCGGCACGAGCACTCGGTTCATGACGGCGGCTCCCGGTCTGCGCAGCAGGTTCCGGGCGAGCCTGCCTGCCTACGCCTTCCTCTCGCCATGGCTGATCGGCCTGTTCGGGCTCACTCTCGGCCCGATGCTGCTCACCCTGTACTACTCGTTCACGAACTACAGCCTGCTGGCGCCACCGGAGTGGCTCGGCCTGGACAACTACGCCCGGATGGCCGAGGACTCACGCTACCTGGACTCGCTCGTGGTGACCGGCACCTATGTGCTGTTCTCGGTGCCGTTCGAACTCATCGCCGCACTCACCGTGGCGATGGTGCTCAACCGTGGCATGCGGGGCCTGAGCGTCTACCGCGCGATCTACTACGTGCCGAGCCTGCTCGGCGGCAGCGTGGCGATCGCCATCCTGTGGCGGCAGATCTTCGGTAGCGACGGCCTGGTGAACCAGGTGCTTGCCGTCTTCGGGTACGAGGGGTCGGGGTGGATCTCCTCACCCGACACGGCACTGGGCACTCTGATCATCCTGCGCATCTGGCAGTTCGGTGCACCGATGGTGATCTTCCTGGCCGGGCTGCGGCAGATCCCCGCGGATCTGCTCGAGGCGGCGGAGATCGACGGTGCCGGGAAGGTGCGACGCTTCTTCGCGATCACATTGCCGCTGCTCACGCCGATCGTCTTCTTCAACCTGGTGCTGCAGATCATCGGTGCTTTCCAGGCGTTCACCCCGGCGTTCATCATCTCCGGCGGCACCGGTGGGCCGAGCGACTCGACCCTGTTCTACACGCTGTACCTCTACCAGCGGGCCTTCGGCAGCTTCGAGATGGGATACGCCGCCGCCATGGCGTGGGTGCTGCTGCTCATCATCGCGGCGTTCACCGCGGCGAACTTCCTGATGAGCCGGCGCTGGGTCTTCTACTCCGATTCGGGGGCACGATGAGCACCATCACTTCCCGCGACGCGGGTGGCCGGACCGCACTGTCCCGGACCGCCGGCCATCTCGCCATCGCGGCGGTCGGGCTGTTGATGTTCTACCCGCTGTTGTGGATGCTCTCCAGCTCGTTCAAACCGGTCTCGGAGATCTTCGGTTCCGGTTCACTGGTCCCGGCGAGCTTCACCTGGACGAACTACGCCGAGGGCTGGACCGGCCCTGGGCTCCCGTTCTCCCGCTACCTGGTGAACTCGCTGATCGTGTGCACCCTCACCGTCATCGGGAATGTGCTGAGCTGTTCGTTGGCCGCGTTCGCTTTCGCCCGGATGCAGTTCCTCGGCCGGAAGGTCTTCTTCGCGACCATGCTGGCCACGGTGATGCTGCCCCAGCACGTCACATTGATCGCTCAGTACGCCATCTTCCGTGACCTCGGCTGGCTGGACACCTACCTCCCGCTGGTGGTGCCGAAGTTCCTGGCCACGGAGGCCTTCTTCATCTTCCTCATGGTCCAGTTCATCCGCGGCATCCCCAGAGAGCTCGATGAGGCTGCCCGTCTGGACGGATGCTCGGTGTTCGGCATCTATCGCAGGATCGTGCTGCCGTTGCTCAACCCGGCGCTGGTGACCACGGCGATCTTCTCCTTCATCTGGGCCTACAACGACTTCCTCGCTCCGTTGATCTACCTCTCCTCCCCGGAGAAGCTCACCGTGCCGCTTGCGCTGCGCACCTTCCTGGACTCATCCGGGCAGTCGGCGTGGGGGCAGCTGTTCGCGATGAGTATCGTCACGTTGATCCCCGTGGTGGTGGCCTTCGTGGTGTTCCAGAAGCGCATCGTCGAGGGCGTCTCGACCACCGGTCTGAAGTGAACCGGTAGCGTGACGGACGTGGTTCAGGACCGGAAGGCGGGGCGTCCCCGTCTCACTGACGTTGCCGAGATCGCCGGCGTGTCGATGAAGACGGTCTCGAACGTGATCAACGGGTACCAGCACGTGGCGCCACGCACCCGCGAACGCGTGCTGGCAGCCGTGGAGGAGGTGGGTTACCGCCCGAACCTCTCCGCCCGCAACCTCGCCCGCGGGCGCTCCGGTGTGATCGCCCTGGTGGTGCCGCAACTGGAGATGCCGTACTTCTCCGCCCTGGCTGGACGGGTGATCGAGCGGGCCGAGGCGCGTGGTTGGTTCGTCCTCATCCATGAGACCGGCGGGGTTCTCGCCGCGGAACGCGCCGCCTTGGAGGGCAGCTTCCCGCAGCGGATCGACGGGCTCATCGTCAGCGCCCGGCGGCTCTCCGTGGACGACCTGCAGGTGCGCAAGGACCACACCCCGCTGGTGCTGCTCGGCGAGCACGGCTACGGGGAGGCCGCCCACCACGTGGCCATCGACAACGTCGCCGCTGCCCGCACAGCGGTGGACCACCTGCTTGGTCTCGGCTGCCGCCGGGTGGCGATGATCGGTGGGGATCCGGACGACACGGGTGACCCGCGGATGCGCGGGTACGTCGAGGCCCTCGAGCACGCCGGCATCGGCGTCGACCGGAACCTCATGCGCCGGATCACGACCAACTCCGGTGAGGAGGGGGAGCGGGCCACCCGGGACCTGCTCGCCCAGGCGGCCGAGCCGCCGGACGGGGTGTTCGCCGTCACCGACTGGGTGGCGCTCGGCGCCATCCGTGCCCTGCACCTCGCCGGCCTGCACGTGCCCGGTGACGTGGCCGTGGTGGGCTTCGACGACATCCCCTACGGTCGCGCCGTCACGCCGTCGCTGACCACGATCTCCCCGGACCGTACGGCGATCGCTGAGCTGGCGCTGGGGATGCTGGAGGCTCAGCTCAGCGGCGGCACGCTCGCCGACCCGGTGGACCAGAACGTGCCCTTCCACCTCGTAGTGCGCGAGAGCACCGCGGGGATCGGATCAGCGCCCGGGGAGTCTCAGGAACCGGTGGCCTGAGCAGCGCCCCAGCCGTGCCAGCGGTCCAACTCGACCAGCACGCTCACCCGCGGCCGGTCCCGCACCGGGTACGGCTTGCCGCCGTAGTGGATGGAGAGCCGGTCGATGTCGGCGAGATCGGTGTCGTCGTAGAGCTCGACGACTCGTCCCTGCACGCTCACGTGGGTGTACCAGTTCTCGTCCAGCGCGGTGAGGGAGACGTGCGGGTTCTCCTGCAGGTGCCGCAGACGAGCCCGGCCGGCATCGACGTTCAGCAGCAACCGGCCGTCATCGGTGATCAGGTACCAGGTGGCCACCGAGACCGGATACCCATCCGGGTGGATGGTGGCCATCACCGCCGGGTTCGGGCGGCGCAGCAGCTCCAGTACCTGCTCCGGGAGCGGTGCCTTCGGCACGTCAGCGCCACCTCATCGTCATCACGAACCCGACCATCATGATCGCGAAGCCCACGGCGAGGTTCCACGAGCCGATCCCGGGATGGGGCCGGCGGACTGCACGATGTAGGTGACCACCACCCAGACCAGCCCGAGGATCATCAGGGTCACCATCGTCGGTGCCCACCAGCTCGGGTTCGGCTTGGGTGCGGAGGACGCGGGCGGTGGGGTGTACGCCGGCTTCTTGCGGGACTTCGACTCAGGCATGGCTGCGTTCTCCTTGGGGACGACTCTGGGCCAATCCTACGGGCAGTGCAACCGGACCGGGCCGAGCAGCCCCGATCGCGCCGCCGCGCCCTGGTAGTACACCGCGGCCGGATTGCTCACCCGTACCGTGATCGAGTTCGAACCAGCGTGCAGCAGACCGCCCGGCACGGTGACCCGGTAGGGCGCCCACCCGAGCACGCCGACCTCGCTCCCGTTCACGATCACCGTGGCCACCTCACCGACCTCGCCGAGGTCGAGCACCGTCTCTCCGGGGTCGGCCTCGAGGTCCAGCTCCGCCTGGTAGTCGACCGTGCCGGCGAACCGGCGCAACTCGTCCCGGGTGATCCAGTCGGTGCCTTCGCCGAGCGGTGCGGTGTGCGGCAGGTCGTGCCCGGCGAGGGCCCGGGACGGCGTCCCGCGCCACCGGTCCACCTCGATGGTGCGGCTTCCGGTCGGCTCACCCGGCCAGTGCCCGACGGCGTCCCTCACCTCGGCTGGGTCGCCGGAGGGTGTGAGCAGCACGCTCTGCCGCCGCTCCAGGACCAGCGGGAAGGTGACGCCGTCCGCTGTGGTCTCGCGTGTGGCGGGCAGGGTGACCCCCTCGTACGGGAAGTCCCACTGCCAGGGCGAGCGGCCGCCGTCGGGAATCTTCAGGTGCACGCGGGTGCGGATGGCGTGCTCACCCTCGTTCACCAGCAGCCACGCGCCGCCCAGGCGCACCACCCGCAGGTCCGGGGCGGCCGGCTCCACCCGGATCGGCCACGCGCCGCTGGTGCGCAGCTCGTCGAGCACCTGCTCGAGCCAGCCCGGTCCGAGGCTCACCTGGGCCACGTTGTGGTCGAACCGATCCGCATCGTTGCGCCGGGCGTCCACCACGACGGCGTAGCGCTGGTCGCCGAGGTGCACTCGCCCCTCCCGGACCTCGCCATCGGCGAGCTGGCTGGGCGTGACGTAGTGGACGTCCACCTGGTGCTGCAGCAGGGCCGCGGCGGGGGAGTCGGGGGCGTGCGCCTCGTCGCTGAGCACCGCGACCGGGGCCTGCGGCGGGCCGGCAGTGAGCAGGTCCGCCACCCGGGACAGGTAGCGCACCAGGGCCGGCAGGTGCGGCCACCACGGGTGGTGCACACCCAGGTCCGGTTCGCTCTCGAATGCGCGATTGCCGCGGACCGAGTCGAAGAAGGCGTGCAGCACCAGGGTGGCCACCCCGCGGCTGAGGTACCAGTCGAGCAGCCACTTCGCCTCGTCCATCGTGAGCTGCCAGCCGTACGCGCCGAGCACCTCCGCTACCGCTGTGGGTGCGCCGCGATGGCGTGCGGCGCTCGCGGCCACTTTGGCCGCGGTGCTCTCCGGTCCGGCCAGCGCGGTCTCGCCGGGCAGCACCCAGCGCCACACGGTGTCCTGTCCGGGCCAGTCGAGGAGCGCGGTGGTGCCGAGATCGTCTCCGGCGGCGGCGTGCCCGGTCAGCGCGATCCCGTGCTCGGCGCACCAGGCGGACTGGGCGCCGTAGTACACCCGGTGCAGCCGGGCGCGCACCGCCTCCTCCCACAGGGCTCTGATCGGCTGGTCCAGTTCGCCGTCCCACAAGCCCGGGAGGCGGCTGAACAGCTCGGGCACGCTGATGCCGGCCCGCTCGGCCACCTCCTGCTCCAGGCCAGGGGTGTAGGGCACGGCACCGGCGCGCGGGCCGCGCCCGAGCAGGTCGGGTTCGTCGGTGAACATCGCCACCACCGTGGTGCCGAGGTGACCGGCCAGAGCGGTGGCGTAGGCGTCGTGGGTGAGGGAGAGGAAGGTGGCGACGGCAGCCGGGTTCAGCAGGTCCGCGGCCGGTGGGGCGAGCGCGGAGCCGTCGTCCTGGTCGGCGTGCGCACCACGGATGGTGCCGCCGCTGGGTCCGGCGACGATCGCGTGCAGCCGCCACGCGCCGGGCGGCAGGTCGAGCGGGATCAGGCCGGGGGCCTCCACCTCGAGCAGGCGAGCCTCGGTGAGCACGGCATGACCGTCCCGCAGCGGCGTGGCCACGGCGGTGAGCAGTGCGGCGTCCGGGGAACGGCCCAGTGGCGGGCGCCAGAAGTCGGTGACCTGCTCCGGCACGGTCTCGGCGATGATGACCTCATGGCTGAGCCTGGAGAGGCACTGGGCGGCGAAGCGCGGGTCGCGCGCCACGACGGCCCCGTTGGCGGACCCGGAGGGGTAGGACGCCTCGTCGTAGAGCATCACGCTCAGGCCGGTGGCGGCGCACTCCTCCACGCACACCCGTACCAGCCGCAGGTACTCCTCGGTGAGGTAGCCGACCTCGCGGCTCAGCCCGATCCGCGCGCTCGGGGTGATCCCCCGGAAGCCTGCGGCGGCGAGGGTGCGCACCTGGGTGCGGACGCCGTCGTCGGTGAGATCGTCGTTCCAGAAGATGAATGCATACGGGCCGTACGGGCCCGGCGAGCTGGGCACCGGGGTCAGCTGAGGCGACGGAAGATGGCGAACCCGTCCCAGCCCTTCGAGCCGACCGTCTGCAGGGCAGTGCCGTCCAGTCGGGGGTCCGCGGCGGCGATCGCGAGCGCCTCACGCACCCCGTGCACATCCTCGTCGGTACTGTCCGGGTCGGCCACCCGGCCACCGCGCACCACGTTGTCGAGCACGATCACGCTGCCGGGGCGGGTGAGCTCGAGCGCGGCCTTCAGGTAGCGGGCGTTGTTCGGCTTGTCCGCATCGATGAACACCAGGTCGAACGGTGCCTGCCCGGTCTCGATGATCCGGTCCGCGCTCTCGGCGGCCGGGCCGAGCATGATCTCGACGACGTCCCCCAACCCAGCGTGATCGACGTTCCGGCGTGCGACCCCAGCGTTCTGCTCGGACAGCTCCAGGGTGACGACCCGCCCCTGCGGGCCCACGGCCCGGGCGAGCCAGATCGTGCTGTACCCGGCGAGGGCGCCGAACTCGAGCACGCGGTGCGCGCCGATCATGCCCGCCAGCAGTGCGAGCAGCTTGCCCTGGTTCGGGGCGACGGCGGCGCCCGGCATCGTGGTGTCGTCGGCGGACTCCCGTGCGGTGACGAGGGCCTCGTCCTCCGCGACGAGCGTGTCCACCAAGTAGGTGTCGACCTCGATCTGCACATCGGTGTGGCTCATCGCACCATCGTGGCACGATTCCGCGGGTGCCAGCGTCTTCTCCCGATCCGGGGAGGAGGTTCAGCGGACCGTCGCTCGTGTGACGGCGGCCCTTCAGCGTCGTTGAGTGTGTTGTAGCCAGATCGTGAGATCTGTGCCGGTCCGTACCGAAGGCGCCCGGCTTATGCTGGATGTATGAGCAAGCAGTCCGCGCCTGCTCGCCGTGCCAGCATGTCGCTGGGGGTGGGCGTCGTCGGCGTGCTCGCAGGGCTGTTGTTCGCCACCAACGCCTCCCTGTTCGCCTCCGACTCGGAGCGCCAACCGCTGGACCTGGAAGACCTCGTCCGCGCCGAGGACGCCCGGCTCGCGGAGACGAACGCCGAGGTGCTGGCGCTGCAGGAAGAGGTCGAGGGCCTCTTGGCGGAGCAGGCCGGAGCTGGACCGGACGATCCCGAGATTGGGTCGCTGGAGATGGCGGCAGGTCGGGCCGCGGTCTCCGGCCCCGGGGTCACGGTCTCGTTGACCGACTCTCCGCTCATCCATGACATCCCGGAGGGGTTCCACGCTGACGACCTGCTCGTACACCAGCAGGATCTGGAGGCGGTCATCAACGCCTTCTGGGCTGGGGGCGCAGAGGCGATCACTGTGCAGGGGCACCGGCTCGGTCCGCTCTCCGACGTGCGCTGCGTAGGCAACGTGCTACTCATCGACGGCGGCACCTACTCACCGCCGTACGTGATCTCCGCGATCGGGGACGCCGAGGAGTTGCGGTCGGCGTTGGACGACTCACCGGCTCTCGACAACTACCGTGCTTACGTTGAGCAGGTACGCCTGGGATACTCGGTGGTGGACGAGGATTCTCTCGAGATGCCCCGCTATCAAGGGGGCTTGTCCATGGAGTACGCACGAATCCCCGGTGACGAACCGATCACCTGGGAGCCCGCGGCAGCCGGATCGGATGGATCAGACCTCTCATGACCGACCTGGATGAGATCGCACGCGACCAGGATGCTCGCGCCAGAACCCGCCGCGCCCGCTCCCATGCCGGCCGCCGTCCGTCAGCGGCGTCCCAGGTGGTGGGCGTGTTCGGAGAGCTGCTCATCACCGCTGGTGTGCTCCTGGGACTATTCGTGGTCTGGCAGATCTGGTGGACGGACGTCGAAGGCGCACGGGAAGCGAGTGCCGCCTTCGAGGAGTTCAACGACGGTCTTGACGTGGAGATCCCGGCGCAGGCCGGTGAGGCCCGCACCGACGAACCGCCGCCGCCCGAGCCGGTGGCCCTCGGCGGCGGGGCGTTCGCTGCGCTCTGGGTACCGGACTGGGGCACCGACTACAAATTCCCGATCGCCGAGGGAGTGGATCGGCCATCGGTACTGGATGCAGGCTTCGCCGGGCACTATCCGGACACGGCGATGCCGGGCGAGGTGGGCAACTTCGCGGTGGCCGGCCATCGGCAGACCTACGGCCGCCCGTTCTACAACATCGACACGCTCGAAGAGGGTGATTCGATCATCGTGCAGACGCACACCGCCTGGTACGTGTACCGGGTGACCTCGTACGAGATCGTGGCGCCAACCCAGGTGGACGTGATCGCGCCCGTTCCCGGTGACGCATTCGCCGAGCCGACCGAGGCGATGCTCACGCTCACCACCTGTCACCCGTTGTGGTCGACGGCGGAGCGATACATCGTGCACGCAGAGCTGGACCACTGGATCCCGCTCGAGGACGGTATGCCGGAAGACCTGCTGGAGGGGTCCTGATGCGCGTGAGGAGCACCCGCGAAGGGGCGCCGAGGTACGAGGTGCACCGCAGTGAGGCACCGGAACGCTCAGAGAAGGAGCAGTACTGATGTACGCCGCGATCTGGAGGGTCCTTCCCGGACCGACCGCTGTGAAAGCCGTCCTGGCTGCCTTGCTGGTGTTTGGCGTGGTGGCTGCGTTGTTCCTGTGGGTGTTCCCAGCGGTCGCGCCCTACATGCCGTTCAACGACCAGACGGTGGGGTCCTCCTGATGGCGCGCATCCTGGTTGTCGACAACTACGACAGCTTCGTCTACACGATCGTCGGATACCTGCAACAGCTCGGCGCTGAGACCACGGTGCTGCGCAACGATGACCCGGCGCTCACCGGCGAAGGCGTGCTCGACGGGTACGACGGCGTGCTCGTCTCACCCGGACCGGGCACCCCGAAGGAGGCCGGCGAGTCGCTGCACGTGATCGACCTGTGCGCCGAGGCGGAGATGCCGATGCTCGGTGTCTGCCTGGGGCACCAGGCGCTCGGCGAGCTGTTCGGAGGCGCGGTGAACCACTCGCCCGAGCTGATGCACGGCAAGACGTCCGAGATTTCCCACGAGGGCGCCGGGGTGTTCGACGGGTTGCCCTCACCGCTGACTGCCACCCGCTACCACTCGCTGGCCGTGCAGTCCGAGACGGTGCCGGCCGAGCTCGACGTCACCGCCACCACTGGGAACGGCATCGTGATGGGGTTGCAGCATCGCACGCTGCCGCTGCACGGGGTGCAGTTCCACCCCGAGTCGGTGCTCACCGAGGGCGGGCATCGCCTGTTGGCCAACTGGCTCGCGGTGACCGGGGACGAGGGTGCCGTGGCCCGGTCGGAGGGCATGGCTCCGCTGGTCGCACGCTGAGGCCGGCCGCTCACAGAGCAGTCACCGCCCGGAGCAGTCGCCGCACTCGGTCCGGATCGAGTGCGGTCAATCTCGGCTATATCTCAGCGGGTGAGCGAGAAGGCGCGCACTCGCGGGTTAGGTGCTGCCGTCGCCGCCGCCGAGCAGGTCAGCCAGGGCGTCGCCATTCTCGGTGTCCGCGTTGCCACCGTTTCCGCCGCCCCCACCGGAGGAGTCCGCGCCACCTTCAGCATCACCGGACGGTGACTCGGTCGGGTCGTCCGTGGGCTCGTCGGTCGGCTCGTCCGTCGGTTCATCGGTGGTCGGCTCCTCGGTGGGCTCCGGCGCGGGGATGGACACCTCGAGCTGGACGGTGGTGCCGATCGGGATGACGCCGCTGCGGTCCTGGCTGAGCACCACCCCGATGTCGCCTTCTTCGACCTCGCGCTCGGTGATGGCGTAGTTCAGGTTCAGCTCGTCGAGGATGTTCCTGGCCTCCTCGGCATCGGCGCCGGTGAGATCCTCCAGCTCGACGTTCCCGGTGCCGAGCACGATCACGATCTGTTGGTCCGGACTGGCGGACGTGCCTGCCTCCGGGTCGGTGCGGATCGCCTCGTCCTCGTCGTGGTCCGGACTGTTCTCGGTGGTGGTGGAGATGTTCGCGGCGTCGAAACCGGCGTCCACGAGCGCTTGCCGCGCCCGCTCCTGCGTCATACCGGAGACGTCCGGGATCTCCACCGAGTCCGGTCCGGCCGAGAACACCACCTGGACCGCGCTGCCCGGGTCCACCATCGTGTCCGTCTCCGGTGACCACCGCAGCGCCAGGCCTTCCTCGACCTCGTCGCTGGGCTCGGGGTCCTGGATCGAGATCTCCAAGCCCTCGGCATCGGGCAAGGGGGCGCCGTCCTCGTCCACGGGCACCGTATCGGCGAGGGTCTCCCGTACTTCTTCCTCGGTCATCTCGGTCAGGTTGGGCACCGCCACCTGCGGCGGCGGTTCGGGTGCGCCTTCGGGTCGATTGAGCAGCAGCAGCACGATCGCGACGGCGGCGATCACCCCGACCACCGCCAGGATCCAGATCAGTGCCTTGTTCGACTTCGGTTCCTCGTCGTCCGCGGTGCTGGCCGCCTGCGTCTCGCGGCGGGTGGGCGCCGGGTCGCCGGCCCCCACACCACCAAGCACCTGGGTCGCGCCGGCGGCAGCAGCTCCAGCCGCAGCCGCTCCCACGGCCGGTGCCCGCACCACGCCGTCATTGATCGCCGCTTCCAGGTCGGCCCGGAACTCCGCCGCGGTGGCGTAGCGCTGCTCACGGTCCTTGGTGAGCGCCTTCATGGTGATCCGGTCCAGCGCCTCCGGCACGTCCGAGGCCATCTCGCTCGGCGGCCGGGCCTCCTCGCTGACGTGCTGATACGCCACCGAGACGGCGGAATCGCCGGTGAACGGCGGTTGCCCGGTGAGCAGCTCGTACAGTAGGCACCCGGTGGAGTACAGGTCCGAGCGGGTGTCCACGAGCTCCCCGCGCGCCTGCTCGGGGGAGAGGTATTGCGCGGTGCCCACCACGGCCTGCGTCTGGGTCATCGTGGCGGAAGAGTCGGCCATCGCACGGGCGATGCCGAAGTCCATCACCTTCACCGCACCGGTGGGGGTGAGCATCACGTTCGCGGGCTTGATGTCGCGGTGCACGATCCCGGCGTGGTGGGAGTACTCCAGAGCGGAGAGCACCCCCTGGGTGATCTCCACCGCTTCGTCCAGAGGCAGCGCCGCGCCGTCGCGGAGCAGGTCCCGCACCGTGTGCCCCTCGACGTACTCCATCACGATGAACGGGATGGCCACCTCGGCACCGTCGGCACTGGTGGTCGTCTCCTCACCGGTGTCGTACACGGACACGATCGCGGGGTGGTTCAGCGAGGCTGCTGACTGCGCCTCTCGGCGGAACCGGGTGTGGAAGCTGGGGTCGCGGGCGAGGTCGGCGCGCAGCACCTTGATCGCCACGGAGCGGCCGAGACGGTTGTCTTTGCCGATGTAGACCTCGGCCATGCCGCCACGACCGATCGGTTCACCGATCTCGTAGCGTCCGGACAGCACCCGGGGAACGTCGTTGACCACTTAGCGTTCCTTTACTCTCTCGGATGCACGGGAATTCGCCGGGCGCGCGGGCCACGCGAGGGTGGCCACGGAGGCCGCAGACGGCGATGCTGCAGCGCCCAGCGTACTGAACAACACCACAAGAAGTGCGGTCAGCGCCAGAGCGGCCACGATGAGAGCGACCCACCGCCCCCTGGGACCGAGCCGGCCGGCCACCGTGCTGGGCCGATGTTGCGGGGGCTTCCTGCTGCCTGCCGGTGGTTGCGCCCGTAGGTCCCGTCGGCTCGGGGTAGCACCCGACGGCGGCCCTCCCGCCTGGTCGTCGGCCTCGCCCCGGGGCGAGGCACCAGGGCGCCCGGTGCCTGCCCCGGCAGTGCTGGTTCGCCCGGGACTGTCCGGCGCCCTGGCAGGGCCGTCCACTATCGGCAGTGCACCGGTGTCGGAGAGCGGCCGCCAGCGGGGGCGAGCTGGTGGTCGCCGTCGTCGCCGTCGTCGCCGTCGTCGCCGTCGTCATCCGCGGAGTCCGAACTGTCGGAGCGGGCCGGCGGGTCGTCGCGGACCGGGCCGCGCCGGGCGGCTTCGGCCAGCGTGCGGCGGTGCTCCCCGGTGCTCGTGGCCGGTACGCCCTGCCCGGCGGTCGCGGCGCGATGCTGGGCGCCATCGGAGCGTTCGGCACCCTCGGCTGCTGCATCCCTGGTTGCCGCGCCCGTTGCCGTTGTTGCGCCCGCCGTTGCGGTGCCGGGGGTTCGCTCGCCCCCGCTGGGGTGGTGTTTTGGTCGGTGTGGCGGGCGCGGTGGAGGAGTCAGTGACCGAGTCCGCCACCGGGGTGGGCGCGAGTGGGGCGGGTGCGCGCACGGGCGCCGCCACGCTGGTGGCCGGCGGGTCGTCGTCGGTGCGATATCCCTCGGTGCCTGCCCGGAGCTGGTCGCTCAGCGCCTCCAAGGTGCGGGCCAGCGAGGCGGCCGACCGCGGGCGCTGCTCCGGGTCCTTGGAGAGCATCTGCAGCACCACCTCCCGCACTCGTTCGTCCAGGTGCGAGGGCAGGCCCGGGACCTGCTGGTTCACGTGCGCGAACGCGATGTCGACCTGCGACCCGCCGGTGAACGGGCGCCGCCCGACCAGGGCCTCGAAGGCGACCACTCCGAGGGCGTAGATGTCTCCGGCGCCGGTGGCTGCGCGACCCATCGCCTGTTCCGGTGGGAGGTACTGGGCGGTGCCCATCACCATCCCGGCGGCCGTCATCGGCGCCTGGTTCGCACCGAGGGAGATCCCGAAGTCGGTGATCTTCACGTACCCGTCCCGGGTGAGCAGGATGTTCGACGGCTTCACGTCCCGGTGCACCACGCCGGCCATGTGGGCGGTGTGCAGCGCCCGGGCCGTCTGGGCGAGCACGGGCAGCACCTGGGTGGGTTCCAGGGTGCGCTCGCGGCGCAGCAGGTCCTCCAGGGACTCTCCGAGCACCAGTTCCATGATCAGGTAGCCCGAACCGCGCTGCTCGCCGTAGTCGTACATCGCGGCGATGTTCTGGTGCGAGAGGGCGGCGGAGTTACGCGCCTCGGTGCGCAACCGGTCCAGGAAGTGGGTATCGCCGGCGAACTCGGCGCGCAGCACCTTGGCGGCCACGTTCCGGCGCAGGTGTAGGTCGGTGGCCACCCACACCTCGCCCATACCGCCGGTCGCGAGCCGCTCGGTGAGCTCGTACCGCCCGCCCAGCAGTAGGCCTGCCGTGGGTGTCATTCCTCGAGCACCGCCTGCATGATCTGCCGTGCCACGGGTGCGGCGACCGAGGCACCGGTGCCTTCGTCGCCGAACGCACCGCCGTCCTCGACCACCACGGCGACCACCACCTGCGGGTCCTCCGCCGGAGCGAACGCGGTGAACCAGGCGTCCGGGGCGACGTCCTCCTCGGACCCGGTCTCCGCCGTCCCGGTCTTGCCGGCGACGTCCACCCCGGCGATCTGCCCGGGCGCACCGGTGCCGTTGGCCACCACGTTCACCATCAGGTCGGTCATCGTGGCGGCCGTGCTGGCCGAGATCGGCTCGGCGAACACCTCCGGCTCGGCGCGGGAGGTGACCTGCAGGTCCGGGCCGCGCTCGGTGGCGATCAGGTGCGGCCGCATCACCTGTCCGTCATTGGCCACGGCCGCCGAGACCATCGCCATCTGCAACGGGGTGACCCGCACGTCGAACTGCCCGATCGCGCTCATCGCCGTCTGCGCCGGGTCCGGGTCGGCGGGGAACTGGCTGGGGGTCACGCCCATCGGCACCGTGAGCGGCTCTCCGAAACCGAACGCTTCGGCCTGTGTACGCAACGCCTCGGCGCCGTGCTCCACGGCCAGCATCGCGAACGGGGTGTTGCACGATTCCTGCAGGGCGTACTCCAAGGTGACCGTCTCGCCACCGCAGGTCCCCCCGCCGGGGTTGCGCAGCCTGGTGTCCTGGGTGCCCGGTAGCAGATACTCGGTGGGCGCCTCGATCTCGGTGTCGGGCTGGTACTCGCCGCTCTCCAGGAGCATCGCGAGGTCGATCAGCTTGAAGGTGGAGCCCGGTGCGTACAGATTGCCGCCGATGGTGCGGTTGAACAGTGGGTCACCCTCGTCCTCCACCAGCGCGGTGTAGGCCTCGCTCACCTCAGCGGTGGAGTGACCGGCGAGCACGTTCGGGTCGTAGCTGGGGCGGGAGACCATCGCGAGGATCGCGCCAGTCTCCGGGTCGAGTGCGACCGCAGCGCCACGGCGCCCGTCCAGGGCGTCCCAGGCGGCTTGCTGTGCGGCCGGGTCGATGGTCAGCTCCACGGTGCCCCCGCCCTGCTCGGCGCCGGTGAACAAGGTCCGGATCCGGGAGAGCAGCAGGGAGTCGTCGGTGCCGTTCAGCACCGTGTGCGCCGAGCGTTCCAGCCCGGTGAGCTGGTACAGCCCGTACCAGCCGGTCACCGGGGCGTACAACGGCCCGTTCGGGTAGACGCGTTGGAAGCCGAACGGGTCGTCCACCGGTTCCGACGCTGCGATCGGCTCCCCGTCCACCACGATCGGGCCACGGTCGCGCCCGTAGTCCCGGTACAAGGTGCGCACGTTCCTGGAGTCCGCGTTCAGCTCGGACGCCTGGAAGAACTGCACCCAGGTGGCACCGCCCATCAGGGCGAAGAACATCACGATCACCAGCACCGACAGGCGCCGCAGCGGAGTGTTCATGGGCGTTCCACCACCTCGGTGTGCTGGGCGCCGGGGTCGTCCCCGTCGTCTGATCCGGCACCCTGGTCGTTCGCGGTGCCCGCCCCTTCCCGGGCGCTCGCCGTGCGGTCCTCGGCCGGGCCAGGCGCGTCGGACCGGGCATCCTCGGCACCGGTGCGCTTCCTACCACGGCGAGGGCCGCCGTCGGAGGCCTCGGAGAGCGCACTCAGCGCGACCACCGCGGTATCTTCCGAGACCACCTCACCGCGGCCTTCACCGGCGGGGCGCCGGGAGGAGTCCGAGATCCGCACCAGCAGGCCGATCACGATCCAGTTCGCCACCAGGGAGGACCCGCCGGCGGCCATGAACGGCATCGTCAGGCCGGTGAGCGGGATCAGTCGGGTGACTCCGCCGACCACCACGAAGCACTGGAACGCGATCGTGAACGCGAGCCCGGAGGCGAGCAGCTTGCCGAAGCCGTCCCGCACTCCGATCGCCATCCGGATCCCGCGCTGGGCGAGCACCAGGTAGACCATCAGGATGGCGATCAGCCCGGTCAGGCCCAGCTCCTCGCCGAGGGCGGCGATGATGAAGTCGGAGTTGGCGTAGGAGACCAGGTGCGGGAAGCCCTCGCCCCAGCCGGTGCCCATCAGGCCGCCGAGCGCGAGCCCGAACAGGCCGCGCACCACCTGCCCGGAGCCGCCGAACTCCCGGTTGTAGATCTCCGGGTCCAGCGCGTTCAGCCAGATGTCGAACCGGTCCGCCACGTGCGGGAACAGCGCGATCGCCAGCAGGGCACCGGCGGCGAACATGAGCAGGCCGATGATGATCCAGCTCGCGCGTTCGGTGGCCACGTAGACCATCGCCACGAACAGGCCGAAGAACAGCAGCGAGGTGCCGAGGTCGCGCTCGACGACGAGCACGCCGATACAGGCGGCCCAGGCCACCACCAGCGGGCCCAGGTCTCGCAGCCGCGGGAGCTGCAGGCCGAGCACCTTCGGGCCGGCCAGGGTCAGCACGTCCCGGTTCGTGACCAGGTAGCCGGCGAAGAAGATCGCCAGCAGGATCTTCGCCAGCTCGGCGGGCTGGAGCGAGTAGGACCCCACCTGGATCCACAGCTGGGCGCCGTTGATCCGGGAGCCCAGTCCCGGCACCATCGGCAGTACCAGCAAGACGATGCCGGCCACCATCGCCGTGAACGTGAACCGGCGCAGGATCCGGTGGTCCCGGAGCGCCACGATCACCCCGACGGCGAGTGCCGCCCCGAGCATGGTCCAGATCAGCTGGCGGGGGCCGAACCCGGCCGCGAGACCACGCGAGGCGAGGCCGATGTCGATGCGGTGGATCATCGCCAGGCCGATACCGTTCAGCGCCAGCACCAAGGGCAGCAGCAGTGGGTCCGCATACCGGGCCCGCCAGCGCACCACGAGGTGCAGTACCACGGCGATGACCACCAGGGTGAGGGCGTAGGAACCGAAGTTCTCCGGCAGCGCCTCCCCGGTGTTCAGGCCGACCAGGGCGTACCCACCCAGGCCCAGGGCCAGGGCGAGGAGGAACAGCCATACTTCGGCGGCGCGCCCGGTGCGGATGCGGCTGGGTGCGACGGTGGCCATCAGGTGCCCACCGCCGTCAGGACGATGAGCGAGTCGATCGACGCGGGGCCGGCGGTGGCGTCCTCGGACGGCCGTTCGGTCTCCGGCGCGCTGGGGTCCTCGCTCGGGGTGTCGGTGGGTTCGTCGGTCGGCTCGGAGGGCTGGGCCTGCTCACGCAGCCCCGCCACGATCTCCTCGGCATCGGCCAGGTTGGTGGCGGCGATGTGGCTGGTGACCCGGGAGCGGGCGAAGGTGGGGAGGTCGGTCATCGCCAGGTCGGTCACCTCGTGCACCTCGGAGAGGGCGATCGGACCGAGCTCCTGGGGGATGCCCTGGTAGATCACCACCTGGGTGCCGTCGGTGCCCACGTAGTACTGGGTCTGGGACCAGCGGTAGCCGATCGTCACCGCCCCGGCGAGCAGTGCCACCACGACGAGGGCGGAGATGCCCCAGCGCAGCACCTTGCGCATGGTCGGCTCGGGCGGGTCGATCTCGGCGAGGGCGTCACGTTCGGTGCGACCGGCGGCGTCGGTGCCCTCATCCTCCTCCGGGGATCGGGTCAGCGCCGCGGCCCGGGCAGCCGCACCGGATCCGCCCCGGGTGGGTCGCTCGCGGTCCACCGCTGCCGCACCCACGATCTGGGGGGCCATCTCGGGCAGGTCGGTGGTGTCGACCACGTCGGCGAGCACGATGGTGATGTTGTCCGGGCCTCCGGCCCGCAGCGCGAGGTCGATGAGCTGGTCGGCGCAACGGCCCGGATCAGCTTCGGCGCGCAGCGTCTCGGCGATGGTCTCGGTGGAGACGTAGGAGGAGAGCCCGTCCGAGCAGAGCAGCCAGCGGTCGCCCACGCGGGCCTCGCGCACCGACTCGTCCAGGGTGGGGGCGGACGGGTCGTCGCTGAGCACCCGCAGCACCACCGACCGTTGCGGGTGCGCCTCGGCCTCGGCCTCGGTGAGCTGCCCGGTGGCCACGAGGTGCTGCACGAGGGTGTGGTCCTCGGTCACCTGAACCAGTTCCTGATCCCGGAGCAGGTAGGCGCGCGAGTCGCCGACGTGCACCATGGCCAGCTTGCGACCGGAGCGCAGCAGGGCGATCACGGTGGTGCCGAGACCATGCAGTTCCGGCTGCCGGGAGGAATAGTCCACGAGGTCCCGGCTGGCGGCGCTGACGGCGTGGCGGAGTTGCTCGAGCAGGTCGTCGCCGCCGTGCGCCTCACCGTCGAGGGACGCCAGGTGCGCCACCGCCACCGAGGAGGCGATGTCCCCGCCGGCGGGGCCGCCCATCCCGTCGGCGAGCACGAGCAACTGCGGTCCGGCGTACCCGGAGTCCTGGTTCACGTTGCGGACCAGCCCGACGTCGGAGCGGGCCGCGTATCGGAGTGCGACGGACACGCCGGGCTACCGCTGCAGCTCGATGACGGTCTGTCCGATCCGGATCGGGGTGCCCACTCCGACCGGTACTGCTTCTCCCACCCGCGTGGACCCGAGGTAGGTGCCGTTGCGGGAGCCGAGATCCTCGACCCACCAGCGGCCCTCGCCGGGAAAGATGCGCGCGTGGCGGCCCGAGGAGTAGTCGTCCTCCAGCACGAGGGTGCACCCCGGTGCTCGACCGATCAGCACGGCGGTGCTGCCGAGCTGGAGGGTGGTGCCGTTCAGCGGGCCCGCGGTCACCCGCAGCTGGGAGGGCGTGCCCTTCGGGCGCTGCTGCGCCGGGGCGGGGGCGGGTGCGGGGCGGCGCTTGGAGGTACCCAGTACCGACCCACGGGCGAGCACGCGCGTGCCGAAGACGTCGCGGCGGAGCACGCCGATCGCCGAGAGCACCAGCAGCCAGAGCAGTGCGAGGTAGCCCACCCGGAGCAGGGTGACGATCAGTTCGCTCACCGGGTATCGCCCTCGGGCACGCCGGACCAGAACATGATCCGGGTGCGGCCGATCGTCAGTGTGTTGCCGTCCACGAGGGTGGCGGCATCGGTGTGGTGACCTTCCACGTACGTGCCGTTCGTGGAGCCCAGATCGGTGGCCACCACACCGTCGGCGGTGATCCGGATCTCCAGGTGGCGGCGGGAGACGCCGGTGTCGTCGACGATGATGTCGGCCTCCGAGCCCCGGCCGATCACCGTGACCGGCCCGGTGAGTAGATAGCGCTGGCCGTCGATGTCGAGGATCGGGTGCCTGCGGCTGGGCTGGTCGGTCGTGGCCGGCGCCACCGCACCGCGCTTGGAGGAGGAGCGAACCCGGAACCGCCCGGGTTCGAGGTCCTCGGCTTCGTCGAACTGCACGTCCACGGGGCCTACGAAGACGTAGTGCTGGCTGGTGGCGTGATCGGTGGCGGCGGTGATCATCTCCTCGGCCATCGCCTCCTCGCCCCAGTCGAGCATCTGCTCGTAATCCTTCCGGGCGAGCTCCACGGTGAAGGTGTTCGGCACCACCGTGCGGCCTCGGGAGAGTGCAGCGGTGCGCTCGTCCATGTCCCGGCGGATGGCGCTGGCGATCTCCACGGGCTTGAGCTCGGAACGAAAGGCCTTCGCGAACGCATTGTTCACGACGCGCTCGACTCCCTTCTCGAAGCGGTCGAGAACTCCCACAGCGCACCTCCTCACTGGTCTCGGTGGGTCCACCCTGCGCGATGACCGCCGTGCGCGCGCGGCCGGAGCCGGCAGCGGACACCGTTGTTCCTTGGAATCGTATGCTGTTCCGCGCGCCCGCGGGGTCAGGCGTGCCGCGTCTTGCCCGGACATGTGTCTGATCGGGCCCCGCCCACGCCCCCGGGACGAGACGCTCGCCGGACCAGACGTGCCTACGAACTGTGGCGGGCGCCACGATCGCCGGATTCGCCGACGGTGCTGCGGATCGTGTAGCCTAATCGTCGGTGTTCAGGCCCCTCGTGGGCCCAGAACTACCGGCTCGCGCGAGTGGCGGAATAGGCAGACGCGCACGGTTCAGGTCCGTGTGCCCGAAAGGGCGTGGGGGTTCAACTCCCCCCTCGCGCACCGAGCGAAACGGCGAGATCCCAGGTCATCGGGGTCTCGCCGTCGTCATGTGCGGGACGTGCGGGTGTCTGCACTTCGTAACCGTCTACGTCCACGCCGTCGGCCGTCTGTGCGGATGATGGAATGCATGCGAACCAGACTGACTATCGCCGCGTCCGTGACCGCTGCCGGACTGCTCCTCGCCGGGTGCGGCTCGGCAGGAGACTCCGAGGAGTCGATGGAGGAGGACATGACTTCGTCGGAGGAGATGACCGAGGAGGACATGGCTTCCGACGAGATGGACGAGGAGATGTCCGAGGAGCCGATGGACGAGGAGATGTCCGGCGACGAGATGGACGCCGAGTCCATGGACACCCCGGAGACACTCGCCTTCACCGCCACCACGCTCGACGGAGACGAGTTCGACGGCGCCAGCCTCGCCGGCAGTCCCGCCGTCCTCTGGTTCTGGGCGCCGTGGTGCCCCACCTGCCAGGCGCAGATCCCGAACATGACCTCCCTCGGTGAGCAGTACGCCGGTGAGGTGGCCGTCGTCGGTGTCGGTGGTCTCGACACCTCCGAGGCGATTGCCGACCTCGCCGGTGACATCCCGAACGTGCAGCACCTCGTTGACGACGAGGGCGAGGTGTGGAGTCACTTCGGCATCACCCAGCAGAGCTCGTTCGTGGTGCTCGACTCCGACGGTGAGATCGTGGACGAAGGCACCCTCTCCGACGAAGACCTGAACGCCACAGTCGCCGAGCTCGCCGACGCATGATCGCCGGGGTGGACGCCTCCGCGATCGCGCTGGCGCTCGGAGCAGGCCTCGTGGCGGCGGTGAACCCGTGCGGATTCGCGCTGCTGCCGGCCTATCTGTCGCTGTTCGTGATCAAGGACGCGCCACCCACCCGGCGCGGGGCGGTGCTCCGGGCGTTGCGCGCCAGCCTGGCCCTGACGATCGGATTCTCGGCCGTCTTCGTGACGTTCGGGCTGGTCATCGCCCCGGTGGCCTCTGGGATCCAGGCGTATCTGCCCATCTTCACCGCGGTGCTGGGCCTGGCTCTGCTCGCGGTGGGGATCTGGGTGGCCCTGGGCCGCGCCCTCCCCAGCTTCCGGTTGCCCCGCCGGAAGGGAGCGGCGCCGAAGCCGGTCACTGCCACCTGGCCCTCCATGATCGGCTTCGGCGCCTCGTACGCGGTGGCCTCCATCGGCTGCACGATCGCCCCGTTCCTGGCCGTGGTGGTCACCGCGTTCCGCTCCGACTCCGCCGCGGCCGGCCTCGTCCTCTTCGTGCTCTACGCACTCGGCATGGGGCTGACCGTGGCGGTGGCCGCGACCGCCACGGCCCTGGCCCGCCGCGGACTGATCAACTCGATGCGGCGGATGGGTGGCGGTCTGCCCCGGATCGCCGGGGCGGTGCTCGCACTGGCCGGTGCCTACGTGGCCTGGTACGGCATCTGGGAGCTGCGGGTGCTGCACGGTGACGCCGGTTCTGACCCGATCGTGGAAGCTGCAGCGGGCGTGCAGCGCTGGCTCGCCGACGCGGCCGGGACACTCGGGGTGGTCGGCCTGGGCGTGGCCCTGGTGGTACTCCTCGCGGTCACCTTCCTCCGCCGACGGCGTAGCGCACCCGTGCGCGACTGACTCCGCGACTGACTCGGGGCCGCGTAGGAATCCCCCTTTCCGCCACCGAACCATGCTGCGGGCGGCTGGAGGGGGATTCGAGTGCCGCAGGTGGATTCCCATGGCTCGGCAACGTGTTTGATCGGTGTCGCCTTCAAGAGCTCCACCTGCACATGATGATGTGCAGGTGTATGCTGGAGGCGTGGGATCGAAGTTGGAGCGGCGCATGCAAGTGCTGGTCGACGACGAGCGGTTCCGGCGGCTCGAGGCCGAGGCTGCCGCTGCTGGCTCCTCGGTGGCGTCGGTCGTGCGCAAGGCGATCGACGAGCACTTCCTGGTGAACCGCGATTCCCGAGCCGAGGCAGGGCGTCAGCTCATGGCGGAGTTCGGCGATAGCGACGACGCCACCGAACCGGATTGGGCGGAGTCGAAAGCTGCCTTGATGCGCGATCTGGACGTCAAACTCCCGTGACGCCGTACCTGGTCGATACCGCAGTGTTCGCCTATGCCCTGGGTGCCGCGCATGATCGACGCGAGGCGTGCCAGGCCGTCGTGGCCCGCGCGACCGCAGGCGAGATCGAGTTGCATGCGAGCGTCGAGATGGTCCAGGAGCTGCTGCACCATCGCATGCGCCGGACCGACCGCGCCTCCGCGCTCCGGCAGGCGCGCGCCGCTGGCGGACTCTGTGTGCTGCACCCTCTCGATACAACAGTCCTCGAGCGAGCGCTGAGCCTCGTCGAGGCGACGACCCTACGAGGGCGCGATGCCGTCCACGCCGCCACTGCCGACTGCCACGGGCTGGACTCCATCATCAGTCCGGATGGTGACTTCGACGGCATCGCAGGGCTGCGACGACTGGCACCGGAGCTGGCTGCCTGAGGTGCGGGCGCCCCGACCGCCAAACTACCTACCAGGCATGGACAACGGCGGGACGGAGCCTGGCTCCATGCGGGGGAGTCTCTGTCGAACGCGAACGCGAACGCGATCGCCGCGTCGTTCGTGAGGTCACCGCTTCAGCAGCACCAGCGTCTCGAAGTGCTCGGTGTGCGGGAACATGTCCAGCACCTGGGCTCTGACGGGGCGTAGCGAGGGCATCGCGGCGAGATCGCGCGCGAGGGAATCCACGTGGCAACTGGAGTAGAGCACGTGCGGCACGCCCGACGATTCCAACCAGCCGGCTAGGTCCGCCCCGATGCCCCGGCGTGGGGGGTTCACCACCACCAGATCCGGCGCCTCCCGGGAGTTGAGAGCGAAGGTCGTCGCGTCACCGGCCTCGAACCGGGCCCCGACCCCGGTCTCGGCGGCGCTCGCCGTCGCGGCAGCGACCGCTTCGGCACTGGACTCGACACCGATCACCTCGGTGCCCGGGCGCGCCAGGTGCAGCGCGAATCCACCCACCCCGCAGTACAGGTCCCAGGCGGCGCGGTAGGGCAGCCCCGCCGTCCATTCGGCTGCGAGCCGGTAGAGCGCCGCGGCAATCTGCGAGTTGGTCTGGAAGAAGCCCTGCGGTCGCAGGTACATCTCCACATCCCCGACTCTCATCGGCAGCAACGCCCGCTCGGTGAGCACGATCTCTTCCTCACCCTCGAGAACCGCGCTGTGCGTGGGGTGCAGGTTCACCGACACCACGGCCAGGTGCGGTAGCCGCTCGGTGAGCCACGCCAGATGCTTGCGGATGCGGGGCACCGACTCGGTCGAGCGCAGGACGAACCGCACCAGCAGCTCGCCCGACGGCGACCCGGTCACCAGCACATACTTCAGCTCGCCCCGGCGGGTGGCGACGTCATAGGGCACCAGACGGGCCGCCGTCACGAACTCCGCCAGGACGGGCAGCGCGCCGGCTACCGCCGGCTCGTGCAACGGGCACTCGCGAAGATCCTGCACGGCGCCGCCCGGTCGCAGGATTCCGAGCCGCGGCTCCTCGACAGTCCCGCCGATGACCATCTTCGCCTTGTTCCGGAACCCGGCCTGCGCCGACGCGAGCGGTTCCTCCCAGACTGTGGGGACGTCGTCGAGGGCTTCTCGAGCGCGGGCATGCTTGCGCGCGAGCTGGTTGGTGTACGGGACCTCCAGGAGCGTGCAGGAACGACACTGCTCGGCCTCGTAGTAGTCGCAGCGCACACGGCGAGGGTACGCGGCCCACGCGCTGCGTTGCAGAGGTCATACAAGCATGAGCGCGAGCATTGGAGCCGGGACTGCCCACACGGGACCACTGACGTCCAGGACCGACTTCGTGGCCAGGATGCCACGCCCGTACTTGCCCGTGAGGATGCGGCCTTCGCCCCTCCACCCTTGGGAGACCCACTTCGACTCCAGCGCAACGCTCATCACCGTTCCGTCCGGTGACGGGAGCGAGACGGGAGTCAGATCGATCTCTTTGTCGTTGCTCGTCCTGCCGTACCCGATGGTGTCGCCGGCGATCCACCGGCCGTTGCCCAGCCGCTCGATCGCCCGGGCGAGGTGGACCCCGATCGTCTGCTCGGTCAGCGCGGTCATTGCCGGCGGAAGGGCGCCCGCCCGGAGCCGGGAGGGCATCCACGCCAGCAGCGGATCCACCAGATAGTGCTTGGATTGCGTGCGCGGCACCAGCCGGCCGTGGTCGTCCCGTTGGGGGCAGCGGAGCACCGCGAACGATGCGACCATGCGATGCAGGCGCGTGTCCAACGCTTCGCGGCTTCGGCCGAGCTCGATCGCTGTGGGGTTGACGGCCAGGGGGCTGGTGGCGCGCGTCGCCAGCGCCTCGAGCAGGAGCGGGATCGATTCCTCGCCGGCGTCCGGATCGACGTCGCGCTGGAGCCAGCCTTCGAGGTCTTGTAGGTACTGGTCTGAGACCAAGCCGTTGCGGATGTGCTCGGAGACGGCACGGGGAAAGCCCCCCACACTCATGTAGTCCTGCCATGCCAGGTCGTAGTCGTCGACCAGGAATGACAGTTCCTCCAGGCTGCGCCGAGCCTCCTGGGACTGCAGTGATGCTGGATGACCGGCCGCGGGCTGTGGCAGGTCGTAGCGACTGACGCCGAGGAACTCCCGGAACGACATCGGGAGCAGCATGCGCCGCCGCCTGGTCTCCGATCCAGACCGCCCAGCGATCAGGTTGCCGGTGATGTCCTCGGTCTTGTCCCACCGTGAACCTGTGACCACGACGGTGTCGAAACCGAAGTCGGTGTTGTCGCGTTCGCCCTTGAATAGCGCAGACCAGCCCCTGATCGAGGTGATCTCGTCGAACAGCCAGACCCGGAGCCGAAGCTCGTCGCGGTCGATCGCTGCGGTCTGTGCGCGTGCAACGACCAGGACTCGGCGCAGGTCGCGTAGGTTCATTCCGTCGCAGGGCACGTGGATGACTTGGCGCGGGTCGATATCGTCGCGTGCGCACAGGCTCGCGACAGTCTGGAGCACGGCGACGGATTTGCCGATCCGGCGGGGTCCGGTCAGCACGACCAGCCGGTCGGTCACCGGGCCCGTGGCAACGTCGTCGAGAACTGGCGCGCGATAGCCGACATCGTAGGAAGCCAGGCCTTTGAGAGCCGGGTGCCGCGTACTCCATGCCGTGGCGTCCTTTCCCAGGCTCGCAGCCGCCCACCACGGGTTAGATGACACCAACTTCTGGCGGATCTCATCGTCGCGCATACGCCGATGGTAGCGCACCATCCCGCATTAAGGGGGAGGGTTTGTGTGTCACATCCCGCATTAAGGGGGAGGGTTGGTGTGCCATGCCCAGGATTAAAGGGGAGGGTTGGTGTGGCATGCGCCGGTCGGAGTGGCATGGGCCTAGGCTTGTCGCTCATGCGAGTCACCATGCGGGACGTCGCCGAGCGCGCAGGCGTCTCGGTGAAGACTGTCTCGCGTGTGGTCAACGGCGAACCACACATCCGTCCCGAGACCCAGGCGCAGGTCCGTGCCGCGATCACAGCACTGAACTGGCGGCCGAACGCCTCCGCACGCACCCTGCGCACCGGAAAGACCGGCGTGATCGGCATCATGGTCGCCGAGCTGCGCCGGCCCTTGCTCGCTGCGGTCGTCGAGGCCCTGGTCACCGAGGTGGACCGGCACGGCCTGCACTCCGCCGTCGAGCCCATTCACGACGACGTAACTCGCCTTCGCGAGGTCCTCGCCTCCCGTGGTCGCACCTTCGATGCGCTGCTGGCGGTGGACGCCCCCGAGCTGCCCACCACCACCGCCGACGACGGCCCTCTCGTCCGCGTCGACCTCACCTCCGGTGCGTCTACTGCGGGCCATGACCGCGTCTACGTCGACCGCACGCAGGCTGCGGATCTGGTGCTGCGCCACCTGAGGCTGATGGGACGCACCCGCATCGTGCGGCTCGGCCCCGGTCCGCTCGACCAGCATCCCGAGGCCGCGGCGATCCCGACCCTCGTGCTGGACGGCGAGGATCGGGGTGCCGGCTACCGGGCCGCCCAACGAGCGATCGTCGACCAACCGCAGGTGGAGGCGCTGGTGTGCGGCACGGACGAAATCGCCCTCGGCGCGCTCGCCGGGTTGCATGCGGCAGGGGTGGAGGTGCCGGGCCGGATCGCGGTGACCGGCTTCGGCGATCTGGAGGACGGCAGGTTCGCGACCCCGTCCCTGACGACCCTCGACCCTGACCGGGCGGCCGTGGCGAGGGCGGCGGTCGATCTGGCGCGCATACGTCTGCGTAAATCGGTTCCAGAATCCGGCGACGCGAGTGAGGTGGCGATGCCGGTGGCCCTGATCCGGCGTGAGTCCACGATGGGGGCGAGCCCACGATGAACGGCAAGCCCACCCTCGATGACGTTGCCGCCGTGGCGGGCGTCTCGGCGAAGACCGTCTCGAACGTGCTCCTCGACCGGCCGCACGTGGCCGAGGGGACGCGCGTGCGGGTGCGGGCGGCCGTGCAGTCTGTCGGCTACCAGGTGAACCAGGCCGGCCGTGGCCTTGTCTCCGGGCGTAGCGGCCGCATCGCCGTGGTGGTGCCCAAGTTATACCAGCCGTACTTCGCCGAGATCGCCGAACGCCTGATCGTGGCCCTCGGAGAGGCCGGCTTCAGCTCGACGCTGCGCATCGCTCCGGACGCGCAGGCCGAGAAGGATGCCGTGCACGGGGTGACCACCGCCGACGCCGACGGGGTCATCATCTGCCCGCACCACCTCTCCACCGAGCTGCTGGGCGGCCAGGCACCGAGTCGGCCGGTGGTCCAGGTCGGCGGCGGCCCCTCCGGTCTGGTTGACGCGGTGGTGATGGGCGAGAGTGCTGGGTTCGAGGCGGTCACCCGGCACCTGCTCGACTCGGGGCGGCAGCGTTTGGCGCTGGTGTGGAACTCCACCGGGAGTGGCAGCCCCGAGGGTGCGCGGTACGAGGCATTCGTGGCAGCGCACCGCGCCCGGGGGATGGAGCCCGATCCGGCGCTCATGGTGGCCGGCTCGGACTGGGACCGGCGGGTTTCCGGCTACGAAGCCATGACCGGTTTGCTGCGGTCCGGGGCCGACTTCGACGCGGTGGTCGGCATCAACGATGCGGTCGCCGTGGGGGCGATGCGTGCATTGCGCAGTCACGGTATTCGGGTGCCTGAGGATGTCGCGGTGACGGGCTTCGATGATACCGATGAGGCCGCCTTCACCGTGCCTCCGCTGACGTCGGTCAGCCCGGAGCAGGAGGAGATGGTGGCCGTCGCGGTGCGGATGCTGGTCGAGCGTCTGTCCGGATTGGAGGTCCCACCTCGGGCCCACCTCACCGGCGCGCATCTGGTGCCCCGCGCCTCCTCTGGTGCCCGCCGCTGACCCACTGTCCTCGCCGCTGATCCACCGCCCCGCGCCTGGGTGCCGCTCGTCGTCGCCATCCGCGCCGGGGAGCGACGACCGGTGGCACTTCGGTGGGGACCGGCGGAGCGACCGATGGTGGCACCTCGGTGGGGCCGGGTCGGCGAGGCGCCACTCGTTGTCGCCTGCGCGATCGGGGAGCGACGACCGGCGGCACCTCGCGGGGTGGCCGGGACGCCTGGGTGCCGCTCGTTGTCGCCATGCGGCCCGGGGGTCGACAGGGGGTGGCACCTCGCGCCCCGGGGCGACGGACAGTGGCACCATGCGCCCCGGGGCGACGGACAGTGGCACCTCGCGACCAGTCGGTGCGCCTGGGTGCCACTGGTCGTCGCTCGGAGCGGGGCGGACCGACGGACAGTGGCACCTACCGCGGAAGTGAACGCTCACATCCCATTCTGTCCTGCTGTTGACAACGCTGAATGATGGCGCCTACTGTCGTCCGCAGTTCACCCCCGCGAAGGAGCAGATGTGACCCAGCAGCAGGTGGCACCGACGCCCACCTCCCCCGCCTCCGGCCACGCGGTCGCGGTGGCGCCGGCCATCCCCCGGGCAGGCACCGCTCGCCGCAGCCCGCTCGATATGCGGTCCGTCCGCCTCAGCCCCGAGGGCACCCTCGGCGCCTGGCAGCAGCGCAACGCCGGGGCCACCATCGGTCACTGCATCGCGAACCTGGAGAGCTCCGGGGTGCTGGACAACTTCCGCCGCGTGATCGGCGAGTCCGGCGCCGGCTACCGCGGCTTCGTCTTCGCCGACTCCGACCTCTACAAGACCATCGAGGCCGTCGCCTGGGAGATCGCCCGCACCGGCACCACCGAGTGGGACGCCTGGCTCGACGACGTGATCGCCCTGGTCGCACGGGTGCAGGAGCCCTCCGGGTACGTGATGAGCTGGATCCAAGGGCCGCACCCGGAGAAGAAGTTCGCCGAGCTCGAGTGGACGCACGAGATGTACGTGGCCGGGCACATGATCCAGGCCGCCGTCGCCCTCTCCCGCGCCGCCGGCCGCGACGATCTGCTCACCCTCGCCCGCCGCTTCGCCGACCTGCTCGACCGCCGGTTCGGCCCCGGCCGCGAGGAGGGCATCTGCGGCCACCCGGAGATCGAGACCGCCCTGGTCGAGCTGTACCGGCACACCGGCGAGCGCCGCTACCTCACCCTCGCCGAGCGGATGATCGACCTGCGCGGTACCGGGCTGCTCAAGGTCGGCGGCCTGGGCGCCACCTACTTCCAGGACCACGCCCCCGTCCGGGAGGCGAGGGACGCCGTCGGGCATGCTGTGCGCCAGCTGTACCTGAACGCCGGGGCCACCGACGTGCACCTGGAGACCGGGGACGCCACCCTGCTCGAGGCGATGCACGCACAGTGGGCCAGCGTCCACCACCGCAAGATGTACCTCACCGGGGCGTTCGGTTCCCGGCACCGGGACGAGGCCTTCGGCGACGACTACGAGCTGCCCTCGGACCGCGCCTACGCCGAGACCTGCGCCACCATCGCCGATGTGCACTGGACCTGGCGGATGCTGCTCGCCGCCGAACGCCCGGTCGCCGCCTACGCCGAGACCATCGAGCGCGAGCTGCACAACGCCCTCGCCGCCGCGGTGGACTCCACCTGCACCCGGTTCTTCTACGCCAACCCGCTGCAGCTGCGCCCGGACCGGTTCAGCGAGGAGAACGCCCCCCGGGACCGGCAGCCCTGGTACTCCTGCGCCTGCTGCCCGCCGAACCTGGCCCGCCTGGTGGCTCAGCTCGGGTCGTACGTGGCCTCGGCCACGGCTGAGGAGCTGGCGCTCCACCTGTTCGCCGATGCCGAGATCGATGTGCCGGCGCACCTGGGCGGGGGCACGCTGCGCGTGGCCACCCGCTACCCCGACGACGGACAGGTCACCCTGGCCGTGTCGGGATCGGCTGGTCTTCGGATCGCCGTGCGGGTGCCGAGCTGGTCCTCGGGCACCACGCTCGACGGCGATCCGGTCACCCCGGACGAGGACGGCTACCTGCGCCTGGATCTCAGCGGAGAGGCCACCCTCGCCCTGGACCTGACCCCACGCTGGACCCGGGCGCACCACCGCACGGACGCACTGCGCGGGGCCCGGGCGATCGAGGTGGGCCCCCGGGTGTACTGCGTGGAGCAGGTGGACCTGCCCGACGGCGTCGCGTTGGACGACGTGCTCGTCGCCGATGGTGCCGTGCTGAGCAGGCAGGAGCAGGGCGGGCAGGTGCGGGTGGGGCTGCATGGCACCGTCCGGGCTGCCACTGACGAGTTGTACCCGGCCCCCGGGCAGTCCACGGAAACCACCGAGGTGGAGATCACCGCCGTTCCGTTCGCCTCATGGGGCAACCGGGGCAGCACGGCGATGCGGGTATGGATCCCGGTCGTCTGAACCTGAAGAACTGGCGCGGCCGCACGGTCGTGCACGGACTCGAGGAGGAGTCATGAACCACATCACGAAGAGGTGGCGTTACGCACCCGCCGTGGCCGCAGCGACCGCCGGTGCGCTCGCGCTCACCGCCTGCTCCGGCGGCAGCGATGGGAACGAGGGCGGCGGCGGGGGAGGCACCCTCCAGGTGCTCGTGCTCAAGCACCCGCTCACCGGGTCGATGGCCGACATGGCCTGGGTCGGCGACCTGGAGGAGACAGCCGGGGTGACCATCGAATGGGAAGAGGTCTCCGCCGACTGGGACCAGAAGAAGTCCACGATGCTTGCCGCCGGGGACATCCCCGATCTCATCGTCGGCGTGAACTCGATCACGAACGCCGACCAGGCCACCTTCACCGGCCTGTTCGAGGACCTCAGCGACGACATGGACGCGCTGCCGAACGTGGCCGCCATGTTCGAGGCGCTGCCCGAGACCGAGCAGATGGCTACCAGCACCGACGGCGAGATCTACGGTCTGCCCAGCTATCGGCGGTTCTGGCCGGACACCGCCACCCGGCAGTTCATCAACCAGCAGTGGTTGGACACCCTCGGCCTGGAGGAGCCGACCACCTGGGATGAGCTGCACGAGGTGCTGCTGGCGTTTAAGGAGGAGGACGCGAACGGCAACGGCGACCCGAACGATGAGATCCCGATGGACTGGGCCCCGGCCGGTGACACCGGCTTCGGCTTCTTCCAACCCACCGTGCTGCTCGGCAGCCTCGGCATGCCGATCTCCGACGGCGGCGGCCAGGGCTACTTTGTCGAGGACGGGCAGGTGGGCAACTTCCTGAACGACGAGCGGTACCGCGACCTGATCGCCTTCCTGCACGAGCTCTACGCCGACGGCCTGATCAGCCAGGACGTGATGACCCAGGACTACTCCGCGTACCAGTCCGTGGCGCGTGGCGACGGGGACGACGCCCGGGTGGGATTCACCTGGGGATGGACCGGTTCGGACCGCGTGGGCGCCCAACTGGCCGACCAGTACAGCGCGATGTCACCGCTCATGGGCGACGCCTCGATGGACCCGAGCGAGCTGACGTGGTCCTATGACGCGTACGGCCTCAACTACGGGGTCAACTCGATCACCATGTCGGCTCAGAGCGACAACCGTGAGGCCGCCCTCGCTGTGATCAACGGCTTCTACGACCAGGACATCTCCGTGCAGTCCTTGTGGGGCGATCTCGGGGAGAACGTCGAAAGCACCGGTGAGGGCAGCTACGAGGTGCTGCCGCCCGCCGACGGTGAGACCGACCCGTCCTCCTGGAAGTGGACCACCACGCTCGCCGACAACAGCCCCGGCTGGATCCGCGACGACATCGAGGTGACTCTCCCCTCGGACCTGCAGGAAGCGGTGGAGCAGTACGAGCCGCTCGCCGACGCCGTCGAGAACGTGGACCCCACCACCGACATCTTCCCCGGTGCGCTGATCCGGATGAGCGAAGAGGACCTGAACCAGCTCTCGCTCAACAACACCGCTGTGTTCGGGATCGCGATGCAGCGATGGGCCACCTGGATCACCGAGGGCGGCGTGGAGGACGAGTGGGACGCCTACGTGGCCGAGGTGGAGGGCTCCGGCCTGACGCAGAACATCGAGATCCATCAGAGCTACTACGACGAGTTCGCCGCCTCGCAGGGGTGAGCAAACAGTCCAACGACGGGGTGTGGGCGGTGCGGGCCGATGAGCAGTCCGACCGCACCGCCCGCCCCCGCTGATCGAAGGAGATCACCGTGACCGCGACGAGGACGGGGCCCGTACGGGCGCCGGGCGTGGTGCCCTCGCGGGGCCCGACCCGCACGCCACCGAGAGGGATCGCGATGCTGCGCCGGCACATGCATCGCTATTGGCAACTGTGGGTGATGGCCCTTCCCGCCATCGGCTTTGTGGTCCTGTTCGCCTATGTGCCGATGTACGGGCTGCAGCTGGCGTTCCGGGAGTTCGACTTCGCTGCCGGGCTCACCGGTGGCGAGTGGGTCGGGCTGAAGTACTTCCACCAGTTCTTCGAGAGCCCGCAGTTCTGGATGCTGATCCGCAACACCGTGGTGATCAGCGTGACCACCCTGGTGGTGGGCTTCGTGGCCCCGATCGCGCTGGCGCTGATGGTGAACCAGGTGATCGGACGCCGTCGGAAGAAGTTCCTGCAGACGGCCACCTACCTGCCGCACTTCATCTCGATCGTGGTGATCGTCGGGATGCTGCAGGTGTTCCTCTCCCCGTCCTCGGGTCTGATCACCCGGGTGGCCGAGATGATCGGCTTCAGCGGCACGAACTTCCTTGGTGACGCCGGAGCGTTCGTGCCGGTCTACGTGATCTCCGAGGTGTGGCAGCACGCCGGGTGGAACAGCATCATCTATCTCGCGGCGCTGGCCAGCGTGGACACCCAACTGTACGAGGCCGCCCGGATCGACGGGGCGGGGCGGGTCACGATCATCCGCCACATCGACATCCCCGCGCTGGTGCCCACGATGATCGTGCTGTTCATCCTGAACATGGGCACGGTACTGAGCACCGGCTTCGAGAAGATCTTCCTGATGCAGAACCCCTTGAACCTGGGGGTCTCAGAGGTGCTCGCCACCTACGTGTACAAGATCGGCATCCTGTCCAACCAGTTCAGCTACGGCACGGCGATCGGGTTGTTCAACACGCTGATCAACTTCACCTTCCTGGTGGTCACGAACCAGGTCGCCAAGCGCGTCTCCAACACGAGTCTGTGGTGAGCCTCATGCGACTTTCCGCCCTCAAGTACCGCACCCCCGGCGACCTCGCGTTCACGGTCGGGTTGGTCCTCACGTGCGCGCTGGTGCTGTTCGTGACGTTGTACCCGATCTACTTCGTGGTGATCGCATCCGTCTCGGATCCGACGATGGTGGCCACCGGGCGCGTGTGGTTCATCCCGCAGGGGATCTCCTGGTTCGGGTACGAACAGATCCTGGCCGACGAGCGAATCTGGACCGGCTACCGGAACACGATCCTCTACACCGTGGTGGGCACGGCGGTGAACCTGCTGGTGACCCTGCCGGCCGCGTACGCCCTCTCCCGGCGCGAATTCCGCCCGCGGAAGGTGCTGATGTTCTTCTTCGCCTTCACGATGTTCTTCAACGGCGGGCTGATCCCGATGTACCTGCTGCTGCGGGACCTGAACCTGCTGGACAACTGGCTGGTGTTCATCCTCCCGACCGCGGTGAACGTCTACAACCTGATCATCGCCCGGGCGTTCTTCGAGAACTCCCTGCCCGAGGAGCTTTACGAGGCGGCCACGATCGACGGGTCGAACTACTTCCAGTTCTTCCTCAAGATGGCGCTGCCGCTGTCCATGGCGATCATCTCGGTGATCGGCCTGTACTACCTCGTGCAGCACTGGAACGACTTCTTCACCGGTCTGGTGTTCGTGCGCGACTACGACAAGCAACCGTTGCAGATCGTGCTGCGCGACATCCTCATCTCCAACCAGGCCTTCTCCGGCGGAGCCGGCGGATCGGGTGGTTCCGGCGGCGGCAGCTACGCCCAGCAGTACGCCGACCAGATCAAGTACGGCGTGATCGTGGTCTCCACGCTGCCGGTGATCGTGCTCTACCCCTTCCTGCAGCGGTACTTCGAGAAGGGCGTGATGATCGGGTCGGTGAAGGGCTGATGCAGCGCCTGCTCGACTGGCACCAGCGGATCGGCCGACTCGGGCTGCGGCTGCTGTGCCTGCACCTGCTCTGGGTGGTCTGGACGCTGCGCGGAGGGATCGTCCTCGGCCTGTTCCCCGCCACCTCCGCCGTGCACGGGGTCCTCCGCGACGACGCCCGCCACGCCCAGCAGCACCCCGATGACCCGCCCACGCTGGCCGGCCTGCGGTCCCGGTTCGCCGAGCTGTGGCGGGCCGAGTTCGGCTCCGCGAACCGGCTCGGCGCAGTGTTGAGCGTGATCTGGGCCGTGCTGCTGATCGACCGGGTCCTGGTCACCCAGCTCGACCTGGGCGACCTGGGCCCCGCACTGGCCGGGGCACACACGGTGGCCGGGGTGGTTCTCGCTGTGCTCACCGTGACCGTCTGGCCGCTGCAGGCCCACTTCGACGACGGCGCTCGCGGCCTGCTGCGCCGCAGCCTTGTGCTGGTGGCCGGCCGCCCCGCCATCGGTGCGCTCACCGCCGCGGGTGCCGCGCTCGTGCTCTACGCCTACTACCTCGTCCCCGGACTGGTCCCCGTCTTCGGGGTGGCCGCGCCTGCTGCTATCGCTACTGCCTGCATGTGGCGGACCGGGGTGCTCGCCGCCCCGGCTTCCGCGCCTGCACCCGCATCACCCCTCATTCCCGCCCACTGACGGAAAGGCTCCCATGACCAGCGAGTCCCCGGTCGCTCCCCGGCTGCGGTCTCTCGGCTACACCGGCCAGGTCCAGCTGCACGGCGATCTCGGAGACCGGATCGCCGACGCCGCCGAGACCTACCTGGGGATGCCGCCGGAGGATGTGCTGCACGGTTTCCGGCAGCAGGCCGGGCTCCCGGCGCCCGGTGAGCCGATGACCGGGTGGTCCCGGGTGACCACGCAGCCCACCTTCGGTCAGTGGGTCTCCGGCCTGGCCCGGCTCGGGGCGACCGCGGGCATCCCGGAGGCGACCGAGCGGGCCGTGCAGCTGGTGGACGGTTTCGCGGAGACCGTCGGGGCGGACGGTGACACCCGGATGTCGCTCTACGGGTACGAGAAGCTGCTCTGCGGGCTCGTCGACACCGCGCTTTATGCCGGGCACCAGCCGGCTCTGGACCTGCTGGACCGCACCGTTCCATGGGCAGCCCGCACCCTGGAGCAGGACCGGCCCGCCGCCCACGCCGCGAACTTCGCCGGCGGGATCATCACGCCCACCTCGCACGCCCGCACCATCGAGTGGTACACCCTCGCGGAGAACCTGCACCGCGGGTACCTCGCCGGCGCCGACCCCGCTGCTGAGGAGTTCGCCCGGCTGTGGCACTACGACTCCTACTGGGACCGCTTCGCCGAGGCACCCGAGCCCGGGCGCCCGTGGGACGTGCCCGTCTGGTTGCACGCCTACTCGCACGTGAACACCTTCGCCTCCGCGGCGGCCGCCTATGAGGTGACCGGGGAGCCGCACTATCTCGAGATCCTGCGCAACGCCCACGAGTACTTCACCACCACCCAGACCTACGCCACCGGCGGGTACGGCCCGAGCGAGTTCACCCTGCCCGAGGACGGGGCGCTCGGCCGCAGCCTGGAGTGGCGTACCGATACCGCCGAGATCGTCTGCGGGACCTGGGCGGCGTTCAAGCTGTGCACCGCGCTGCTGCGATTCACCGGGGAGGCCCGGTATGCCGACTGGGTCGAACAGCTCGTGTTCTCCGGGATCGGGGCCGTCACGCCGGTGCGCCCGGGTGGGCGCTCGCCCTACTACCAGGACTACCGGCTCGGCATCGCCACCAAGCTGCCGCACTGGGACGACTGGCCGTGCTGCTCGGGTACGTACCTGCAGTGCGTGGCGCACCTGCCGGAACTGGTCTACCACGCCCACGACGGCGGAGTGTCGGTGGCCCTGTACGTCCCCTCCACCCTCACGTGGGAGCAGGACGGACGCGAGCTCACCCTGACCCAGCGCACCGACTTCCCGGCCGGGGACACCACGACCCTGACTGTGCGCAACCCGGGCGAGCCGTGCCGGTTCACCCTCAGGCTCCGGGTCCCGCCCTGGAGTGAGGACTTCCAGGTGAGGGTGAACGGGGAGGTGACCTCCGCCGTCGGGAATCACGGCTGGGTGGAGGTGGATCGCGACTGGACCGATGGGGATGAGGTGATCGTGCGCCTGGGCGCCCGGCTGCGGGTGCTGCCGGTGGACCGCTGGCACCCGCACCGGGTGGCGTTCGCGCACGGGCCGGTGGTGCTGGCGCAGAACGCCGACTGGACCATGCCGATCTCGCTGCCCACGCCGTGGCAGATGGTGGACCTGGAGGCCGCGTTCACCCGCGAGGACCCCCTGGTCTACCGGCCGGTCGGGGTGGGCACCGCGCGGCTGCCCCTGGGTCGGATGGCCCCGCTCTCCGAAGTGCCGGACCGCATCCCGTATCGCGTCTATCACGACCTCGACAACCCCCGGATCGTGTAGAAGGAGACCTGTGCAACTCGAACCGCTCGCCACCACCACCGTCCACCGCGGCGCCGTCGGGGAGATGGGCTCCCTGTACACCCGCCTCCTGGTCACGGACCCCGACGGTCCGAACGCCGGGGCCATCTTCCTCACCTGGGAGCTGCGCCTCGGTGTGGCCGACGACGGCGGACCCTCCTTCCCGATCTGGCGCAGTCTGGACGGGGGGCACACCTGGGAGCACCTGGCCGACGTTCCCGACGTGCAGTACGGGTTCGGCCACCGGTACCAACCGATGCTGTACGAGGTGCCGGAGAGCGTCGGCCACCTGCATCGTGGGGGCCTGCTGCTCGCCGGGAACGCGATCCCGGCGGACGGGTCCAGCACCAACCTGGTGCTCTACTCCTCCACGGACTCAGGTGCCACGTGGCAGTACGAATCGACGATAGATTCTGGCGGTCCGGCGATCTACTCCCCGCGCAGCGACGCGGACACGACCGCCGTCTGGGAACCCGACCTACACGTGATCGGCGGCGAACTGCACTGCTTCTTCGCCGACGAGCGGGAGAAGGAACGCGGGATGCTGCAGGTGATCGCCCGCCGCTCCAGCACCGACCTGCGCACGTGGTCGGAGAAGGACCTGGTCTCCGGTGTGGGGGACAGGTTCCATCGCCCTGGCATGTTCGTGGGCACAGGCCAGATGCCCGACGGCGTCCATCGCGCCGTGATCGAGGTGGTGGGACCACCCGAGGTACCGATCCATCTGCTCACCAGCAGCGACGGTCTCGACTGGGGCGATCCAGCCGCGATCGGCCTGCCGCTCGTGGCCACCGACGGCACCAGCATCTCCGGTACCCCGAACCTCGCCTGGCGGGAGGTGGGCGGTCAGGTGGAGCTGATCGCGACCGGGCGGCACAGCCTCCGCGACGGGGTGGCCGGCAACCGGGCGCTGCACAGTCTCGACCTGGGCGCCACGTGGACCTCGTTCGAGCTGCCCACCCCGGCCGAGCGTTCGCTCACCGGCGACGGGTCCGGCTACTCCCAGTCGGTGCGGTGGAACGCCGACGGCGACCTCGTGCACGCCACGACGGTGCGCTCAGCCACCGGCAGCCATGACGTGGTCGTGACCGTGGCGCGCCGGCACCAGCCGTAGGGTCATCCTGGTCGCTGCTACCCCAGCCGCGGGTCCTCGATCTCCGCACCCATGAGGGCCGGGAGCGCTCCGCCGTAGAGAGCCTGGTAGATGGCGTCCGGCTGTTCCGGGTCGACGAACTGGACCTGCACCCAGTCGCCGGACTCGGTCACCTCCCCCTCACCGAGGATGTCCTGCCAGGGGCGCTGCGTGGACGGGTCGCTGCCGGAGGTGAGCTGGTCGGTGACCGTTTCCACCATCGTCTCCGGGTCGTCGACGCGCAAGCACAGTGTGGCGACCGGCTCCTCCGTACTGCCGCTGAAGCCGATGGCCAGTGATGTGGCCGGTGCTGGGTCATCGCCGGAATGCAGCTCGGCGGCGACCACATCGCCCAGGCAGTCGGTCACCCCGGAGTAGACCTCGGCGTCGGCGGCGGACTCGTCGGTGCCCTCGACCAGGTCGGCCACCATGGTTTGGTGGGTCGAGCCGACGAAGGTCCGCTCACCGAACCACACCGTGTTCATCTGGCTGAGCACCTGTGGTGGCAGCAGGTCGTCCTCGAGATCGACCTCGGCGTCACCGCGCCGCACCAGCAGCGTGCCGTCAGCCAGGTCGCTCGATTCCCCGTCGGCTTCGGCGAAGAAGCCGGCCACCGCCTCCCCATCGACCCCGTCGAACCGGAACGCCGTGTATGGCGGCTCACCCACCCACAGCGCCGTTGCGCCCTCGGACCCCCCGTCCGGCAGCAAAGCCGGGTCCAGCTGGCGGGTGAGCTGCCCGAGCGTGCCGTACCCCACCAGCCCCGCCGTGGCGAACGGGTGCGGGTACTCGTCATAGCCGCCGAGCTCGGTCACCGCCGACACATCCGTCCACGCGATCAGCCGGAGGTTGTCCTCGGTGGCGGGGACTGACTCCAGCGCCCCGCCCAAGCCGTCAGCGGGTGGCCCGGGATCGCAGGCAGCCAGTGCTCCCGCAGCGGCGATCGTGGTCCCGGCGGCGAGCAGACGAGAAGTGCGCATCTGTTCATCATCCCGATGCTGTACGCGTCGTCAACAAGGACGTATGGGTCGCTCTGCCCATCGGGTCAACAGTGGGTCCGGCACCGGTTCGGTGGTCCAGCTTTGTCGAACTCCACAGCGCGTTGTGGCGCACGGCTCGCGACACTGGGGAGATAGCCGAGACCTGGAGGATGAATGTCGATCGCTGCCGCCGCTCCACGTGATTATCTGCTGCGCCCCTGGACGGGCACCTGGGCGCGGGATGCGGCCCTGGTGAGCGGCGCCGTCGTGCTCACTGCCCTGCTCGCGCAGGTGTCCCTGCCGGTGCCGGGCTCTCCGGTGCCGGTCACCGGGCAGACGCTGGCCGTGCTGCTCGTGGGAACGACGATGGGGCTACGCCGAGGTGTGGTGGCGATGGGTGCCTACCTGCTGCTGGGTGCGGTGGGGATGCCGGTCTTCGCCGACGGCGGATCCGGCGCCGTCGCGCTGATCGGACCGACCGGCGGGTACCTGGCCGGGTTCCTGCTGGCCGCGGCCGTGATGGGGCGCCTCGCCGAACGCGGCTGGGACCGGAGCCCGCTGCGGATGCTCGGCCTCGGTCTGCTCGGTCAGGCGACCGTGTTCGCCGTCGGCGTGCCCTGGCTCGCGCTCTCGGCAGGCCTCGGTCCGGCCGAGGCGATCGCCGCCGGGTTCACTCCCTTCATCGTGGGAGGCCTGATCAAGGGTGCGCTCGCCGGGATGTTGCTCCCCTCGGCGTGGCGGCTGGTACGCCGCGAAACTCACGTGCCGAACCCGTAACATTCTCCGTGTGACTGCGCGCCCCGGCCGAGGCCGCCGGCCGCGTCCAGGGCGAGGCCCTGGGGCTCGGCTGGCCCCGTCCGCGACGGCACCTGCTCCCACGACGTTGGAGCTCGACACCGAGACGCCAGAGGTGGATACCGACTCGGTCCCCGAGGCCGCCCCGGTACCACCGTTGCGACCTACAGTGCCGCGCAGCACGCGCCCCTCCCGTCCCGACGCTCCGGGGCGCCGGCTCTCCGGTCGGCCCTCGTTGCGAGACCAGGCGCGCCGCATGGTGGCCGACTCGGGTCCGCCCAGCGTCCCGCTGCTCGGCTCGAGGCACACCTCGGAGCTGTCGGCGGAGGACGAACGGTCCGTCCTTGATCTCGTGCTCCGCGCCGGAGAGGCGATGATCTCGACGGGTGCTCCGGTGGCGGATGCCACCGCCGAGATGCTGCGGATCGCCGACGGCCTCGGGGTGAAGAACCTGACCGTGGACATCACGTTCATCTCGCTGACTGCCACGATCGACCGGGACGACGACCCGGTCACCAAGGTACGCGTGATCCACACCCGCACCTCCGACTACAGCCGCCTGACCGACATCTCCCGCCTGGTCAGCCGGATCAACGGGGGAAAGGCCTCGCTGGCAGAAGCGCACACCCGGCTCACTCGGATCCTGACGGCCCCGCACCCGTACCGCAGGGCTGTCGTCACGCTCGCTCTCGGACTGATGGCGGCGGCGCTCGCGGTGCTGCTCGGCGGTGGTTGGGCGGCGGCGTTGGTTTCCGCTGCGACCACCATGGTGATCGACCGGACCCTGCGGTTCCTGCGTCACCGAGGCTTGCCGTACCTGTTCCAGCAGGTGGTCGGTGCCGGTATCGCGACCGTGGTGGGTGTGCTGCTGCTATGGGGGCAGAATCTCCTGGCATGGGATCGGGCGTTGCTGCCGCCGTCCCTGATCGTGGCCTCGGGGATCGTGGTGCTGCTCGCCGGGCTCTCCCTCGTGGGTGCCGCCGAGGACGCCATCTCCGGTTTCCCACTCACCGCGGCCGCGCGGTCCTTCGAAGTGGTGCTGGGAACGATGGGTCTCGTCGTCGGGATCGGTATCGTGCTCGAGGTGGGCCGCCGGTTCGGGGTGCCGTTGAGCATCGGGGACCTGAATGCGCAGGCCGACGTGCACGTGCTGACTCGTGTGCTCGCCAGCGCGGTGATCGCGGCCGCATGGTCAGTGGCCAGCTATACCCGGATCCGAACTGTCGCCCTGGTCGCCGGGATCTCCGCGGCTGCCGCTGCTGCCTACGAGCTGGGCACCTTGCTGGGCGATGCCGCGACCGAGGGCTCCGCCGGGGTTGCCGACGCCGCCGTGCCGGCCTTCGTGGCAGCCCTCGCCGTCGGTCTGCTCGCCGGTGCAGTGTGCGAGCGCGTCAGCGTGCCCACGATGGTGATCTCGGTCTGCGGTGTCACACCGTTCCTGCCCGGGCTCTCCCTGTATGGCGCCATGTACAACATCGTCGACTCCGGAGGCTTCATCATCGAAGGGCTCGACCTGCTGGTCCGTGCCGCGTCGGTGGGCCTGGCGTTGGCTGCCGGGGTGACCTTGGGGGAGTTCCTCGCCACACCACTGACATCCGAGGCGGACAAGTGGCAGCGGCGAATGATTGCCCGGGCCCGCGGTTCGCGCATCTGAGTTCCCGTGCCCCGACCGACGCTGATGCGTAGAGCTGCGCAACATTTCGCACGACCTTGCGTATGACAGTCGATCGGGCCAACCTTCGACGACCGCAGGCGGCGTGGCGCCTTGGTTCATCGCCGCCAGCGGATCACCATGGGAGAGATCCGGCGAACGGCTGAGGAGGCCTGGCGTGCGCATCGTGGTGACAGGGGGATCAGGGCAGCTCGGTAGCCATGTGGTGCGCCGCGTCCGGGAGCTGGGGCACGTGGCGGTGCCGGCGAGCCGGAGGTGGGGCGTGAACGTCGCCACCGGCCAGGGCTTGGGTGCTGCACTCAGTGGTGCGGACGCCGTCGTGCACTGCGCGAGCAACCCGTGGCGGCCGCGTGGCACGGACATCAGCGGCACGGAACAGTTGCTGGCTGCGGTGGCCACGATGCCGCGCCCAGCCCACGTGGTGCACGTCTCCATCGTCGGGTGTGACGCGAACCCGTACCCGTACTACCGGGCGAAGAGCAGAGCCGAAGAGCTGGTGCTGGCCGCCGAGGTACCCGCCACCGTGGTCCGGGCGACGCAGTTCCACCCCTTGGTGGCCACCATGGCACGGGCATCGATGGTGGGCCGGGCGCACCTGGCGCTGGACTTCGCCGCGCAACCGGTGGACGTGAGCTGGGTCGCGCGTGAGCTGGTCGACCACGCGCTCGCCACGCCACCGTCCGGCCCGGTCCGGGCCCGCGATCTAGCCGGGCCCGAGGTCCTCACCGTCACCGATGCGGTCACCGCCGTGCGTGCGCACGACGGACGGCCCCGCACCCGCGGCGTCCGAGTGCCCACCCTGGGGCGGACCTTGCGGGCGTTCGCGGAGCGATCCAACCTGCCCGGCGCCGACGTGCGGATCGGCGGACGCTCCTTCACGGACTGGTTGGCCGGACAGCCCGTGGCCGCCGGGCACTGACGGCGCCGATCAGCCCGTGATGACGTCGCCGGGCTGAACCTGGGACCGCTCCACCCCTCGCAGCAACAGTCCCACCTCCGCGCCGGTTTCGGCCACGTCGGTGGTGGCGCGGAACTGCTCCACCCCGTCGATCGTGGCTGCGACCACCATCTGGCCGTACCGGGTCACGGTCACGGGTTGGCCGGTGACCAGGCGGCCGTAGTCCACGATGCCGGTGGCCACGGTGCCGCGCCCGGTGATGGCGAACACGCTCTTGACCGTGAGCGCTCCGCTGGTGAACTCGGGTCGGCCGTTGGCGAACGGGTCGGTCTTCCGCTTCTTGCGCCAGAACATGACCGTGACGGTACCAAGCGCCGACTCAGCGAGCGTCCGGGGCCTCCAGCAGCTGGGCGGTGGCGTGCTCAGCGATCGCTGCCATCTGTGGGTTGTTGTCGGCGTGGGCGGCGAATACCCCGGTGAGGCCGGCCGCCCAGGCGCGGGCGCGGGACCACAGGGCGTCATCGGTGCCGAAGCCTTCCGGCAGGCCTGCGCCGTCCCGGTTCGCTGTCGCGTAGGCGACCACGAGGTCGGCGCGACCACGGGCGGTGAAGGTGAGCCACGCCGTCGCCAGATCGGCGGCGGGGTCACCGGCGGTCACGTCTCCGAAGTCAAGCACGGTGACCAGCCGGTGCTTCAGCGTGAGCAGGTTCAGCGGGTGCGGGTCGCCGTGCAGCCACAGCGGGGCCCCGGTGTAGGCGGGCACGTGAGCGTGCCGTTCGAAGACCGAAGCCAGCTCGGCCCCCCGGGGGACCGCCGGGTCGGCGAGCCTGGCCCGGATCGCGTCGGCGCGATCGGCCAGCGGGATCCCGCGGACCGGGTTCGCGGGAGCGTCCGGATCGGCCGGCCGGTGCAGTGCGGCGAAGAACTTCCCCAACCGGGCAGCCCAGGCATCCCGGGCGGCCGGCGGGTCAAGGGCGGCTGCACGCCCGTCCACCCAGCGCACGATCGACCACGACCACGGGTAGTAGTCGGTGGGGCGGCCCACCCGGACGGGGACGGGCACCGGCACTGGCAGGCGCGGGGCGAGGCGGGGCAGCACGAGCTGCTCGTGCTCGATCAGTGGCGCTGCCGCCGCCCGCCGGGGCAGGCGGACCATCAGGTTCGCGCCCAGGCGAATCATCACGTTGTCCCAGCCGTTGGCCACGATGCGCAGCGGACGTTCGGCGAGCTCGGCATGCTGGTCGGCGAGGAGTCGGCGCACCAGGTCCTCGTCGATCACGACCTCGGCGGGCGGGGTTCCGGCCATCAGAGCGTTGTCTCCTCGAGTGCCGCGATCGCGCCGTCCAGGTGCGGGTACCGGAAGGCGTCGTGGTCGAGCAGTTCCGAGGTGACGTGCCGGCCGGTCAGGGCAAGGGCCGGGTCCGTCCGTAGCACGACCGATCCGAGCCGCACCAGCGGCCCGGGTGTTCGCGGGGCCCAGTCCGGCCGGCCCACGTGCCGCCGCATCGCTGCCATGAGCTCGGCGTTCCGCACCGGGTGCGGAGCGGCCGCCACCAGCACGCCGTCGGGAATCGTCACCTCGCTCAGCCCCAGGGCTGCGCAGGCGAGCTCCAACCAGTCGGTCAGATGAATCCAGGAGAACCACTGCTCTCCCGACCCGACCGGTCCGCCGAGACCCATCCGGACCGGCAGCATCAGCCGTTGCAGCACCGGTGAGTCACCGCCCAGCACGATCGAGATGCGCATCACGTGCAGGTGCTCGGCCGGTGCGTCCGCGGCGGCGGCCTCCCACGGGACGGCCACCCCGGTCATCTGCGGCAGCCCGGGCGGAACCTCGGGCACGGGTGAGCTCTCCGTGAGGCGAGCCTGGCCGCCGTCGGACCAGATCGCCGTCGTGCTGGCCTGCAGCCAGTGCTGGATCGGTGCGCGTGCGGCTGTGGCAGCGCGGACCAGGGCGCGGGTGGCGTGCACCCGGGAGTCACGAAGTGCGGCGATCGCCGCCGCGGTGGGCCGGCAGTCCACGAGCTTGCCGGCGAGGTTAGCCACCCGCACGTCCGGGCCGTCCAGTTCGGCCGTCCAACCGCCCTGCCCGACGGCGTCCCACCGGATCTGCCGGTAGGGAAGGTCTGGTCGTGGGGTACGGGTGAGCAGCACCGCTTCCGCGCCCCGGCGGCTGACCTCGGCCGCCAGCGCCGTGCCGAGGAATCCGGTGCCGCCGGCGATCACCACCCGCGGCGTGTGCACCGGCATCAGGCCTCGGTGTTCGCGGTGGCGGTCACCGGTGGGAGCGAGGACCAGGGGAAGGCGATCCACCGGTCGGTGCTGCGCCAGGTGTAGTCCGGCTCGATCACCGACTGCGGCTTGGTGTAGAGCACGGCGCTGCGTGCTTCGGCGGGGAGGTGCTCGGGAGCGGGGGTCACGGTGTGCGGTCCGGCACCGGGGGTGGTTCCGGTGCGCAGCAGGCGCATCACCACCTCCAGGGTGCGTCCGGAGTCGGCCACGTCGTCGACCACGAGCACCTTCGCCCCGGCGAGGACTGAGGTGTCGAGCATGGGTGGCAGCACCTGCGGTTCGGGGAGGGTCTCCTCCACGTCGGTGTAGAACTCGACGTTCATCGTGCCCATCGCCTTCACCCCGAGGGCGTAGGCGATCGCGCCGGCCGGGATCAGCCCGCCGCGGGCCACGGCGATCACCAGATCGGGCATCCAGCCGCTGTCGACCACCACCTGGGCCAGCTCACGGCTGGCGTCTCCGAAACGGTTCCAGGGCAGGACTTCGCGCGGCGGCGGGGCAGACTTCATGGGCCCGACTTTATGGCATCCAGATGTCGGTCAGGCGCGGCGGGGCGGGCGATGGTGTGGATGACGGATGCGTTGGGCGCATGGGGGGACAGCACACCTGGGCAGCCGCTAGCGTGACCCCATGGTGGACCAGAAGCGTCAGCGTGAGCGGATGGGCGAGACCGATCTCGATATCGAGGAGGAGCTTCTCAGCGAGGCCGCCACGACGGTCACTGAGGGGACCAAACGGCTCAATCGCACCTGGGTCGAGCTGATCGTCACCGGCCTCTTCGGCGGCATCGATATCGGGCTCGGCATCCTCGCGATGATCCTGGTCAAGCAGGCCACGGATTCAGACATCCTGGCCGGGATGGCCTTCGGCGTCGGTCTGCTGGCACTCAAGCTCGCCCACTCCGAACTCTTCACCGAAGAGTTCCTCCTGCCCATCAATGCGATCGTGGCGGGCCAGGGCACGTGGTGGCAGCTGCTCCGGTTGTGGGCGGTCACGCTGGTGGGCAACCTCGGCGGCGGCATCGCCTTCGCCTGGTTGATGGTCATGGCCCTGCCGAACTATCACGACACGCTGATCCAGAGCGCCACCGGCTATCTCGAACCTGTCGCGGTGGGAACGATGATCGGCCTGTCCCTGCTCGCCGGTGCCACCATCACCCTGTCCACCCGGATGCAGCAGGGAACGTCCAACGATGTGGTGGTGGCTCTCATCTGCCTGTCCACCGGCCTGCTGGTTATCGGGCTGGGGATGCTGCACGGCGCGCTGAACGCCATCGTGATCTTCGCGGCGATGTTCGCGGGAGCGCCGATCGCCCTGACGGAGTTCCTGGCCTGGTTCGCCGTGGTCATCCCGCTCAACATGCTCGGCGGGCTCCTCGTCATCACCCTGCCGCGGCTGGCCCGCACCCACCGGGTCCTGCGCGCGGTGCGGACGGGGGAGGTCTCGCTCGAGACCCTCGAGCACGAGGCCGGCTGACCACCTGCGCTGGGACCACTCGCCCGTCTCGTCCGGATAGCGTGACCGTCATGCCCGTACGCCTCATCGCCACCGATCTCGACGGCACCCTCCTGGACGCCGACCTCGCGGTGAGCGCCCGCACCCGCGCTGCGCTGGACGCCGCACGCGAGGCCGGGATCGAGGTGGTCCCGGTCACCGCACGGCAGCCGATCGGCCTCGCACAGATCGCTGACATGGCCGGGTTCACCGGCTGGGCGCTCTGCGGCAACGGTGCCCGCGCCTACCACCTGAGCACCGGTGAGACCCTCTTCGAGGCCTACCTCTCCGTGGCGGCCCAGACCGCCCTCGCCGAGGCGCTGCTAGAGGTGGCACCGGGTTCGCTGTTCGTCTCGGTACGACGGGGCGGTGAGGACTTCGTGGCACAGGCCGGGTACGCCGACGTGGCCGAGTTCAACGATCACAAGCGTCACCCGTCGCAGATGGGCGAGGCGACCCTTGCCGACGTGCTCGCCGAGCCCAGCCTGAAGCTGGTGGTGCGTCACCCGGAGGTCGACAACGACGAGCTGGTCGGCACCATCCGCGGCCTCGGCCTGCCGGGTTTCGAGGTCACCCACTCGGGTGCGCCCTTCGTCGAAGTGCTCGCCGAGGGGGTCAGCAAGGCGTGGGGGCTCGCCCGGCTGTGCACCCACCGCGGCATCGAGCCCGCCGAGGTGCTCGCCTTCGGCGACGCTCCCAACGATGCCGAGATGCTCGCCTGGGCGGGTCGTGGCGTGGCCGTGGCCAATGCCGCACCGGTCACCATGGCGGCTGCCGATGAGGTCACCGCAGCGAACACGGCCGACGGCGTCGCGTCCGTCATCGAGGACGTGCTCGCCCGCGTCTGATCGGTTCCTTGGTCAGGAGACCCGGCGGGTCCCGGTCTCCCGGGTGATGGCCAGCCGGATCCGACCGGCCGTGCGCTGGATGCCGAGCACGTCCCGTGCCTGTGCCGCCACGCGGTCCACGTGCGCGGCCACGACGGCCAGATCGGCCGAGGCGGCCACCGTCACCGTGCCTTCGAGCACCACCTGACGGCGACGCTTGTGGAAGCTCAGCCGTGCCTTGATCACGTCCGGGTCCGCCGAGCACGCCTGCTCCGCGGCCGAGGCCACCGCCGCAGGCTCGACGTCCACGTGCAGTCCCTGATCGCGAGTGACCGGGTGGGAGTCGGTCCGGAGCAGCCCGAACGGCCGGATCGCCGACCATACGACGAGGAGCGCCAGCAGGAGCGCCAGCGCCGCGGCGGTACCGGGCCCCCACGGCTGCTCCAGGACCTCGCGGAACGGATCGAGGGTCCAGGACTGCGCGGGGGCGGGCCAGCTGGCCGGCCACCACGGGGTGTGCACGCCGATCAGGAACAGCCCGGCCACACCGATCACGATGGCGATGGCGAGGGCGACCAGACGGGCGACGACGGAGCCGGTGTGCCGCTTCATCGTGTCCCTCCGGTCGAGTCCGTGCTGCTGGTCGGTGCGGTCTCGTTCGTGGCCATGCCGACGGCCGAGGTGCTGTTCGGGGTGCGCACCTGTGCCTTCACGCGGAAGGCGCCGCCCACCAGGCTCAGCTGCTTCCGTGCGGCGAGCTCCACCTCCGAGGCGATCCCGTGCTGTCCCGTCGCGGTGACGTCCACCCGCAGGCGTCGTCCGGTCACGGTGGTGCGCGCGTCCAGCACGCCGTCGACGGTCTGGGCCGCGGTGGAGCTGAGGCGGGCCACGTCATGACCGTTCAGATACAGCGCCGGTGTGGCACTCAGGCGATATCCCGTGCGCCGCCGAGGTGAGACGGCGATCAGGATCAGCAGCGCAGCGGCCACGCAGACGGCGCCGAAGGTGAGCTGGACGCCGCCGTCGGAGCCCTGTTCCTCGATCAGCTCCAGAACCCACAGCAGCCAGGACTGGCCGCCCACCAGGTTCCACGCCACCAGGGCGTGCTGGGCGAGCACGGTGGCCGCGGCCGCCAGCACCAGCGCACCGACCGCCGTCACCACTCGCACCCCTGCGCGGGTTCGTGGCTGCCGGGCCGGCGGTAGTGGGCTGTACCCGCCCGTCGTGCTCGGCACGCCGGGCGCCGGAGTGCCGGAGCGGTCCGGGTTCAGGGTTGCGTCCGTCATCGCACCGTCCGGGGTGTCGGCGGTCCGGGCATGAGGACGTCCACCACGGCCACGTTCACCTGGTCGGCCTGGACGCCGGCGAAGTCGGCGAGCTCCTGCCGCACCCGCGCCGCGATCCTCGCGCCGGCCGTGGCGGCCGGCTCCGGCCAGAACGCGGCTGTCTCCACCAGGACGCGCGCACGCCGACCCGCCACGTCCGCGCGGGCCTTTGCCCGGGGTCGTGGTTGGTTCTGCGGCTCGCGAGCGGCGTTGGCCGCCGCGCGAGCGGCGAGCCGCTCGATCACGCGCGTCTCGAGCGTGACCGTGCCTGGCACATCAGCCACGCCGCTGTCCGAACACGGCGCGTACGTGGATGGTTCCATCGAGCTGTGCGCCGAGCGCGAGCCCGAGGCCGCCGAGCACGACGGCGAGCAGGAGGCCGACCCAACCGCCGGTCACGATGGCGATCGCCAGCAGCAGGCCCGCGATCAGGCCGGTCGTCGTTGCTTTCATGGTGTGTGCTCCTCGTGGGCTGAATCGTCGTCTCTCGGGGGGCCAGGTCCGCCACATGGATCAGCACGGGCACCCCGGTGGCGGCGGTGACGGCGTCGTGCACCCTTCCTGTCACCTCGGGGATCTGTGCTCCGAACGGGAGCACCACGTGCACGTGCACGGCCCCGCTCACTAGACGGACCCCGGCGATAGTGGTGCCGGGGAGATAGGTCCGTACCTCGGAGAACCGACCGGTGTGCAGGTCGATGACCTCGGGGACGGCGAGGGCCGCCGCACGCGCACTCTGGGCCAGCTCGGCCGAGGTCGCGGGCGTGCGGCGGTCCTCATCGTGGTTCATCGGTGCTCACTTGACGCGCGGCTCGGCATGCTCCGGCTCCGGTGCGGGCTCGTTGTCGGACTCCTCGCCCTGGAGGTAGACGTCGGTGACGGCAACGTTCACCTCGACAACCTTCAGGCCGGTCATCCGCTGGATGGAGGAGGCGATGTTCTCGCGCACCGATTGTGCAACATCGGCGATCGCGACGCCGTACTCGGCCACGAACTCCACGTCCACGGCGCACTCGACGGTGCCGACCTCGACCCGCACGCCCTGGCTGTAGTTGGTGGAACCACCGGGAATTCGCTCGCGGATGGCGCTGAACGCACGGGCGGCGCCGCCACCGATGGCGTGCACGCCGGTGACCTCGCGCGCAGCGAGCCCGGCGATCTTGCTGACCACCTGATCGGCGATGGAGGTGGATCCCAGATCGGTGTCGAGCGGGCCCTTGGGCTTCTCGACAGCGGTGGACGGGGAGCTGGTCGTACCGGACTTCTCAGCCATGGAAGTACCTTTCCGTATTGGGCAGACCGGTTGTGGTCGTTGTGGAGTAGGTGCCCCGGGTGCATTGATCCTCACGAAACCACACCTGTGATGTGCATCACTCGTATGCTGGCACAGTGATGGACAGTCCGGATGCCGAACTGATGCGGCGCACCCGGAATGGGGACAAGCAGGCGTTCGAGGAGATCGTGCGTCGGCACGGGCCGGCGATGTACCGCTTCGGGCTGCGCATGCTGCGGGACGAGGATGTGGTTCGCGACTGCGTGCAGGATGCCTTCGTCGCGGCGTGGGAGGGTGCGGAACGCTTCCGTGGCGAGGCGGCGGTCAAGACCTGGTTGTTCTCCATCATGGCGAACAAAGTGCGTCGGCAGTTGCGGGTGCGTGGGCGTGAGTTAACCATGGAGTTCGACGAGGCCGCCCTGCGCGAGCCTCCCCAGCATGGTCCGGAACGACGCGCGATCGCGGGGACGATGATGGGGGAGCTGGAGCAGGCGTTGGACGAGTTGCCGCTGGCGCAGCGCGCATGCTGGATCCTGTACGAGGTGGAGGGCCTCTCCTACGACCGGATCGCACAGATCCAGGGCATGACGGTGGATGCGGTGCGGGGATCGATCTACCGCGGTAGACAAGCCCTGGAACGGAGGCTCGAGGCATGGAGATGAGGCCCGAGGAGTTGGAGCCGCCCTCAGACCTGCTCGCCCGAGCCGCCGGGGAGCTGCGCCAGCTCACCGACGACGGATGGGTACGCGCCGAGCGCGGGGTGCTCGACCGGGTGGCCCGCGCCCTGCGCGCGGCACCGCAGGTGCGCGGCCGGCACGACGGCGGGACGTTCCTGCTCGCCGGCACGGTGCTCAGTGCCCGCGTGGCCGCCGAGGTGGACCGAGTGCCGGGCGCGCGTGCCTTCTCCGTTCATGTCAGCACCGACGACGGCGACTGGCTGGACGGTGTGACGGTCGCCTTGAGCGTGGCGTACGGGACGCAGATCAGCGCAGTCAGTGCTGAGGCGCGCCGCGTGGCTGCAGCGACTGCCACGGCCGCGCTCGGGGTGCGGGTGACCACTGACCAGGTGGTCGTGGACGTCGTCGTGGAGGACGTGCACCTGGAGGACGGGCCCGCAGAATGAGCCCACCTCTCGCGCCCGGCCGGAGCCGGCGGTAGCGTCTCTGAGCGTGCCCGACCCTGCCGTGGCTGCCCTGGAACGGGTGGCATTCCTGCTGGAGCGCCAGCTCGCCGACACGCATCGCGTGCAGGCGTTCCGCCGCGCCGCGCGTCGCCTCGCCGCCACCGATGCGGGTGAGCTGCACGCGCGCATCGCCGCCGGCACCCTGGCGCAGCTGCCGGACGTCGGCCCTCGGACGGCGCAGGTGGCCACTGCAGCAGCCCGTGGGGAGCCGAACCCCTACCTGGAGGAGTTGGAGCAGCAGGCCGGCCCGCTGGCAGCAGGTGGTGCGCAGGTCCGTGGGTGGTTGCGTGGGGACCTGCACACCCACTCCGACGCCTCCGACGGCGGGAGCCCGGTGGAGGAGATGGCGGCCGCGGCGATCTCGCTGGGCCACTCCTATATCGCTCTCACCGACCACTCACCCAGCCTCACCGTGGCGAACGGGCTGAGCCCGGAGCGTCTGCGCGCCCAGCTCGACCAGGTCGCCGCCCTGAACGCCGACCTGACGCCGCTGCGCATCCTCACCGGGGTGGAGGTGGATATCCTCCCGGACGGCAGCCTGGACGGCGAGGACGAGCTCCTCGACGAGCTCGACGTCGTCGTGGCGAGCGTGCACTCCAAATTACGGATGCCCGCCGAGGCGATGACCCGCAGGATGGTGCGGGCGATCTCGAACCCACGTGTGGATGTGCTGGGCCACTGCACCGGACAGAAGGTGGCAGGGCCACGCACGCGTCCGCCGTCGGACTTCGACGCCGAGCTGGTGTTCGCGGCGTGCCACCGGTTCGACGTGGCGGTGGAGATCAACGCCCGGCCGGAGCGGCGGGACCCACCGGACGACCTGCTGCGGCTGGCGCTCGACGCCGGCTGCATGGTGACGATCGACTCCGACGCGCATGCCCCCGGCCAGCTGGACTTCCTGGACCACGGCTGTGCCCGGGCGGCGGAGCTGGGCATCCCCCGGGATCGGATCGTGAACGCCGGCACTGCCGAGGACGTGCTCGCCTTCACACGAGCGCGTGCGTGAGCGGGCGCGTGGGCGGGTTAGATTAGATGCCCCGGATCGCACCGACGAAGGACATCCATGGCTACTCGCACCGCGACGATCGCCTCCCCGGTGGGACTGCACGCGCGCCCCGCGGCCGTGTTCACCCGCGCCGTGGAGGATTCCGGCCTGGAGGTGCGGATCTCCAAGGACGGATCCGTCCCGCAGGATGCCACGAGCATTCTCGGAGTGATGACCCTCGGCGTCGGGCACGGCGACGAGGTGACGCTGCACGCGGACGGTCCGGGCTCGGAGGAGGCGCTCGAGCAATTGGCGGACTTACTCTCCCGCGATCTCACGCAGTAACGTCGCCACCCACTACCGTCGAAGGGTGATGGCACGAGGTGAGGAAGTGGATCGCAAGATCCACCAGGCTGCGATGGAGTTGCTCCGTGCGCACGGCCCGGCCGCGGTGACCGTGGAGGCGGTGGCGGCTGCCTCCGGGGTGGCTCGCACCACCATCTACCGCCGGCACCGGGATTCCGATGCTGTGCTGGAGTCGGCCCTGAAGGAGATCGCGGCGTCGAACCTGCTCCAGCCCAGCGACGACGTGTGGGCGGATATGCGCCAGGCGGTGCAGCTCCTCATCACCACCTTCCAGGAGAACCAGGGGGTGGGGGTCTTCCTCGGGTTGATCACCGGCGGTGACCCGGACCTGGTCGAACTGATTCGGGAGAAGCTGCTCCGGCCCCGGATGGAGCTGGGGATCGCGCGGATGCGGGCCGGCGTCGCGGCGGGCCAGATCCGCGCGGACGCCGATGTGGAGACCGCGGCTGATCTCGTGCTCGGGGCGGTGGCTGCCCGGTTCGCACACTCGGGCAATTTCGACGAGGAGTGGATCGATTCGATCGTGGCGCTCATGCGGCAGGCGCTCGAGGTGCGCGAGGACTGAGGTCCGGCCATCCGATCGATGACGTGCTCCGAACCTGATGCGACAACTGGCCCAGTACCCGATCCGCGGCGTACGCTAGGCGTATCGCTACACACTGTGTAGCGATAGCCCTCGGGCCCACTTCGTACCGGAACCAGGAACCATGGCCTTCAACATCGATCGCTTCGCCCGCGACTCCGTGGCGGTGAACTGGGAGGACCTCGACCTCGAGGTCTTCTCCCACGACCCGCTGCCCGCCGAGTCCCTGCGCACCCTCCGGTACATGTGCGATGTGGAGTACCACACGGTCTGCTACCTGCGGGACATGCTGGTGACGCCGTCGCGTGGCGAGGGTGAGGTGAACGCCTTCATGACCATGTGGAACCGGGAGGAGTTCTGGCACGGTGAGGCGCTCGCCCACGTGCTCGAGCTGCACGGCATCACGGTCAGCTACGACGAGCTGAAGGCCAAGCGGGTCAAGCTCGGCTGGCGGGACCGGATCGCCCCGGTGAAGCAGGCGTTCCTCTCCAATGTGGTGGGCAAGGACTTCGTGGCCGTGCACATGATCTGGGGTGCGGTGAACGAGTGGACCGCGGCCGCTGCGTACAAGCGCTTGGCCGCCCTCGAGGGGCATCCGTCGCTCGCGGTGCTGCTCAAGCGGATCGCTGCTCAGGAGGCCCGGCACGTGGCGTTCTACGCCACCCAGGCGCGCACGCGCTTGGAGGGCAACCCGAAGGCGCAGAAGCTGGCCCGGCTGGCGCTCTCGACGGCGTGGCGGCCGGTGGGTTCGGGGATCGCCACCGACGAGGAGGTCACCCACGTGATGGGCCACCTGTTCGGCGGTGCCGAGGGGCGCAAGGAGATCCGCGCGATCGACTCCCACATCGCGAAGCTGCCCGGGATGG